>QENA01000029.1 GCA_003331045.1 Candidatus Tokpelaia sp. JSC189
CTTCTGCATTACATGCAATCTCCCAAGTGGCCGACAGTCCAGCCAACACTCTGGCAAACTCCAATCGTGCCGCCAGATATTCCACATCCTTCGAGGACCCTTTAATACCAAAAAAAATAAATTAGCCTGATCTCTCAATCACTTCATGCAAATCACAATCCATAATACTCATCATACCAAGTCTCACCAAAAACCTCCCTCTCTATGTCTCTATCTCTTGCAGTTCCGTCATCTGTAACAGCTGAAAGGCCTCAGAGCCGCATGCAACTGCGCAACAAGATTTTAATCCCACTCATCTCATCAAAAGGACAAACCCCTGCCATCACAATAGCTCATAGAGGGGGTATTACTCAAAAGTACAAAGTCATTTGGCAATACCATACCTTTAGTTACCTCCGCGATTCGCCTCATTTGATCTGGTCTTGGGGTTCTTTCGCCGTATAGCCATTTTTTGACACCTGACGCAGACATACCTCCAATGAGTGTTGCCATATCTTTTGTAGAGATATTGTTTATTGTCATGTAATCTGTAAGTTTCATGCCTAAATTAAATCCCATTTTGGGAAATAAGTAAACCCCAAAATGGGATATGACATAAGGAAAAACATAGATAATTATACCCGGTATGGGAAATAGATTGAAAGAACTTAGATTTGAGCGAGGGTGGACGCATGAAAAGGCCGCCGATGCTATGGGTGTGTCACGTGGGCAATTTATTAAGTTAGAGCGCGGAGAGCGCAGGTTAACTGCTCAATATATAGATCTTGCAGCAAAGGCGTTTGGGGTTCGTCAGGCTGAAATTTTGGAGGAGGTAATCCCGATTACAATACCTATAATTGGACGTGTAGGAGATTCTACGAGTGGTGAAATAATTCATGATACAGATCATGGCCCATTTGGAGAGATAAAGGTTCCTATAGGAGCATTTGGCGATGAAGTTGCTGTTGAGGTTTCAGGTCATTCTATGGGTATATACGCTCCAGATGGGAGCTTGATTCTGTATGAAAATAAACAGCTTCCGCCGCAAGAAAGTGCACTTGGGGAAGTTTGCGTCGTCGGTTTGTTAGACGGGCGTATTCTTGTAAAGAGGCTTCTTCGAGGTTCTAGGCGCGGGGTATTTGATTTAGAATCTGTAGTTGGGGAAACGATTCACGACCAGCGCGTAGGCTGGGCTGCTGTTGTGATGCAAATTATACATCCTCGTTATGCTAGACGGTTGCGAGTGGATACCTAAAGGCTATAGCTGTATAATATACGATAACCGTAGAAATATTAATTCCAACTAACAGGCTTTCTGATGGGTGATATGATTGGGTCTGTAATCTGGCATGCTATTAAATCTGCATTATCAATATATAGCTTGGATGTGCCAATCCGTTTCAAACTCGGCGCAGGAACAGGGATCCCTCTATTTCGTTGACGATAGGGAGAAACAATACAAACCTGTAAACCGATTTCTTCTGTTACGATACGAATGAGTTCTACATGATCGGTATCATTTTTGAGGACATAAGCGATATCAAATTTCTTGGTAAAGGTATCTCTGAGAATGAGACGCATGATTGACATTATCACTGCTCTTTTCTTCTGTTTTCTTTACGCATACCAATTTTTGGGCTGGTAGATTTCAGACATAAGAGTTCGGCTTTGCACATAAAAGTGAGCAGCCGATGAGCACTTCTCCGTATATAAAGAGGTTCTTCATGCACTGAAATTTCAGGCACGAACGATAATGCTCGAAAATACGCCTGTTCTCTTATTGGTGCATTCTGGTCAATTTTATCAGATACGTTTGTCGTATAGTAATTGACCTTTTAAACTGCTATATTTGAACCTGACAAGCGATCAGCCAAGGCTTTCACATTCATTTGTATATTGGATGCCACTTCATGCGCAGAAAGTAAAAATTGAAGCTATCAATATAAAAAATCTTCGTATTCTGTTTCATACTTTCAAAAACACAAAAGCCGCCTCAAGACCTTTTATTTTTATGTCTTTAGACCTTACGTGACCGCTATTCTTAATTTTAGTGGTTATTTAAGTACTTTATATTTAGAAAAATTTTGACTGAATAATTAGATAAAAATAAAAATCCCCATTTTGGGGTTGATTTATTTCCCAAAATGGGTAAGTTATCTCCATAAACACTTTTATCCCTAGCCGGGTTATTGAGGAGGAATATTTAATGCTGAGAGCGAATGGATATAGGAGTTACATTGTAGGGAAGGAAAGCGATGATGATCGTGATTTTAGGAGATTGAGAGAATATGAAGCTGGGAAAGGATATGCTGGAAGGCATGGGGTTTATATTTTTGATAAAGATTTGAAGGGCAATTTTATAACGGGCGATGTCTGGAAAATGGATATCTGCCTGAAAACGATATCTACCCCGTCATGTTTTTATGAGAGGTATTATGATTGATGAATAAGGCTCCGTTTATGAAGAGAGATGAGTGTCTATTCGTATTTTATGAGAATGGAGAACATTTGGGGTATGGGTGGCCGATTTTGAGTCCTGAAGATGTAATTGAGAAGATTAGTGGGACGGATGGAGTGATGAGGATTGATCGTTATGACCTTATTTCGCATATGGGAGAGGATATTACG
>QENA01000030.1 GCA_003331045.1 Candidatus Tokpelaia sp. JSC189
GAGCCACAGACGGCTTTTGTATGTGCTTCGGCCGGTAATCATGCACAGGGGTTGGCCTTCGTATGCTGCCACTTCCAGCGCCGGGCTGTCATTTTCATGCCTGTTACAACACCCCAGCAAAAAATCGATAAAACTCGTTCTTTAAAGATTGCCGGCGCGTCTATGAGTAGTCATCTGAACAGTTTTTCTACCTGTATAATTTTTGGATATAAGACATATTTTTCTTGAAAGCGTTGAGAATTTCTCTGTAAAGCAACAAATTACAATGCCTGTTGAAGGGTACCTGTAATTTTTACATTACTAACATATTAAGAAATTGTGGGTGCCCTTCTATCTTTTGAAGCTGTATATGAACACATCGTTGCATGGCTGGAAGCTTCAAGCTAGTCAGGATCTGTTTCCTGAACATTGCTTATCGGCAAAGCAGAAAACCAACATATTTATATTACCATTGCTAAAAAACTAAAGAATCATAAATTTGTTATTGAAAAAGATAATATCTAACAACATCCAGTGATGATTGAGATCAATATATTAATCCTATCCTTAGGAAAAAGCCGAATCTTCTGACTGATCTGGATTGTGCACTAATTTTAAAGAAGGTATAGGAGATTTGGCATGAAGTTGACAGGCAATATTTTGACCAATAATAGATGGGTTTTTGGAGATCTAATTATAAGGAATGGCCTGATTTCCGCCATTGAAATTACTTCCCCTAAAGTAGCTGCTGAAACTCCCTACTTATTACCCGGTTTTATTGATCTTCATGTGCATGGTGGCAGAGGGATGGATATCATGCAGGGAGGAGAAGCTACACGTGTGATAGCACAAATGTATGCTCGTTATGGCACCACTTCCTTGCTTGCCACTATAATGACAGCTAAAGAAGAAAAAATCATCCACGCTCTTAAAGCAATTGCACAAATGATGAAAACCCCGACAGGCGGAGCTGATATCATGGGCGTGCATCTTGAGGGACCGTTCATCAACGCTGCCAAACTTGGTGCACAGCCAAACTATACAACCCGTGCAAGTCGCGCGCTGATCCACCGCTTTCATGCAATTGCCCCGATCCGTATCGTCACACTTGCACCCGAATTTTCTAAAAATCTTGATATCATTCCTTGGCTGGTGCAGCAGAATATCCATGCCCAGATCGGACATACACTTGCTGACTATGGTCAATGCATCTGCGCCCTCAAAGCAGGTGCACAATCTTTCACCCATCTTTATAATGCCATGTCGCCTCTCAGGCACCGTGCTCCGGGTGCTGTTGGTTCTGCCTTGGCCAAAGGTTTTTATTGTGAAATCATTCCGGATCTTATACATGCTGATAAAGGTGCAGTCCTTACAGCAATGCGGGCCATTCCTCGTCTTTATGGTATAACAGATGGAACAGCTGCCTGTGGCATGCCGGATGGCAAATATAAACTCGGTGAAAATAATATTTACAAGAAAGAAGGAATAGTACGCCTGAAGAATGGAACTCTTGCAGGCAGCGTGTTAACACTTGATCAGGCATTCAAGAATTTTATCATGCTTGGTGATTCCCCAATTCAGGCTTCGAAACGCCTAAGCGAATATCAGGCAGATTATCTCAGACTGGAGGATCGCGGCCGCTTGCTCCCAGGCTTGCGGGCTGATATCAATGTAATGGACAAGAATTTCAACCTATTAAAAACCTATGTCGCAGGACATTGCGTTCATGAATAAAAATAAACCTAGAAGAAAATAAAATAAAAAATAATTTTCAAGAGGCAATGAACGGGCCAGAATGCATTGGATATGAGATCGAGAACCGGCTGGTTGCATGATAATTGTACGAGACAATTCTGATCAGGTCGGACCTTATTTTCCTATCTCTGCATATCATACTTGGTCGCTTTGCTTCCTATATCACTGATAATCCTTTTTCAGGTCTTCTTCACAGTCAGGGTAAAATTATAAAGCTTATCAAGCTTTTTCAGGCGATGAAAAAGGCTCATAAAATCTCGATGCTTAATATTGCTAATTCCCCACTTTGTGTTGACTTCGATCTTGATTTTTTAAATTTCTTTCTCTAGGAATGGAGTTTCTTAATAGGTTCTATGGCTTATTTATCCACTTTAAGAATCTGTTTTTATTTTTCTTCTGATATTATACCAGCTTCACGGTAGCTGGAAATACACTGATGGCAAC
>QENA01000031.1 GCA_003331045.1 Candidatus Tokpelaia sp. JSC189
CGTAATATCCTCTCCCATATGCGAAATAAGGTCATAACGATCAATCCTCATCACTCCATCCGTCCCACTAATCTTCTCAATTACATCTTCAGGACTCAAAATCGGCCACCCATACCCCAAATGTTCTCCATTCTCATAAAATACGAATAGACACTCATCTCTCTTCATAAACGGAGCCTTATTCATCAATCATAATACCTCTCATAAAAACATGACGGGGTAGATATCGTTTTCAGGCAGATATCCATTTTCCAGACATCGCCCGTTATAAAATTGCCCTTCAAATCTTTATCAAAAATATAAACCCCATGCCTTCCAGCATATCCTTTCCCAGCTTCATATTCTCTCAATCTCCTAAAATCACGATCATCATCGCTTTCCTTCCCTACAATGTAACTCCTATATCCATTCGCTCTCAGCATTAAATATTCCTCCTCAATAACCCGGCTAGGGATAAAAGTGTTTATGGAGATAAGATTATCCAAAATATTTGGATAAATCAATATTAAAATCCAATTTTTTTGGATTTTGTTTTCTAAAAAAAGAAAAGGTAAAAAATTAATAGTAAATTACTTTTCTAAAACGTTCGCAATCATGCAGTGATCTAGCCGTTCAGCAATTTCAAGAGGGAGGTAACGGCGATCTCCAAGATAAATCCAATCAAGAGTAAGACCAAACCTCTCCACAAGCTTTAGAGCTTCATCTATCTGTGGCCTCATTCCATTTTTTTCATAATTTCCCCATGTTGTAGGAGATATTCCAATAGAACGAGCAAATTCTGCTTGTGTAAACACACCAAGTGCCGGAGAAAACACAGTTCTAATAGCTGATATTCTAGCTTTCATTGATTCTGGATCGTGATTAGTTCTTTTGCTTGCCATAGGACATAAATACCTTTTAAAAGATTAACTGTCCGTCCAAGCAGATGAATCTCTAAAATCTTTTTGACAATCCAAAATATTTGGATTATTTTGATATTTATGGAAACATATCTTCAAAATGTAGCTAATGTTATTGACGCCATAGGTGGTAACTCAAAAGTTGCAAAACTAACTGGACGTAAAGACTTACGATCTGCGTGGAATTGGCGCAAAGCTAATCGGTTCCCCGCAGATACCTTTCTTATTTTGAAAATAGAGTTGGGCAAAAATGGCTTTTCAGCGCCCGAAGCGCTTTGGGGCTTTAAGCTTCCATGTCCCCCTCCCCCTCTATGAGCTATTGTGATGGCAGGGGTTTGTCCTTTTGATGAGATGAGTGGGATTAAAATCTTGTTGCGCAGTTGCATGCGGCTCTGAGGCCTTTCAGCTGTTACAGATGACGGGACTGCAAGAGATAGAGACATAGGGAGTGTGTTTTTGAGGTGAGATTTGGATAGGGATTGTGATTTGCATGAAGTGATTTTGTGTAGAGATCTGGGAAGGAAAGAAGCCTGCAGTTGGGTTATTGATGACACTCATATCAGTCAGGATCAAGGATTGATATGATGAGGGTTTATGAACTTAAGGAAATCTTCTGGTTCAGGCACAGCCACATTCACTTTGCAAACAGGGCGATCCCTTTTTCTGCGCTCTTGAGGTTTTGTCCGGAGGATATGCCATGAAGGTTAGAGGGTAGCAAGCTGGTTTTGACCTCATTTCGTTTACAAGCGAGGAGAGGGTCTGAACAAAGGAAAGATAGCCCCGTTATCTGGCCTGCATGATGATTTAGGGGCACAGATGAAGACGGTTTGTGTTCAGGCAAGAGTGATTGAGAGATCAGGCTAATTTATTTTTTTTGGTATTAAAGGGTCCTCGAAGGATGTGGAATATCTGGCGGCACGATTGGAGTTTGCCAGAGTGTTGGCTGGACTGTCGGCCACTTGGGAGATTGCATGTAATGCAGAAG
>QENA01000032.1 GCA_003331045.1 Candidatus Tokpelaia sp. JSC189
TAAACGGCTGCTGCTGTTGGCGCGAAATCTAACGATGCGCCGCCTGATATATCAACACTGCCGCCAAGAACATCACGCCCAGCTATCGTCAGGGAACCACCCTCTACGTTTGTCCTACCGGTAAAGCCTGAAACGCTGCCCGTTAGTCTGGTCGAGCCAGAGATATTCCGGATCTCGTGGGTACCAGAACCAGTGCTCTTGAGATCGGAAGAAAGCAAATAATCAGAAGTGGTGTGATTAAAGACCAAATTTCCTTCTCCATTTCCGAAGAAAATGGATGGGGTCTTTAAACTCCCCGCATTCCTAGCAGATCCAGACGCTTCTCCACCAATGTTGATCGTTCCAATAGAACCTTCAGCATTGGCTAAATAAAGGCCATTTGCACTTGATACGGCCCCGCCATTGTCAACTTGCAGTGTCCCTTTGCCCTTCTGTCCAACGACAGCATCACCTTTATTATTCCAGGTTGATCCTTCACCAGACACAACAGCTGAGCCATCAGAACTTTTATCGTATCCTAGATAGCCAGTTTCACTTGATAAGGTTCCGCCATTGTCAACTTGAAGGTCCCCTTTGCCCTCTATGCCAACGAGCAGGTAGTTGCTATTATTCCAGATTGATCCTTTTCCGGATACAACAGCTGAGCCATGAGAACCTTTTTCGGATCCCAGATAGCCATTGGTATTGTATACGGCCCCGCCATTGTCAACTTGAAGGTCCCCTTTGCCCTTGTGTCCAACGAAAGCATCACCCTTATTATTCCAGGTTGATCCTTCACCCGATACCAGAGCTGAGCCATGAGATCCTTTTTCGTGTGCTAGATAGCCATTGGTATTGTATACGGCCCCGCCATTTTCAACTTTCAGATCCCCTTTGCCCCCGTATCCAACGTAGGTATCCTTGCTATTATTCCAGGTTGATCCTTTTCCAGATACAACAGCGAAGCCATCAGAACTTTTATCGTATCCCAGATAGCTATTT
>QENA01000033.1 GCA_003331045.1 Candidatus Tokpelaia sp. JSC189
CATACCGTATACCAACAAAAAGCACACCAGGCTTCTCATTCAACATAACAACAAAAACGTTATCAACTAAAAATGTTCACCCGCTTGACGCCCACAGAACTTGGCAGATCATTATAAAAATTCGAAAATACCGACTTTTACAACAGCCTCCGCTCTGCTTTGCTGTCATAAACACAGCCTGAAATTTTTTTGCAATGGAAATCCGTGTCTACCTCTGCGATCCGCACATTCCGTAGTAGAGAGCTCCTTGTAAAAATACAAAATAGACATATGTATAGTTTTCGGCCACCACATTATTTTCGTGCAGATCCCCGGATGAATTGAAAACCAGTATAACCAGGATTTTCAAGAAATACTCCAAGCTATTGTAATTGCGATAAGAAGCTGTAATTCAGTAAATTACTAATGTCATCCACTTCGCCGATAATATCTAGCAGATGCTATCTGCGATGGGGCGGGCGTCGCCATCCTTGTACCTATCCGGGTCAAAACATTGATCACAATAATCGTACTGCCATCTTGGGCATCGAGAAATTTATTAAAAATTGACCTGATCGCTCTTGGCAGCGTCCTTGAGTGAGCAGACAATAATCCGTTGATTGATGATTTCTTGTAGCTCTGTCAGGCGTATTATGATATTATAGGTTGGAATTGTTCTTACAATCATGATTACAGCATATTTGTGACCATCACGGATGATGCCTACGTCTTTTTCTGCTTCACAGAGGCTGATTTTATCGTCATTTTTTGACAACACAGCCAAAGTCTTCCTCTCTACAGGCCAATACAATGGAGCTCACGGCCATATTTCTGAAATTCATTGCGACGTTGATGCTTTGATCATAGAATACCTGCATATCCACGAGTGCACAGACAGTGATCACGAATTATCCTCACGAAGCGTTCAAGTTTCTTATGCCAGATCATATAAAAGCGTCGTATCAAACTGGATTGCGATACCTCCATAAAAGTCC
>QENA01000034.1 GCA_003331045.1 Candidatus Tokpelaia sp. JSC189
TAAAATACCCTGTGGGCAATGTTTAAACCTTAACGCAATCAGCCGATTACGCGTATTTCTTCTGAATTTCCTGCGCAAATGCTATCGGCACAGACTCGTAATGATCAAACTGCATTGTATACTGGGCACGACCTTGACTCATTCTGAAACATACTCAACGCTTTAAATTCACACTGATGATACGGTAATGCATGCGATCCTTAACTCACATCATGTATCGAACTCTCTCAATGTCTGGAGCGGGTAGCGGGAATCGAACCCGCATATTCAGCTTGGAAGGCTGCTGCTCTACCACTGAGCTATACCCGCATACACAAAATGCCAACATTGCTATGGTGGAGGGAGTTGGATTTGAACCAACGTAGGCAAAGCCAACGGATTTACAGTCCGCCCCCTTTAACCACTCGGGCATCCCTCCATGCTCGTATCCCAGCAGAGTTCTGCATGTGCAGCCATGCATTCTGTATTATGTCCAAAAAAATATGCCATTTCTAAGAATCAGACTTCCAATTATGACTATAAGAAATCTGACTTGTCAATCACTTAATATTGAAAATTTTGATATTCGATTGATAAATTTGTTACCAAACGCTCTATCCATAGAAATAGATTGAGAATATAGATATAGGGTAATGTGTAAAAAGACGCCCAGAGATTCCCATTATGCACGCCTACGGCGTCAGTATCGCGCTGTTAAGAGTGCTGATATGGTCAAAAATCATGCGAGAAAGGCCATCGCACCTGCAGGCGTATCTAAAGGTCGCATCTGGCTTTACGGTTTTCATACAACTGAAGCAGCACTTAAAAATCCGCGCCGTAAAATCCATCGGCTACTCGTGACCAAAAATGCCTGCATACGCCTTGGTCTTGACGAATTACAATTACCCTGCACACCTGAAGTGACTGAACCCCGAGTATTGGAGCAGCTACTTGGTTCGGAAGCTGTTCATCAGGGCATAATGCTTGAAACAGAGCCACTTTTTACTAAAAAACTTATAAATCTTCATGATTTACCTCTGATTATCATCCTAGATCAGATAACAGACCCGCATAATGTCGGTGCCATTATGCGCTCAGCCGTGGCGTTTAATGCCGGCGCGCTGATTACAACGGCCCGACACTCTCCCCAAGAATCCGGTTTTCTAGCAAAAGCAGCCGCAGGGGCACTTGAATTGATTGACCATATCATAGTGCAAAATCTAGCAAAAGCACTTGAAACACTCCATGAGACAGGGTTTCAGACATTTGGCCTTGATTCAGCAGGAACACAACCACTCGAAGTAGCTTTTTCAGGTAGAAAAATCGCATTGGTCTTGGGTGCTGAAGGCAAAGGATTGCGGCAGAAAACCAAGCAAATGGTCTCAGCACTGGCTCGCTTGGATATGCCGGGAAAAATCAAATCGCTTAATGTATCCAATGCGGCTGCAATTGCTCTTTATGCAGCTCATTCCTATCTCAGGTATCTCGAATAAGCATATGTAAAGCCTGTCCCGATGCTTTTTTACAGGGGAAAATACTTTAAAAGTATTATGATGAAGCTGAAAATCGATCGAAAAAACTGATTGCCAGAAAACCTGCAAATAAGCCTCCGATATGTGCTTCCCAAGCAATTGTAGCTTCTTCCTCTCCCGGAAAAGCACCGATAACCACATTGAGAAGCAGCCATCCGCTGATAAAACCGACCACGGTACGCGACTGAAGAGCAGTATGAATTGAGAGAACAGGTCCGGCGAATTCAAATCTATTGCTATGATGTATACCAGAAGCATGCAGGAAACCATAACGGGCAGTAGCTCCGATCAAACCGGAAATTGCCCCCGAAGCGCCAACAAGCGCCACATCACTGTCCGGATAAAGTAAGAAATGGGTCAGCGCTGCAATAATCGCGGTAAAAACCCAGAACAGAAGGAATAAGAAAACACCCAGACGGTTGGCTAGTGGTGAGCCAAAAACGATAAACCAGATCATATTCAATCCCAGATGAATCCAACTGCCATGCAGGAAAGAATATGTTATTGCAGTCATCCGGGTTATAAGACTATAATCCAAAGCAAATGATGCAGGAATAAAACCAAAAGTAATAATAAAAATCTCTTCTTCCTCGAAAGACATAAAGTATGCCGGCATAATATAGGCAATCAAGCATACCACGACGATTACAACAATCACCATAGGTATATTGAAAAAGCCTTTCTCCTGTATCCTTGCTTTAGACGAACCTGATCTCGGCATAAATCTTGATTTTCCTTTAGTTATATCTATCCAGCCATCAGCATTTAGCATGCCACAACACATTGAATTCCAGAAATCGTAAGGCAGAAAGTAAAGTGGTCTTATACAAATCACTTAAACAAATGATAATTTCAACATTTCTGATACCGGCTCACACATAAGTTGATACAAAATTTCCGCATTCTTTACAACAAGATGCACACATCTTTTATGTGATACGGTAGATCCCAGCGCACCAATATAGCTTTTATTACCATGAATAGCATACCTCTCCTTTCAAAAAGATAGCATCAGGCATCGGGACATAGTTATATTTTCTTGAATACACATGATGCGCATCACTGCAAGCAGCTATTATTATAATATCAACTAAAAGAAATATGCGGCCCAAACCATGAACTTAACTCCTATGCTGTGCTTAACAAGAAGATGAAGCACCCAGCTCCTTGGTCGCTAGGGCAGCCCCAACCAAGCTAGCAAGCTCTCTAACCAATACAAGGTTCTATGGAGTAGATGAAATTTTTTGCAATCTTCATATCTGATACCCATTGCTCACCCATAAACTAATTCGTGAAATATTTCAGAAACCACCGCCTATACCCGTTAGGTATTGGATGTAGGCAACATATCGGGTGATAATTTGGTCGCGTCTGTGCCCTTAATGCCCTGCGGTGCAGAATATACTGAAATCAACTTTGAGGTTTATTGCAAGTAAAAAATCTGTCCGGAAAAACAACATCTATGCGGAATGAATCAACAATATTATTTTAAAGTAATGCCTACCTTGCACGGTGTGTTACAAACAGGAATTAATATGATTTAGCAATAAGGCTTGAAATGGATCTTTGATAGATGAAGTTCGACGCCGCCCCGAATAAAAACTATTGCAGGCTGACTGCTGCATTACTGTTTTCCCCTCAAAAGCATTACAGGTGGGCTTTAGCTCTTTGCCAACAGAAAAAGCAATGATATAGAAATCGCATATTTTTGAAGTAAGAGGAGTAACCACATGGTAAAAATTAAGGTGGATAATCCGGTTGTTGAACTGGATGGCGATGAGATGACCCGTATTATCTGGCAATATGTTAAGGAAAAGCTCATTCATCCTTACCTTGATATCGACCTAAAATATTATGATCTTTCGATTGAAAACCGCGATGCCACAAATAATGAGGTAACCGTAGATGCTGCAAATGCCATTAAGCAGTATGGCGTTGGCATAAAATGTGCGACGATTACACCCGATGAGGCACGCGTTGAGGAATTTCATCTCAAGAAAATGTGGAAATCTCCCAATGGTACCATTCGTAATATTCTGGGAGGCGTGATTTTCCGCGAGCCGATCATCTGCAAGAATGTTCCGCGGCTGGTACCGGGTTGGACACAGCCGATTGTGGTAGGGCGCCATGCTTTCGGTGACCAGTACCGCGCCACAGACTTTCGGTTTTCGGGAAAAGGCAAAATCACTATCAAGTTTACTAGTGAAAATGAAGAGGTTATTGAACACGAGGTTTACAATGCGCCGGGCTCAGGTGTTGTCATGGCTATGTATAACCTTGATGATTCAATCCGTGATTTCGCCCGTGCTTCACTCAATTACGGTTTACAGCGCAATTTTCCAGTTTATCTTTCAACAAAGAATACCATTCTAAAAGCTTATGACGGCCGCTTCAAAGATATTTTCCAAGAAATTTATGATCAAGAGTTCAAGGCAGAATTTGAAAAGCGCAAGTTGTGGTATAATCATCGCCTGATTGATGATATGGTTGCCTCAGCACTCAAATGGTCAGGCGGTTATATCTGGGCCTGCAAGAACTATGATGGTGATGTGCAGTCTGATATCATAGCGCAGGGCTTCGGTTCCCTTGGACTAATGACTTCAGTATTGATGACACCGGATGGCAAGACAGTTGAGGCAGAAGCAGCCCATGGGACAGTGACACGCCATTACCGCCAGCACCAGAAGGGACGGGAAACTTCTACCAATTCAATTGCATCAATTTTTGCTTGGACACGCGGACTTGCACACCGTGCCCAGCTTGATGGTAATGAAGAATTGAAGAATTTTTCAGCCACACTTGAAAAAATCTGTATTGAGACAGTTGAATCCGGCTTCATGACCAAAGACCTTGCTCTTCTGGCGGGGCCGGGGCAGATATGGCTTTCAACAACGGATTTTCTTGATAAAATTGATGAAAATCTGAAAAATGCAATGGCTACGGCTTGAATTATACTGTACAGAGTACAGAATTGATACATGGTACGTAGGAGCAAAATATTATTCCTAGGCTGAAATTCCTGCTTGGCGTATATCATCGCTACCCTGATTTTACTGTATACACATTTGTTTGCCGCAGTACTGTGCACAGTGTATTGCGTTTGAATATTTGCTCTAGCCACACGAAATGTGCTTGACTTCGAAATTAGCGAATCCTTTGTTAAAATTATGACAATTGGTGGGTATCAATCCAGATAGTCCATTATCTGCCCACCATTTTTCTGTATATCGCCTTTATTATTCTACCACAGCAGACTCAACAGAAAAGCCAAATTCCCTGCCCCTGCTAAAAGCTTCTCATTCTGATAGGTGTCAGTGCTTTCTATTTCAACTGGGTAGCGATAGCATCAAAATGCGGTAAAATTAGCTGATCTGATTATTAGCATTGGATTAGAAATTATCTGGCTATATCTTGCAATATACCTAGCAACTAAGATTGGGGAACTGGGAAATACTTCCCTGATATTTGTCCAGCCTTTGGCATTGCGCTAAGCGCTGCGCTTGTAAGTACAGTTTCCAATCTAGCAGACCTTGGCCAAGCCAAACGAGCATATAAGAAGCAATAACAAACAGCAATAGAGTTTTTACCTTTATGATCTTAATTCTCATTGCCCAAGATTATACAAGAGAAAAAGATGAAAAGGAAACAAGTATTTTTCCTAATCTTATAAAGACATAGCATCAAAGAACCTATAAGCCGAGGAATAAGAATAACACCAGCAATAAAATAGTGATAATATTCATAACCGACCAGAAAAGCCGAACAGCCCTTCGGATATCAGAACTCCCGGGCTCTTTGCCTTGCGCATTCTGACAGGAATATAATTAGCTATGTCATCGAGCCGAGCTGCTGCAAAAACGAATGCGGCGTAGCGCTTATTTTTATGCCCTATTATGGAATCAGCAGTATTGAACATTTTATAGGAAAGCAGGCCTGGAATCCCCAATATCGTATACCAAAAAGCGGGAGCAATAACGCCATCAGAGCTGTTTTCAGCAAGACTTTCAATGGCAGCGCGACAGATACCACCCGCATCAAGTGACTGCGGATCAGGTCCTACAATCATCGAAACAGCGGAACGCCCCCCTGCTCAATTCCAGCTTCTTCAAGCGCCCTACAAACAGTTATGACATGATCTGAAAGGTTTTTCTGGGCAAAAAACAAAGAAACAATTACCGCTTCTACAAACAGGCCTGCCATACGCCAATATAGGCAGATTTCTGCAAGCAGCCAGCCGACACCTGCAGCACCGACCAGCAAGACCATAATAGCGATCCACCCATACAGATAGCGTTTTTGCAAATTAAAATCAATGCGATTGCCAATAGCTTCAAACCAGTTTACAATCCAGCTGAAAAATACAACCGGATGAAGAAGATGAGGCCAGAGCCAGTACGGATCGCCAATCAAACGATCAATCAGAAACGCTAGTAGTAAAATAGAAAACAGTTTTTCCAACGAATTTATCCTTTTCCTTCACAAAAAGGCAAAATCAAAAATTCCTCGTTATTCTTGCCTCTATAACCCAAGACAGAACAAAAATCAGAACCCTCTATAATACTAGAGCTGCTTCGAGCCATCCTGTTGATATCTAACCAAAAGCTACTGTAATGACCAAGCTACCGTCATAAGCCCCGATTGCATCAATGATTCAGAAATATTTTCCACCAGCGGCAAACAGTTTCGGTATAAGTCAAAGTAGAATATAAGAAAATTAGTATATTCGATAACACAATAACAAAAACTGACCCCCTCAACTCAAGCTTGGGAACAACAGGGGCGTCAATCAGATTGGCTGCAATCATAAGCACAGCCAATCATGGTGAGAAACCATTATCATATGAAACCAGAAAATCATAAATACAGAACCACTTGAAATATATTCAAGCAAGTTAAAGAGCTAAAATAGACCCGCTCTATTTTATTCAGAACGACTTTCATCTTCAATGTCAATTACATGAACAAATGACCCGGCAACACTGCCTTTCTGCAAGCCAATAGTACGGAAAGTATTTTCAAGCGTATCACGCGCCTTGAACAAGGGAGTAGTGTTTTCCTGCCACAGGGTTGTGGCATAAACTCATATCCCCTAAAATTTTTCTGCCTCAAGAATTCAGCGGCCTGTTCAAAGCCTACAATAGCCGAGATGAAGCTTCGGCTTTCTGAAATCCGTTAGCAGCGCCACAATTGCGCCAGCCTGCAAGAATATGTGCCATCAGTTGCCCCGTCAAAAAGCCCCATCATAGCTTCAACAACCAGCATCACGCCATCTTGGATGATATCTGCAACAAGGTCCTCGATAAAACTGGGACGCATAGCCCAAGCATCCAAGTTGATGCTTTCTACGCCACAAGCAGCCTGATGAAAAGCGGGATCGATATAATCTGGCCCAACCTTAGCCGGAGCAAGGTCAATACCCCGATTTTTTAGTACACGCAAAAGGCTGAGCATCACAAGCGTCTTGCCTGCACCTGAAGAGGAAGATGCTAACATAAAGCCTTTCATGATAGTTTGCCTGCTATCTCGGGCTTGCAGGGCAGGGCATTTTCAATTTCGGCAGAAACAGAGGTATGCCCTGCTTCTTTATCATCTTGTATTTCGGAGCGTAAAATTGTTTTCCACTCTTGGCGGAAATGTCCGAGAGCACGCATCATATTAACCACTTTTCCGATCACAATAACCGCCGGAGCTTTAACTCCCTTTTCCCGAGCAGCCGCCGCGGCATGACTCAGTTCTGCGGTTATCACCCGCTGTTTTCTGGTTGTGGCATTGGAAATAAAAGCCACGGGATCGTCAGGATCACGCCCTGCGGCAAGCAACGCCTCAGCAATTTCGCGAAAATGTTTCATTGCCATGTAAAAAACAAGAACGCCAGAACCATGTGCAAGCGCTTGCCAGTCAAGATTTCGCGGCAATTTTCCATGGATATCATGTCCGGTAATAAAGGTCACACTCTGGTTTATCAAGCGACTGGTTACAGGAATACCAGCATAGGTAGGACCAGCTATCCCCGCCGTCACACCAGGAATAACACGGAAAGGAATATGCGCCTGTGCGAGTGCCAGCACCTCATCACCACCCCGACCAAAAATAAATGGATCGCCGCCCTTAAGGCGCAATACCCGCAATTTGTCATGGGCAGATGCAATCATACATTTGGTAATCTCATGCTGCTTGGGGGAAGGAAAGCCACCGCGTTTGCCTGCAAATTCAAGGACAGCACCAGCTTTGGCACAGTCAAGGCAGGATTGGTCAAGCAGAGCATCATAAAAGATGATATCTGCCTGTTCTATGGCATTGACGGCATGAAGAGTCAGTAAACCGGGATCTCCTGGCCCGGCACCTGCAAGCCATACCTCCCCCTCTGGAAAGACCGGGAAAGGTAATCCATATCGCGAATGTATTTTATCAATCATATTCCGGAACCGCTTCTTCTGAAAAAATTCATTTAATCGCTATCAATTTATACAGATAATCTTTTTCTGTGCGTTATTATTTGGCCTGACCTGTAAATTCACCACAAAAGCACGAAATATAATACAAAATATAGCGTGTATAAAATCAGAAATGGATAATACAACAGACAAAACAAAACCATTACCACAAAAACAGCTGCGCACCGGCTGGACAACCGGGGCATGCGCAATGGCAGCTACCAAAGCAGCTCTGACTGCCCTGATTACCGGTAATTTTCCCGACCCTGTTGGAATCATTCTACCCAAGGGAGAAATGCCTTGGTTTCAGCTGAAAATTACTAGCCTTGGTGAAGATTATGCCACAGCCGGTATTATCAAGGATGCGGGTGATGACCCAGATGTCACCCACGGTGCTATAATCATCGCAACTGTTTATCCTACACCACCCGGCACAGGTATTATTTTCCAAGCAGGAAAAGGTGTCGGCACTGTTACCCGTGCCGAATTGCTGATCCCGCCCGGAGAACCAGCAATCAACCCCATACCACGCAAGATGATGTGCGATGTCGTTGAAGAAATCTGCAGAAAATATAGCCTTCCTCCTGATGTAATGATCACTATTAGTGTGCCTGATGAGGAAAAAATTGCGCAGAAAACATGGAACCCGCAACTTGGCATTATTGGAGGGATTTCCATCCTCGGTACAACGGGTGTTATCCACCCGTTCTCATGCTCGGCATGGATTCACTCTATCCATCGTGGCATTGATGTGGCGCGGGCAGCCCAACAATCCTATGAGCGATTTTGTGGGTGCCGTGCTTAAATATTTGCGCAATCACCCCGTCGACAAACTAACACTTGCCGGCAGATTTGCTAAATTCACTAAGTTGGCCCAAGGAGCGCTTGACCTGCATTCCTCCCGTAGCCAAGTAAATAGGAAATTTTATGGCAGCTTGCACAAGGTATGGGGTTAAAGCAAAATTTCAAAAAGCAAATCCTTTATGCCAATACAGCTAAGGAAATAGCAGCGGTTACAGTGGAAGTTATTGTGACAGATCGGAAAGGAAGTATTCTTGCACAGATCTAGTGATAAAATTCTGCTTCTTGGCGGAACAACTGAAGGTTATGCATTAGCTGAACAACTAGCTTGCAAATCGACCAATATTATAACTTCCTTGCCGGGCGAACAAAAAACCCGCGCCTACCCGCTGGGCCGGTGCGTATCGGCGGCTTTGGGGGCACGGAAGGACTGGCAATCTATCTCAGGCAAGAAGATATTCGGCTGGTTATTGATGCCACCCACCCCTTTGCCAGCCGGATCACGACAAACGCCATTACTGCATGTGATAGGATCAGCATACCATTTTTACAGCTAGAGCGACCCTCATGGCAACAACAAACCAGCGATAACTGGATTGAAGCTGCGACGCTTGAAGAAGCCGCAGAAACTATCCCTAAAGGTGCACGAGTTTTTCTGGCTATCGGGCGACAGTATCTGGCAGCCTTTTCCCATCGCTATGATATCAGTTTCCTAGCCCGCATGATCGAACTACCCAAAACAATGCCGCCTTTCTAGCGATTACAAATCATCCTTGGTAAACCGCGAAATAAAAAAGACGAAAGCCGCTTTCTGATAGAAAACGAAATTGGCTGTATCAGCTGCCGCAATTCAGGTGGTCAAGCATCTTATGGCAAAATCACCGCAGCCCGCCAGCTTGGTCTAACCATTATCATGATCAACCGCAGACTACCTATCACTACAGCCATTGGCTACTAGCACAGAAGAAGTCATAAATTATCTTTGCAATCGTGGCCTTATAAAAAAATAATGAAGATTACTTTGATAATGTTTTTCGGCGTAAAGCGCAGAATCAGAGAAAGAACGTGGCATCATGGCCTGACCGATAAAGATGATGGCTGTACGATTTATACCTGTCTGCGCCATATCTTTGTCAATCGAGCCAAGAATCCTGCGCAAAATATACTCGTCCGGCCAACCGACACACGCTGCCTACCCACAACCGGGTAATCCTTGTCATAAAGCGGGATCAGCTGCGATTGTATGTAGGTAATATTTCCAGACGATAGATGCAGCACCATAGTTGCACGAGATGCGCCAAGATTTAGCAGACTTTCCCCTTCAGGCATAGGAGAAGAACGAACCGATGTGCGACTGAGAATAAGCGATTGGTTCTGCTCCGGCAGTGTAAGCTCCTGTCTGAGCGCAGCTGCTGCTGCAAAAGCAGGCACCCCTGGTATGATATCATAAGGAATATGCAGCTGATCAAGTCGCCATATCTGCCCGGCAATAGCACCATAAAGCCCAGAACAATACGGCCCTCCCCACTTTCATTATTGATGCTGCGGATCAATTCAAGCGGTGCTTCAAGAGTTTTCCAGTTCACGTCATGGCGAGAACGATGTTCCCTTATCCTCTGTCGCATTTCTTCATCATGCACTTCAGCCGTTGCGATATAAACCGGATGCTTATTTGCTTCCAAAACCTAACCTTCCGCAAAGCGAGACTTTCCTGACCGCGCACCACCAAGCACAAATGTCACATCTACCATTCATTCTGCCTATTTTTGAGAATCATCTGCCCTGTCATACTCTATAATTCAAAAATCGCTACTCCGGTTAGCCCTTGCACGCTGTAGCGGATTTACTATCAAAACAAAATCGATAGAAAATGGCGTTAACATCTATGGTCTTTTCCAAGGTCTCAGCAATACTATCAAGTGCCTTATCAATTTTTTCATCATATCCCCTGCCGTCAGAAAAACCGCCCAGAATCTGCAGAAATTTGCGGCGAAAAACACCGGCAGAGAAAATTCCGTGCAGATAGGTATCCCAGATCCGACCATCCTGGTGATGTTGCGCCATCGGGTCGCCCTTCGATCAAAATAGGAGGCCAACCACAGTCAGGTCCGCATGTCAAGCCCAGCAATTTCTGTCTGTTCTCCCTCGCTGCCCCAAGGATCATGTATGGTTTTTCCCAGCATCTGAAAGCCACCGCACAAACCAACAATCCTTCCGCCCCGGTAAGCATGGCGGCGCACATCCTCACTCCAGCCGCAATCATGAAAGTCCTTCATATCAGCAATGGTTGATTTTGAGCCGGCAAGTAAGACAAGACCAGCAGCGGGCATAGACTGTCCGCGCCTTACGAAAGCAGTTCTACATCCTCTTCGTTGCCGAGTGGATCAAAATTAGCAATGCGCGTCGTCAGAGGAACAACAATCCTGATATTGTAGCGGCTAGTAGTACGATAACGCTCTAGCATAAGCGAATCTTCAGCTGGTAGAACAGTTGCATGGGCAAGCCAGGGCACAACTCCAAATGAGCGCTAGCCTGTAAAAGCATGGATTGCAGTAAGCCCCTCTTCAAACACTGCAGGCTCACCACAAAACTTGTTGATAAGATAACCGCCAATCAACTTGCTATCCTCTTCTGCCAGAATGGCATGGGTACCGACGATCGAAGCAATAACACCACCGCGGGCAATATCACCGACAAGAAGCACAGGCACGCTGGCCGTGGTAGCAAACCCCATATTGGCAATATCTCCAGACCGCAGATTGATTTCAGCCGGCGAATCTGCCCCTTCTACAAGAATCAGATCAGCCTCCTGCTGTAATTTCCGATAGGAATGCATGACCATACCAAGCAGTTCTGCCTTCAGCTTCTGATAGGTATGCCCTTTTGCGTGACCATAAAGGCGGCCATGCATAATAATCTGCGAACCCGTTTCACTTTGCGGCTTAAGCAGGAGGGCATTCATATGCACAGAAAGTGTAATGCCTGCTGCAAAAGCCTGCACACCACTGGCTGCGCCCTATTTCGCCTCCATCATCAGCTACAGCTGCATTGTTTGACATATTCTGCGGCTTGAATAGTATAAGGCTCAGCCCGCGATTACGGGCCACGCGGCAAAGGCCGGCAATAAGGACCGTTTTGCCAACATCAGAGCCGGTAAGGGCACGTACCATTATCATCTCCTTTCAATTTATTTTTAGTAATTGCCTGTCAAGCTAGTCGGATAATCAGCGACAGTATTATTAGAGACCCGAGCCTATCTAAAGTTCCCAATAATACATATGCATTTTAAAGTATGGTAAAATGGCGAGGCCGCACATCGGCGACCGTGGAGACAAGGGGGGACCGGCGATACTGATGTCGCCGGTGGACTGCATTGGAACACTCCAAGTCATCATCGGACATACGAAGCATAGTGGCCTTCTTGAGGCTTATTGGACCCAAGGAGCGAGGAAACTTAGCCGGGAAGAAAGAACTCTGTGCTTGCGCAGCAGCACAAGATGGATAGCAGTCAATCCGCAACATACCGATTAGATGGCAAGACACCTGCGACCAAACGTCTATTTTTCATCCAGCGAAGCTGCGAATTGTCCCGGTTGCGGAGTCGACGAGGATGCCCGAGGCCTTGACCGGCAAAAACAGATCGAAGGAAAATCCATTCTTGTTGCAGGTGATCCCCGTTCGTTCGAGCGCTTCCTCAGCATCTTTCCCAAAGATGCTGAGAGAACGAAGCTCTCGGTGCTACCGGATACGATCTCCGCCCTGCGCTCCTTCAGACATGCCACTAAGACTTTTGCATTCTCGACCACAGCGTCCCATAGATCGCCTCATCATTTGGTGAAGATTGCGCCACCATGCGGGCTGCACAGGGTCTTATGGGAGAGGTGGTTACGACATTGGCATAACCGAATCGACCATGAATAGCACGCCCACTTCATCCGTAATGGCAGAATAGATCAATATTCTTGCGCAAAATTTTCAACTTGATCAAAGTTAATTAAATAGTCGTCAGCGCAAACGGCATTATACCACATAGTAATACTTACCGGGATATCCCTCAGCATATTTGTTGATGAACTACCGATCCCTGGGCTTCGAGTAGCACCTTGGAGACGACATTCTCCAAGATGATCTTCGATCTGGATCTGCTCGTATTCCAGCTCGCACCGCACACTTACAAAAATATGAAAGAATCGGCATCGACTATGTCGCGTGTGAAGAAGTCGGAGGAGATGAAATTAAGTGATCACGGTTAGTCCTTAATGAAGTCAAAACTGGATGCAGCAATCATATGATAATGATACCTACGTCAGCGAATATACCTCTGGTAGGCGCTCCGGGTCCGTGAACGATGATCTCAATTGCGAGAAACTTTTACGGCACAAGCTCGCTATCCAGCTACCAATATCGACACCGATAATGAAATATTGGCTGCTGGCGCGCGGCCACACTTCAATAATGCAAGGTCAAGAGAGCACAGCACGAGCAGCCTTCGCGGCCTCGACCATATTTACTAGCGCTGGCTTTATATCCTCCCATTTTCGGGTCTTGAGGCCGCAGTCGGGATTGACCCAAAGTTGCTTTGCCGACAGCCGCTTGCTAGCCTTGATGAGCATGTCTTCCATCTCCTTAGTGAGCGGGATGCGCGGGGAATGGATATCATAAACGCCCGGCCCGATCTCATTGGGATATTTATAAGTCACGAAGGCATCGAGCAGTTCCATCTTTGAGCGCGCCGTCTCAATAGAGATAACGTCAGCATCCATCGCGCCGATTGCGGCGATGATGTCGTTGAACTCCGAATAGCACATATGGGTGTGGATTTGTGTCTCAGGTGCCACGCCCGACGCCGAAATGCGAAAGGCTTCCACAGCCCAATCAAGATAATGATGCCAATCGGCCCGGCGCAGTGGCAAGCCCTCGCGCAGCGCCGCTTCATCAATCTGGATGATCTTTGCGCCTGCCGTTTCGAGATCAGCCACCTCGTCACGAATGGCCAGCGCAATCTGGCGGCAGATATCTGAGCGCGGTTGATCGTCGCGCACGAATGACCATTGCAGGATCGTCACCGGGCCAGTGAGCATTCCCTTGACCGGCTTGTCCGTCAAGCCCTGGGCATATCGCCACCATTCTATGGTCATCGGCTTCGTCCGCGAGACATCGCCATAGATGATCGGCGGACGCACACAACGCGAGCCGTAGCTCTGCACCCAAGCCGCCTTGGTGAAGGCGAAGCCAGCAAGCTGTTCGCCAAAATATTGCACCATGTCGTTCCGTTCGAACTCGCCATGGACGAGGACGTCGATTCCAATCTCCTCCTGCCAGTGAATCGCGCGTTTGATTTCCTCGCGCAGGAACTGCATATAACCGGCACCATCCAACTTGCCTTTTCCATAGGCGGCACGGGCCTTGCGGACCTCGGCGGTCTGCGGAAAGGAGCCGATCGTAGTAGTCGGCAATAGCGGCAGACTGAGGATCGCTTTCTGGCGCTTAATTCGTTCGGCAAAAGGCATGGCGCGGCGCGCCGAATTAGCATTAGCCTGCTTCATGCGATCACGAACCTGCCGGTTGTTCGTCAACGAAGACGTGCGGCGACTGGTGATCGAATCCGCATTGGCGCCGAGTTCTGCGGAAATAATATAGCGCCCATTCGACAAGCCAAGTCCAAGAATGGATAACTCCTCCAACTTTTGGACAGAGAATGCAAGCCAGTCCTTCAGCTCCTCATTGAGGTCGGTTTCGAGCGAGAGGTCGATAGGTGCGTGCAGCAGCGAGCAGGACGGCGCGATTTGGACTTCCCTGCGCTGCTTCACCACCGGCTCATAACGATTGAGCAGCGCGGTGAGATCGGCCTTCCAGATATTGCGACCATCGATCACGCCAAGCGACAGTACAAAACCGTCGCGTGCACCGGCAAAAACCGTATCAAGCTGCTCGGGCGCGCGGACAAGATCGACATGCAGGCCAGCGACCGGAAGCGACAGTGCAGTTTTGAGATTGTCGCCGAGCGCGCCAAAATAGGTCGCCAGCATCAGCTTGATACCCTCGACCTTCGCCAGTTTGGCATAGGCAGCGCCATAGGCAGCGCGTGCTGCATCGCTGATGTCGAGCACCAACGCAGGCTCGTCAAGCTGAACCCAGTCCGCACCCGCTGCGCGCAGATTCACCAGAAGCTCGATATAGACCGGCAGGAGCTTGGTCAGCAACGACAAAGGTTCGAAGCCTTCAGTCTTGGACTTGGCGAGCAATAGCCAAGTCACTGGCCCTAGGATTACAGGCCGGGTGTGATAGCCAAGCACAGCGGCTTCCTTGAAATGGTCGATCGGTTTTGTGGTGCTGAGCGCGAAGCTTTGATCGGGCGAGACCTCCGGCACCATATAATGGTAGTTGGTGTCAAACCACTTGGTCATTTCTTGGGGGGGGACATCTTCGCTTTTGCCACGGCCGTGCAAGCAGCCTTCGTCCTGAACCTCGGTGCGGGTACCGCGCGCCATGGCAAAATAGACCTCGAGCGAGTCGGGTGCGCCAAGGCTGCGATAGATTTCCGGGATAGCGCCAACCATGACGCTGGTATCGAGCACCTGATCATAGAGAGAAAAATCATTGCTCGGAATGATCTCAATCCCGGCTGTCTTTTGCCGATTCCATGCGGCGACGCGCAGAATTTTTGCGGTTTCGAGAAGCTGTGCCTTATCGGTTTTTCGAGCCCAGTAGCTCTCAAGGGCGATCTTGAGTTCGCGGCGAGGACCAATCCGGGGAAAGCCTAGATTCGCGGTAGTGATGGGCATGAATAATCTCCTTAAACGGCCTAAAGGCACTCGCCAGCCATCATTCTGAATTGGGAACTAATGAGGTCCAGATACGCTGAAGTTCTCCACCTGAAGGGACGTTACCATGTTAAAAGCCAGGCCTATGCTTACGAATGACCACAATGATTCCACCCTTCCCAAACTCCAAGATACATGATAAACTATAGCCCACCACTTAGTCAGTTGCGAAGAATAGCGTCAAACTCTACACCACACTAATAGCATCCCATTCACTATAAGCATCTCCGTGAATCTGTCAAGATACATAATAGTAAGGAATCTTTGAACAAACGCAGCCACAATATTCTTTCTGTCTGACAGAAACGTTCGCGCTTGGAGATTTTGATCATGCGAGCTATGATAGGGCTTTTCGCCAGTTATCAATCTGCTAGTAGGCGATGCCGGGGTAAATAGTCGATGCCGCTTGCGGGGCCATTGCCTCTATCATCTAGCCCGAGCCAAGATGTGCAGCAGCACTTTTTCATGGCCGTTCGGTAGAGAAAGTAGGCGCACAATTGGGGTGATTGCATGATCATTAAAGACATCAGATGCAGCTTCAGACCGAAACGCTGGGCTGAACGAGCGGGGAGGAAACGCGCATTTGCGAAATGATCTTCCCCGAATAGGCAACCCATTAACTGCATGTTGTTCTGCGGGACCGCGCTCAACCTCATTGGCATGGCGGCATCGGACAGAGTCGAATTCCATCATCCCATGGCGATCGTCCAGCCCGTTGAATTCCACACACCTACTAGTGTCGCGCGAAGTCCGCACCTCTAATAACCGTTGGAGTCAAGATCACATGCAAGACGCTTGCCAGCGCTGAGCACTCGAGGATAATTCAAACATGGCGTGCACACCACAGTCCCTAGATTGGATTCCCATTGGAGCGGTCCGGAAGGCAAATCCTCGGACGTTGCCTCAAGCATAGCAACCCGCATTTCATTAGCATTAATAATGATGCCCTAGAACCTGCTCCAACTGAGTTGCATCCTCATTACAGGACAGTTAAACTTTAGTTGACTCGATATCCCTTTTCAACTTCTGCACCCCCATAAAGCGGCATCACCGCAATAGCGGTAATGGAAGTAAGCCCACGCTATACCAGTATCACAAGACTGACCAGCTGGCGGCGTGGATCACGACTATTCGACCCAGCTCAAGGGCTTCTTCCGGCCGACCGATCCTCATGTGTCCGATGCGGCGAGCGACAAACTCACGGCAGTGCTTTTTAGGTATTGCATTCGACTGAGAGGCTGAACTAGCTGGGTAGAACCTCGAACTCAGCGAGGCTAACAATGCGCAGCTCCAGCTTCCCAAAGCCAAGATCGACAGAGGCCACAGACCAAGTATCAGGTTCCCAAGGATCGCATTCGCTGATGAGCTAACTCGTGCCGGCGTAGGGCGTGAACAGCTCGACAATGGACTTGGGATCGAAGTTGAAATGTTCAATGCTTTTGCGGCTGTTAGCAATGAGCTTCATAAGAGCCTCGGTTCGGAAAGACCTCCTAACCACCTAGACGGGATACAGACAACACAATCAGCGCTAGAGACACCCAGAAGATCGCTAACGCACTGAATTTTATACAAAACTGGAGCGGGCGAAGGGATTCGAACCCTCGACCCCAACCTTGGCAAGGTTGTGCTCTACCCCTGAGCTACACCCGCTCACATAATAAGTTTAAGTATACAAGCCATACCGGCTACAAACACATCCCATATCGCGCAACATAAAACTGATTGCAAGGTAAAAATTTATTTTTGCAAAAATTTGCTTTTCAGTACAGATCTACTTTGATATTCGGGAAAAGTGATCAGATAATTTTTGGGTGATAAATTCTGCTGGACTGGAATTATGGTACAAAAAAAGGCGCACGAAGTTGATGATTTTCTTGCTCACCCGTCAAGGATCTATCCTGTCATACTCATTTATGGTACCGACAATGGGTTGGTTTCTGAGCGTGCCAACCTATTTGCCAGAAAAACGGGAATCAATATAGAGGATCCATTTTCAACAATTCGCCTTGATGCGACCGATATCGACCATGATACGGCCCGCCTTGAAGATGAGGCACGGACTTTTTCACTTTTTGACGGTGGCCGACTTATCTGGATACGCAATGCAGGAACTCAGAAAGGGTTCGCGAATGCAGTGAAATGGCTGTTGCAGAAACCACCTGAACAGACATTCATCCTGATTGAAGCAGGTGGCCTTAAAAAGGGTGTGGCTTTACGCAATGTTGTTGAACAGGCTGCTAATGCCATAGCGCTGCCCTGCTACAGTGATGATGCACGCAGTATTGATCATTTGATTGATGATGTTCTATCAAAGTTCGATCTGCGCATTTCGCTTGATGCGCGTGACATGTTGCATAAAAACCTCGGAGCCGACCGCATGGCATCACGGGGGGAGCTGGAAAAACTCTGTTTTTATGCAAAAGGAAAAAATATAATCAGAATTGAGGATGTTTCTGAAATTATCAGTGACGTAAGTACAACATCGCAAGATGAGATTATTGATGCGATTATCAGCGGCAATGTCTCAACTCTGAATAACAATTTTGACCGCCAGCAGAGCAGCAGGACATCGCTGTTTATCATTTTACATGCAGTGCAGCACCAATTCCAGAAGCTGCAGGAATTCCGTTTTATTATGGATACAGAAAATAAAAGTGCATCGGCCATTGTGTCCAGTGCCCGGCCACAGATTTTCTTTCGGCGCCAAAAGCTTGTTGAACATGCACTTCTATGCTGGAATGCAGAAAGGCTTGCCCGTGCCATGGAGCGGCTGTACACAGTGATGCTTGAAAGCCGAAAGAATACAGAACTTGCCCCTGCCATTGTACGACAGAACCTTATAGCCCTAGCAGTAGAGGCCGCGCGCGCCAGACGGTAGGGATGTCTAGCTTGGCGCCAGTCGCCCCAATAAGCCTCGGGGCCTACCATCGTTTCATATGTCCAACGCTTACGACAAAAACCTAACGGCCTCTGCCAACTGTGGCTTTGAATATGCAGTCGAGCTGTTACTGCCCCAAGTTTTTCAAACCATTTCGGCAAAGCTGCGTCAACAGATGGCATGGAGCTTGACAGATATTCAAAACAGGCAATACGCCAGCGCATACCTGCTGTCTCGTAGACAAATAGCAGTTCACCATGAATTGCGGGATAAATATGCGGAATGCGAATAATACCGGTTTTCTCAAGTGCCTGCATCCAATGAAGCTCAGAAAGTATTTCACCGTCATTATGATAACCGGAGCGGTAAAGCCGCAGGATATAGCGAGCGCCATCAACATCCGTTACCGCAAAGGTAACATTTTCTGAAATGGCCAAAAGAGAAACACAACACAATCAGGTGCTATTCCCCAGTATGGCAGATGCCACACCACCATGGATTGCAAAGCTTGTAGAAAATATGGAGTATAAAGCATCAGCGCCGCAACAGAAAATGGCCTGCTGGCCAAACAGATTCAGCATATTATATAGACCTGTGGCCATCAAAAAGCAGGAAAGCACGAACTTGCCAGTCAATGAACTCGAGTATAAATAACGGCCCACCTATCAATGCGCCCTCATTGCAACCTCCGTCCAGTACACACGTTCCGGATCTAGGGAGGGAGACAGCATCAATCCGTACAGACAAGGGCTAAAAACTTCTATTGGAGTCATTCATATCACATACCAAGCCCCCTTTCCCGTGCTGCCGACTGTAAAAAGCCGTTCATATTTGAAAACATCACCGGTTCATCCAGCAGGAAAGCATCATGGCCCTTGTCTGTTCTGACTTCAGCGAAAGAAACAGAAGCACCCGCTACATTGAGTGCATGGACAATAACTTGACTTTCACGCGTCGGAAAAAGCCAATCGGAAGAAAAGGAAACGATAAAGAAACGTGTCCCCGCCCTACGAAATGCATGGGAAAGATGCCCGCCATGCTCGGCAGCAAGATCAAAATAATTCATCGCGCGTGTCAGGTAGAGATAAGAATTAGCATCAAAACGCTCAACAAAGATCATACCCTGATGGCGCAGATAGCTTTCAATCTGGAAATCGGCATCAAAACTAAAGGTCACTTCCGACCGCTCCTGCAGGTTACGCCCGAATTTACGGTGAAGCGCAGCCTCCGAAAGATAAGTAATATGCGCTGTCATGCGGGCGACAGCCAATCCTTTGCGGGGACTTGTCCCTGCTTCAATATAGTGCCCGCCCTGCCAGTCAGGATCAGCCATGACCGCTTGGCGCCCAATTTCATCAAAGGCAATATTCTGTGCTGAATGACGCGCGCCGCTCGCCAGTATTATTGCTGAGAAAACTCGCCGCCCAAAAGCCGAAGCCCATTGCAAAACCTGCATACCCCCCATGGAACCGCCGATAACTGCAAAGAGCGTATCAATCCCCAGCCGGTCAACTAGCATGGCTTGGGCCCGCACCATATCACCGATTGTGATGACCGGAAAATTAAGAGCATAAGGTTTTCCTGTCTGCGGATTAAGGGCAGCGGGACCAGTAGACCCAAGACATCCGCCAATAACATTGGAACAAATAACAAAATAGCGCTCCGTATCTACGATTCTACCCGGCCCAACAAGGTTGCTCCACCAACCCGGCTTTCCGGTAACAGGATGCGGATTGGCAACATGTTGGTCACAGGTCAGTGGATGACAGATCAGGATCGCATTGCTTTTATCGGCATTCAATGTGCCATAAATCTGGTACGCAATTTGAAAAGAAGAAAGCACAACACCGCTGTCAAGCTGCAGCGGCTGATCTTCGCCAAAAACGGCAAGTGCACTGTCAGGCTGCACCGCCTGCGGGATTTTACCGCTATAGGAATGGGCTATATTGTTCTGGTTCATATCGGCTGTACCGTCTGGAAAAGGAAAAGATACCTATTCGGCTTCATAGCTTGAAGTCAAGAATTTCTCTCGACTTTCATTACAACCTAGCTTATTTTGAGGCACCGTTCTAAAAATGCGGATCAAACCATGCAGACTGATACGACAGCAACTCATCCCCAACCGAAAAAAGGCATTCTCGATATTGCCGCTTATGTGCCGGGAACAAATACTGTCAAGACAAGCGGCAAGATCTATAAACTCTCATCTAATGAAACACCCTTTGGACCGTGTCCAGCTGCTATTGAAGCATACCACCAAGTGGCAGGCAATCTTGAGCTTTATCCTGATGGACAAGCTCACAACCTGCGACAGGCAATTTCCGAGACCTATGGCTTGGCAATCGGCAATATCATGACCGGCAATGGTTCTGATGAACTTCTAGGACTGCTGGCCCAAGCCTATGTAGGGCCGGGCGATGAAGGCATCATAACAGAACATGGCTTTAGCATTTATGAGATACAGATGCGGGTAAACGGCGCAACACCGGTTATTGTCAAGGAAAAAAACTGCAGACTTGATGTTGATAATATTTTGGCTGCGATCAGCTCACGTACCCGCATTGTCTTTATCGCCAACCCAGGTAATCCGACTGGCACTTACCTACCTGCAAATGAAATACGGCGGCTGCACGCAGGACTGCCCAAAAATGTTCTACTCGTTCTCGATGGTGCTTATGCTGAATATGTCCAGACCAGTGATTATGAAGCAGGAGTTGAGTTTATCTCCACCTATGAAAATATAGTGATGACCCGGACGTTTTCAAAAATCCACGGACTTGCAGGATTACGTATCGGCTGGATGTACGCACCATTACACGTAATAAATGCAGTCAACCGTATGCGTGGCCCTTTCAATGTCAGCTCTGCTGCTCAGGCTGCCGGTGCTGCTGCTATACGTGACCGGAATTTTGTTAAACAATCTATCGCTTTCAACAGCAAATGGCGCGCATGGCTGGCCTGCGAACTAACATCCGTAGGCCTTGAGGTTACGCCATCAGTGACCAATTTTCTTCTGGTTCATTTTCCTGCTGACGAGAAAAAATCCGCAGCCTGCGCTGATGATTATCTCAAAGCCAGAGGATATATCCTACGCCGTGTCGACAATTATGGACTTCCCAATGCATTGCGCCTTACTATCGGCTTGGAAGATGCCAATCGAGGTGTGATTTGTGCCATCACTGAATTTTTGAAGCAGAGTAGATGTCTGATATAAAATTTGATAAAATTGCATTGATCGGTATAGGTTTGATTGGTTCATCGCTAGCACGTGTTATCCGCGAAAAAAATTTGGCTGGCCATATCAGTATTGCCACCCGCAGTGAAAAAACCCTGTATGAGGCACGTGAACTTGTCCTTGGTGATAGCTATACGGTAAATAATGCAGAAGCAGTTAAAGATGCAGATCTTGTTATTATCAGCGTACCTGTCGGTGGATCTGGTGCCGTAGCACGTGATATTGCGCATAGCCTAAAATCCGGTGCCATTGTTACTGATGTTGGCTCTACCAAGGCTTCTGTCATTGCACAGATGCAGCCAGAATTGCCAGATTACGTGCATTTTATTCCCGGACATCCTATTGCCGGAACAGAATTTTCCGGCCCCAGAGCCGGTTTTTCTGAACTTTTTACCAATCGCTGGTGTATTCTCACGCCGATTCCGGGTACTGATAAAAAAGCACTAGAACAGCTCAATGCATTCTGGACTACCTGTGGATCAAAAATCGATCAAATGGATCCGGCACATCATGATCTGGTTCTGGCCATGGTTTCGCATCTGCCGCATATCATCGCCTATAATATTCTCGGGACAGCAAATGACCTTGAAAAAATAACCAATTCCCAAGTGATCGTTTATTCCGCCTCAGGTTTTCGTGATTTTACGAGGCTCGCTGCCTCTGACCCGGCAATGTGGCGCGATGTATGTCTGCATAACCGCGATGCCATTCTGGAAATGCTTGGGCGTTTTAGTGAAGATCTCGCTTCATTACAAAGAGCAATCCGCTGGAAAGATGGCAATGCCCTATTTGAACTTTTTACTCGTACACGTGCTATCCGCCATGATATTATCGAGGTAGGGAAGGAAGTGAACACGTCTGATTTTGGCAGACAGACGGTAATTAATGAAAAGAAGGATACACCGGATCCAAAACACGGAAAATACAAGAGGTGATATCTATTCCCTGCTATTATTGATCATGCCTCAAAACGGGATATCACCAAGTTTGATGAAGCCCACTCTTGCCTTGCCATTTTCGATGTTAAAGATAATCTGAGGATCATCTTTAACATTCTTCGACATGTTATTGAGTGCAAAAAATGCAATTTCAAGGGTCCTCGCCTGTTCAGGAAAGAAGTTACGTATTGTTCGCATGATAGCGCCGGAATTACTAAAAGCCACAGTGAACTGGCCACTCAGAACACCTTCCGCTGAAACCGAAAACGGGCCGGAAATAGTCAACTGCCCACCGCTTTCCATACTAAGAACTGCTTTTGACAAAGTGCCGAAATACCTTTTGCGCCAATTAATCAGCAGACTGCCGGGCAGCATGGAGAGATGATCGACATCATCAAGCATTAATTCAACCGCACCATCCATTCTCGGAAATTCCCTGCCTGAATCTGATACCACAACCGGCAGCATCAATTTGTCAAAAGACAAACGAATATTGAATTTGTCATCGCGGCTGTCTGCATCAAGCCGAATTAAATCTGCCGCTATCGGCTTTTCAAAATTTGCGGCCGTCACATCTTTGAACACCAACTGATCAATAGTAAACACAATATTGCGCAGACGGCAGTTATCAAGATTAGTATCAAACTGCATTCCTTTCCACTGCCCCTGCAAAAGCTTGAGACCTGATAACTTCAGCGTCACAGGAACGGTAACATGAAGGGAGATCCAGTGTGGCGCATAAACCGGTGCACTGGCTACAAACAGGTTACTTGCAAAAGAAAAACCCGCCAGCAGACCACTCCACGTTAGTTTATCACAAGCCATGCCAATCTGAAAAGGATAACCGGTTTTATGCAGATTTTCACAATGGGCAATAATACCATATTGCTCTGATGAGCGGAGCCTAGCACTGACCCGTCCCTGCATAAGTCCTGCCATGACATACCAGAAGGCACTGTAAATAATCATAAGCAATGCAATGGTAGCAAGAATCACGAACCATCTGCGAGGGCCTTTATTTGCTTTATAGCTCTGTTTTTCTGCAACAATATTTGGCATCATAAAAGGAATCCTCAGTAGATTATTTTTAATTTAACTAATGGTATCATCCGGTCAAAGGGATGATTTGACGATTTCTGGATTTTCGCTTATGTTAAGCTCTTGACGTCCATGACAGTCTGCCGGAAAAGATTGAAGAACTTCCGGCAAATTTTTCACCGGTTTGATAACTGCAAAGCTATTAGGACAAAGATGGTATAAAAAATTTCCCGATAAACAAAATAAACAATGAACAAATATCACCGCCTGTTTATCATCTTGTATCACAACTGATAAAACGTGCGGATTTTCTCCCATCCCTCGGTCGCACTATCAACAAAGCTCAAAAGCTTGACATCATCAGGCGCAATTGTACCCTGCTCTGCAAGGTAATCAATGTTGAATGCCTTTTTCCAAAATGTCTTTCCAAACATTAGGATAGGCACACGCTCCATCCGGCCTGTCTGTATCAGAGTGAGCGTTTCAAAAAGCTCATCAAAAGTTCCAAATCCACCAGGGAAAATGGCAAGCGCTTTAGCGCGCATTAGAAAATGCATCTTGCGCATTGCAAAATAATGAAAATTAAAACACAGATCTGGGGTAATATAGGGATTGGGCATCTGCTCATGCGGCACAACAATATTAAGACCTATACTTGGCGCGCCTACATCTGCTGCGCCACGATTTCCTGCCTCCATAATACCCGGCCCCCCACCGGTTACAATAACAAATTCGCGGTAACGAGTAGTGTCTGAATATTGGGAACACAGACGAGCAAACTGCCGTGCCTCATCATAGTAACGGGATACAGCTTCTAGATTTTTTTTCTGAACTAGATTTCTCGCAGCCCAAGCGCTGTGGCCAGGTTCCGGAATACGGGCCCCCCCAAACAACACAATAGTTGATCTAATATTGCGTTCACGCAAGTTGCGTTCTGCCTTCATCAGTTCGAGAGCAAGACGCAACGGGCGCAGTTCATAACTTGTCAAAAAATCTTTATCCGTATAAGCAAGCCGATATGCAGACGATAATGTCTGCAATGTATTAAGCACACCATCTGCCTTCTTGTGGATATCCTCGCCGGAATGAGGGAAAAGCGTCCAGCCTTCCTTTTCTTCAGCTTTCATTAATAATATCCTTCCGATTGACCAAAATTATTGCCTCATCTAAAGCATTTCCAATAAATATATATTCATAGAAAATATTTTTATTTTCTATTTCTTTACATTTTCTGTAGAATAGATTTCCTAATCTTGAAAGAAATATATCAGACCCTGTGAACATAGGCTTCAACCGGGTGCAAATTTATTTAATGGAGATTTTAATGACACATTTCAATTTGGATGAACTGGAACAGATAATTGAAAAAGCTTTCAATGAACGTGACAACATCAATACATCAACAAAAGGTAAAGTTCGTGATGCGGTAGAAATTGCTCTTAAACTTTTGGATAAAGGAGAAGTGAGAGTTGCCAACCATCAGGATGATGGTCAATGGCATGTGAATCAATGGCTGAAAAAAGCTATACTGCTCTCTTTCCGCCTTAGTTCGATCAGTATCATGAGCGGCGGCCCCAATAACACCTGCTGGTGGGACAAAGTGCCATCAAAATTCAATGGTTGGACGTCAGATGATTTTGAGCAAGCAGCTTTCCGCTCTGTGCCAAATGCCATTGTCCGTCATTCTGCCTACCTTGCACCAGGTGTCATCCTAATGCCTTCGTTTGTCAATCTTGGCGCTTATATCGGTGAAGGCACAATGGTGGATACATGGGCAACAGTTGGCTCCTGCGCACAGATAGGACGCAATGTGCATCTCTCAGGCGGCGTGGGAATTGGCGGAGTGCTTGAACCACTGCAGGCTGATCCTACAATCATTGAAGACAACTGCTTTATCGGTGCCCGCTCGGAAGTGGTAGAAGGCTGTATTATCCGTGAAGGAGCTGTCCTTGGGATGGGCGTTTTCATCGGCAAATCGACAAAGATTGTGGACCGTATCACCGGCGAAATCTTTTATGGTGAAGTTCCGCCTTATTCTGTTGTTGTTGCGGGCAGCCTGCCTAGTAGACCATTGCCTAATGGCGGACCTAGCCCGGCACTTTACTGTGCAGTTATTGTCAAGCAGGTTGATGAAAAGACACGCGCCAAAACGTCCATCAATGATCTTCTCCGCGTCTAAGCAACATGGCTCCAGATAGTCAATGGCTAAACGCCTAGACAGGCAAGCTGTTTAGGCGGCTAATAGCAAAGAACAGAGCCCGTCAATAATCTTTTTCGTAAAAAATACCAAAATTTGAATCAGTATTTATACCAACACCGCCTTTGATCTTGAGATTATTGTTGATATCCAGATTGACTGTTCCCTTTGCACTGCCGCCGGAGCCAGTTTCAACTCCTAGATAGATATTATCACGAATATAGCGACCTGCCTGCACAACGATATTGCCAACCCTATCGCTTGCAACATCAAAATTATCAAATCGCAACCCTGAGGTCAGCTCCGCAAACAGAGATTTGTTGATAACACCGGTAAGTTCTGCCATGGCGTCAACTAGCTGGGCAATCTGGACAGGTGATAGCTCATTAAGCGAACGTTTGAAAATAAGCCGTGACAAAATTTCATTCTGCGGCAGCTCCGGCTGAGACTGAAAATTGAATGAAATATTGTTAGGCCTGCCACTGACAACCAAAGAGATATTAACATCATCAGCTTCCGTACGGACAATAAAATGAAGATCAGGATTCATATCGCCGGTTAGTGTTATCTGACCCTCACTAAAGGTCAGATGCTGGTTCAAAATATCAAGGCGTCCCCGCAGCACATTGAAGCTGCCAATCGGATTGACATCCGTTATCAGGCCGGCAATATAAATCTGCCCACCAAGCTCGACATCGAGGCCATATCCGCGGACAAAAAGTCGGTTAGGCGCTCTAATCCGCATATTGAACTTTGGCACAAACTGACGGCTAGTTGGTGCTAAAATAGTAGTCTTTTTGGCTTGTATACGGGCCCATTCAAGCGTTCTTGCAATAGGCGGTGTCAGATGTCTGTGCTGTACTTCAATCATTGTCGCAATGCCGACAACACCTGAAATATTAATCTCGGCTTTTTCAATCAGAATATCAGCGGCAATCGTTGGGTTATGCATTAAAGGGCCCTTCAGGGTCATCTGCCCATGAACGGTCCCGGCCAACATATTGCCGTCGTTGTAGCACATATGATTTAAACTCAGTGTCAGATTAGCGGGAAAGTTCTGTTTAGCATTGGTTGAAATCGATCCGGAAAGACTTGCAGATCCTCCGCTTATACTATCTCCTGTCAGATGCTCGATAATAATCTGTTCGCCGTCAAGGCGGCCAACAAGCATCATTCTGCTCAGATTCAGATTGGTCTCAGGATCAATAAATTGCCCGTTTTCGACCAAGAAATTGCCATTCAGGCGAGGCGCATCCAAACTGCCAATAACAGATGCATCAGCCGTCAGGATACCGGAAAATTGAATTCCGCGATCAGCAAGAAACTGATTAGCAAGTGCTAAAGGAACAATACCGCTCACTTTAAGATTAAGCCCATTACCGACAAACGGCAGAAGGCCCGAAACCTTCATCTGCAGATTTTTAGCCGCCGTCAGATCAAGTTTGACAATATTTAGGATCTGATCTTTGTAAGAACCTGACATAGCTAGCCGAAGCGAAGTAATACCACTTTTAGCTAGAACGGGCGTATTGATATTTTTTTCCTCAAACAGAAACTTATCAAGCTGTACACTGTTGTCGACTGCAATCATGCCATTGGCATCAATACTGATATCAGAGCTGAAAAGCGGCCGGTAAGTGTCCAATACAAGATTGCCGACCGGACCTTTCACAATAATACTAAAAGCCCGACCCTTGCTGGCGGCACGCAGGGAAAAAGTGCCATTCAAAATCGAATTGCCCGGTGTTGCCATCATGAGATTAATATCAAGATTATCAAGACTGCCGTTTCCTTTGAGTAAGAGATTAACGGGCGGACGATTTTTAATTTTTAGAATATTGGCAGCAATGCCATTGGCGGGTTCAGATAATTCAAAAACAAAGTTGAGATGCTGCTTGTTATTTGAATAACCTGCAAGCAGCCTAAAATCGCCATCCGGGCTATCAAGTCGATTCATATTGAATGCGGAATCCAGTGTTCCATTTGCAAAAGTCAGATTTCCATCAAGAGAAATAACCGATGCGATGCCAAAAAATTCTTTGCCGAATAGAACCTGCGAAACATGAAGCGAACTAATATTAATCGCAATGGGTAAATTAGGGAGGGAGAAATTCCAGCTTTTTGATTTCCCAGCAGAGGCATTCGGTAATGGCTTGCGCAGCACTTCTATACATTCGGCACTCAGGGAATTGATAGAGAGATAGCCTGTCAGCAATGCAAGGCGGTTCCAATCCAGTCTTGCGTTGCTTACCTTAAGCCAGATACCCTGCCGGTCTGCCACTGTGATCAGATTAACCGATGTTCTCGCACCATCAATATTCGAGATACGTATCTGCTGGTTAGGGCTCGAAAGTGCATGCTCCACAAAAGACAAAAACCATGACTTTCCTACATCTGCATCATTTTGCGGCTTGACAGAAAACTGCACACCTGCACTCCGTAATGACAGCACCAGTATTGAGATAATTACAAAAAACCGTAAAAAAAACATCTTTATCATGGTTCAGAACGCTTGTCCTATTCCAATATAAAAACCAAGCTTGGGATCTCCGCTGACACGATTCAACGGTATTGCAACATCAAAACGAATAGGACCCACTCCTGTTTTATAACGTCCCCCTAATCCGACAGCAATCTTGGCTTTCTCATGGAAATCAGAGAAAGAAGCTCTACTGACAGAGCCTAGATCCATAAACCCGACCATACCGATATTTTGTGTCATCATCGCCCTGGCTTCGATAGAGCCTTCAATCATAGAACGGCCACCGATAATATCTCCATTTTTCGTGCGCACACCGATATTACGATAGCCATACCCACGCACAGAACTGCCACCGCCGACAAAAAACAACATGTTAGACGGCAATTCGGATGCCTCCACGCCCATAATAGAACCAATCTTGGCCCGGATGGCAATCACGAACTGATCACGTTTGTCAAATGCCCAGTAAGTGCATCCTTCCGCAACAATTCTGGCAATGAAATTGCGGTATTCCATTTCATAGAACGGCTCTGCGACCAATTCGCCGTACACACCACGATGAGCATCCATTTTATTATCCCGGGAATCATAAAGCAGCCCACCTAAAAATCCGACCATTGTGAAATTACGGTTATCGAAAAAATTATCCTTAGTTTTGATCTTTGATACATTCAGATAAATCCGCCCTGAAAGCTCATCCGAAAAAACACGGGTGAACCCCGTATGCAGATAGATTCCTGTCGAGGTGTAATGTTTGAGAACCTCACGTTCGCCCTTTAGATTGACGATAAAATCCGTATCGGGATGAAGATACCAAGCCGTATAATAGGCTGTGTCCAATAAATAACTGTAGTTTTGCGAATTATAGGATCTGTAGTGATTACCAGTGATCTGACTAATTCTAGCATCAAAATACAAGCGTTTAGCATGGCCAAACAGGTTGCGGTGCAACCAATAGGCTTCAAAACTAGGGCCATCGAATGTTGAATATGCCATGCCTGCGCCAACACGCCGTGGCGGGCGCTCCTGCACAATCAAGCTGAGTGGCAACGTCCCATCCGGTTTTATCGCATCCGCTTCCCGGATGATGGCAGCATGAAAAATTTCCAGACGTGCTAAGCGTCTGTTAGCCTTCGCAATATCATCGGAGTCATATCTCTGCCCGGAATGCAGCCCCGTCATCCATGCAATATAGGCCGGATCCATTCGCGGCTGCCGGGATATATTCTGCACTGTTAGATCACCAAAATAGGCAAGCTGCCCCTGAGCAACGCTAATATCCGCATCGACCTCACGCAAAGCGTGATCGACAACAACATCACGGCGGGCAATACGTGCTTTTGCATATCCCTGTCGACGCCAGCTTTCAATAACCAGTTTTTCGGTTTCAAAAATGATTCCGGATTTTGCAATTTCACCTATTGCATAGCCAATATTATGCGGTGAAGTTACTTTATCTCTACGCTTCCTGTTGGCTGGCGGCAGTTCATGAACTGCCGCATGGCCAAAAAGATACAGGTGGCCGGCATTAATGGTAATGACAATGACAACATGATCCGGAAATTCTGTACCCAAGTGGATATATGCTGCTTCTTTGCCATCAATCGTAATGCTGATCACGCCACCGTAGTAGCCATCCGCATACAAGGCAGCAAGGATACGACTGTAGTCATTACGTACCTTTGAAAGCAAGCTGGCCGATCCGGGAGCAGGTTTCTTCTGACCGGCAACCAAAGCAGAGGCTCTTTTGGCAATTTCAATACCTGCCACCGGCGCACCAGCTGGTGCCATAATCTTGACGCTGTAATATTTCGCATCGCCAATTGTATCAGATTCTTCTTGCTTATTCTTACCCCATAGGTGGATGGAAAACAATTCAAATGCAATTGCCTGTTGCGAAACGGTACAAAATAGTGAAATACTAGCCAAAAAAGCGGCCAATATCACTCTAACTGTACTTCGTGAAGTATAGGGATAGCTCATTCAACAGTAGGCTTTTTTCTGATTTTCTTCACTAAATTAGGTATCCGGCAAAGTTCCTCCCCAACCTATCCCCTTTAAACTCTATTCCTATAGCATAATTTATAGTGTTACAGATGCGTAAATCCTTTGACTGCATGCTTTTTAAATTTCTGACAGAGAAAAGTTAGCCATGATTCTCCATATAATGAAACTTAAAGAATTTTCCTTCTTTTATAACTCTATTTGTTTCCTGTTATTCATTAATGGCCAGAAACATTCAGCAGTTTTTCTGGAAATTTACGCCAAGGCCCTGCCGATTTCTGTGGGAATCATACCTCACAGTATTAGTAGGGGCCGTAAACTAATAAGAAGTTGAGAGTCCTCACTTCATTAAAGTTGCTTGCCCTTCCCAATCGCCTCAAGGGAACGCAACCAATGGACCGTCCTAGCACGACAGCACGCATGATGCAGAATGGCTTTCCTGATCTTTCCGATATCAAGGGATAGAAAGTCGGTCAAGCACATATTAGAAGTGGGAAAGCTCAATCTGCTATTTATCAGGCCACTCATCAATGTTTATAACGGCGCTACAACTACATTCTTGAAAAAAAGACAAACCCAAAACATCTAGTTTGCCATCAAAACTGCCGCTTTTTCTGTTTCCGCAATTACCAAAAATATCGCGGGAAATAGAAATTGAAGTTTTTGCCTTTTGGCTTATTTCCGTTCGCTATTTCAGCGCGTTAAATGCACGTCTGTGCCAAGGGCATAGTGTCAAGAATAACTAACCAGACGGAAACGATTTTATGCATATGTCAAATAGATGCTAAATTAGGATATTTGATACCTATAACAATGTGACAAACCAAAATTTATTACCTCTGCAGGATAGATTTTATAGCAGCTTCCTACCCTTTTTGGATGGCTTTGACATAAAATTGGGTCAATCAGGCCCGGCTATTTTCCATCTTGTCCGGGGTTGGCATCATGCATCTCATTTTCTGGAGGGCGGGAAACATAAAAGCGCCCTTTACCTAATAATTGATGTTAATGCCGGTTACTTTCATCGTACTTGGCTTTTCCAGTCTTTCCCCTGTTGACAGGAATCTGTTTCACCAGTAGACGTGATTCACCCTTTTTGTTATCGAATCCATGATTCTCCCTCATAACTTATTATTAACAGCGCTATCAGGGAAAATCAGTCAACGCGACTAGGCAGAATGTCCTCTATTTTAAAATAACTATGCCATGATCTATCGGGGTAAATTTTGTAAGTGGACAATTTTGTTTTGTATGTTTTATTTAAGGTTGGACCAGCTGGCTGAGAGAAAATCCTCCAGCCTCGTGATTTGTTAAAAATAATTAGGATAAACCGTTATAGACAACGATAGTACTATTAAACTTGAGAATGTTTCGGTTAACTTTGATAACCGCAAGGTTTTGAACAACCTGAATCTTTCCCTTGATGAAAGGCGTATCGCTGTTATCGGGGCTAATGGTTCAGGGAAAAGTACTTTTGTCCGGTTGCTGAACGGCCTTTTGTTGCCGACGGCAGGGCGTGTTACCGTTAATGGCCTCGATACACGCAAGGAAGGGAGAGCTCTAAGACGCAAGGTAGGTTTTGTCTTCCAAAATCCTGATAATCAGATCGTCATGCCTACGGTGGAGGAAGACCTTTCTTTCGGAATAAAAAATCTCAAACTTGATGCAGCGGAGGTCGAGCGACGTATTGAAACAACCCTGCAGCATTACGGTCTTCTTGGTTTGCGTAAACAGGTCGCACATTTTCTCAGTGGCGGGCAAAAGCAATCGCTAGCTATCTGCAGCGTTTTAATAATGGAACCTGATACAATCATCCTAGATGAGCCGACGACGCAGCTTGATCTGCGTAATAAGAGAAAGATTATCGAAGTCATCAACCAACTGCCACAACGTATTATCATGACGTCACATGACCTACCTTTGCTTAAAAATTTTGAACGCGTTCTTGTCTTCAATGAAGGACAGGTAGTATATGATGGAGCCTCGTGTAAAGCCGTTGATTTTTACGAAAAGCTACTGACATGAGAGTGATTGCGGACAATTGTCTCGGCACATCTTACTTTCATAGACTCAGGCCGGGAATCAAGCTTACGATTTTCTTCGTTTTTAGTCTTGTTCTGTTTTTTATAAAGCGTCTTGATATTACCATGATATCGCTTGCGGTCGTCTTACTTCTTTACAGAACAGCAGGTTTTTCTCTTGCGCAGCCTTGGCGGCAGATCCGCCCCGTATGGTGGCTATTTGTTGTCCTTTTCATTTTCCAATTTTTTGCTAACAGCTGGCAGAATGGTCTTATTGTTGTGCTGAGGTTCGCATGCCTTTTACTTTTTGCCGGATTGATAACATTGACAACGCTAGTATCGCATATGATGGAAACATTCGAATATGCGTTCCAGTTTTTAAAACCCTTTGGCGTCAATCCTGCCAAAATATCCCTTGCCTTATCATTGACATTGCGTTTTATCCCCGTTCTAGGCCAAATCAGATACGAAGTGTATGAAGCCCAGAAAGCACGTGGACTTGAGAGCAGCATCATAGCTACCCTCATGCCGATCACAATCCGCATATTGAAAATGAGTAAAGATATTACTGCGGCAATTGAAGCACGCTGTTATGACAGCGCTGCAAAAAATATGACTGTTAGAGACATTGTCCCCACAGCACTTTTTGCAACCCTTATCGCTACACTAGGATTCCTACCCCCGATACCTCTTCCCGGGTTTCCAGTTCCTATAACAGCTCAAACACTTGGCGTCATGCTTGCCGGCCCCATGCTTGGAACGAAAAAAGGTTTTTATGCTATCATCATTTTCTTTTTTCTTGTTGCCACAGGCCTGCCACTTTTGTCAGGCGGGCATGGCGGCCTCGGTGTTTTTTTCGGCCCCTCAGCGGGCTATTGTATGGGCTGGGCATTAGCTGCTTGGCTCGGTGGTTTTTTATACCATACATTCCGCAATAGTCTGACACCAGTCAAAGAAATTAGTTTTCTTCTGCTTAGCGGCATTATCGCCATTCACTGTCCAGGCATTTTCTGGCTCGCCTACAGCACCGGCATATCAGTAAAGCAAGCATTTTTTGTCAATCTTCTTTTTGTCCCCGGCGATGTAATCAAAATTGCAATTGCTTATTTCATCATCCGAAATATCCGCAAAGCATTCCCTAATGCTTTGCACTGATCTTTTTCTGATTCTGCCCAGAATTACTTCACAACCATGACCGGCCGTTCACTCATCGCTATGACCTCTGCAGCTTGGCTGCCCAGAATTAAACGGTTGACACCACGCCGGCCATGAGAAGCGATGATGATAAGATCAACACTGTGCTCATTGGCAGCCTCAACAATTCCGGTCGCAGCAAGCTGGTTTTTCGCATGGATACCATGAGCGTTAATTTTAGCCTGCCTTGCCTTCTGCAATGCAGTTTCAAGAATTTTTTTTGCCACAGCTTCCATTTCCTTGCGGAAATCCTCAAAAGAGCCGGGACTCGCTGCCCATTCAGCACCAACAACAATACCATAAGAGGGCATTAGACTGGTTACCGTTATAACAAACAGCTCCCCGTTTGTCTTAGAAGCTAGTTCAACAGCAGCATCAACACCGCGCTCGGCAAGCTCAGAACCATCAGTAGCCACTAAAATACGTTCATACATTTGATATCTCCCCTTTTTCAGCATCAATATATGGTGAAAAATATTAATTTATTTCTGCGATATACCCACTATCCTACCCCGAAATACTGGGATACTCCTGAAAAAATAAAAATCACAAACCCAACCTATCAAAAATATAAACACATTATCCGATAGCAAACATGGATTATTGCAACCGGTTATTGCTTTAAAAACGGAAGTTCAGTAAAATAGCTTAATTTGATTTTTATCATGCTGTTTCCATATAATCTATGTAATACCTTAGAATTTTATTTAAGTTTTGTCTTTTGACTTCTCTTTCAGAGATTATAGGCTAGTCAACGTTTCAAATACTCTTAAGGAGGCTGGCAATCTGCTCAGACAGATATACAACCCCAAAATTTGGGATGCAGAAACATAATACTGCGATAAAATTTTTAATTCACCTTTTTAAATCGCTTTACAGAATGAACCGAACGCTATTGCCATATCAATTGGATATTAGGGCCGCGGAAATTAAAGGGTGAGCTACTGATCTCGAGAATTCGGCTTCCTGTAAAACATCCACTTTACCAATAATCATTATAAAAACCAAAACCATGCAAACCGAGTAGAAAATTCCCCTCACCATCCTGAGTGGTTTTCCTGAATTAGGTAAAATAACGTTGCTCAACCATCTGCTTATCAAACCCAGTTCTTTCTTAATAAAGCCGTCATCGTGAATGGATTTTGGGGTGAATCAGTACAGATTATCTTCTTTTTGAGCAGGCAAGCAGAAGCTATTATCGAGCTTTCTAACGGCTGTTTCTACTGCACAATACAAGGCCGATCTTCTTGACAACAAGGCTGGACAGCCTAATTTAGGACCGTCTCTAAAGCAGGCTGCATTGCCAATGCTGCGCCATGTCATCATCAGGGCGCCGGCACAAGACCTAGTCTCCTATCATTTGATTGGGCATTCTGTCATGCTGCAAGCATTCGGAATCAATGGTATCATCACCATGTTTGACAACATTAACAATATAGAAATTCTAGAAATACAATTCCCTTTGCTCAAAGCAAAAGTGCTTTTTGGAAACGATACATTTCATCTTAACAATAAATTCGGCGATCTGCGCTATTGGCTTGCCGCCAAAAGGATTGATGCCCATAACCATAGGCACAAGGCACATCATTGTGAATCTCCATAATGATTCAATCTTTATCTTCGCCTTAAGACATAATAGGATCGTAACCTTCCAAGCAATCTAAGGTTTCTATTAATTACGTACCAACCATGGCAGTAAACTCCTGCGCATGAAAAGAATTATCAAGACAGAAGAACAACACGATCAGCATTCCATCATTGATAGCTTATTTGCGGGCACGCCTGCAGGCTCCAATCTGCAATAAGAGGTGCTCTTCAGCAATGGCAATAGAAATACAGAAATCTTAGCAATCGCTATATTACTGCCTATCCGATCAGATGTATAGGCTGTCTGCAGAAAAAGGCTCCCCTGCTAGGAAGGAGAGCACGGGCCACCAGAGCCATTAAATACATAACGGCCATAGCAAACATCAATTTTTGGTAGAATCCTAGTGGTTTCAAAAATATCGTATCCTTCCTTCAACATAGCCCAGAACGGATAATTGGGATCCTTGCGGTAACGTATGATATTGTGTGCAGTCATGCGGAAAGGAAAAGCATGAACCTGAAATTCAGGATGCCTACCCAGAAAAGAATCACGGCCAAAAGCATAAATCTGTGCAATGCTCTTATCTGTCATGGAATAGCATCCAGATGAGGAACAGGAACCATGAACCATCAGATGTCGACCCGTACGACCATGAGCACGGTCATAGGCATTAGGAAAACCGATATCAAATGCAAGATAATAATTGGAATAGGGATTCATCTGCGCTGGGGAAACTGTATAAAAGCCTTCTGGTGCCTGACGATCCCCTTCAACATATTTTGGGCCAAGTTTACCTGACCATTTGCAGATATTATATTCAGCAATTAGACCATATTTTCCATCACGTTTTTGTTTCCAAACCTCCAGCATGCTTTCTTCTTTAAAAAGGCGTATCAAAATGGGTGAATTTTTTGGCATATCCAATGCCTTCATCTTTTTCTGGATTTTTACCGGAAGCGCCTGATTCGCCCTGATCATCTTCGATCTTTTTAAATCTTGGCACCCAGCCATGGAAATCGATGATACAAAAAGGAAAGTAAGAATAGAAATTCTGATTTTCATGCAGCCCGACTCTCAAAAAATACCGAAATCGACAAGAATTCTCAGTTTTATACAATGATGAAAGATGCTTTCTGACTATAATTATACTCAAAGAGACAAAATTAATTATGCTTTAATCAACTTTTTATAGATCTGATCATATACTGAAAACGACGAGCATTTTATTTCAAATGCTGGCCTGCTTAAATTCTCGTTTATGAGAAAATATAAACACCCTAGAAAGAATTTTTAACTGATTTTCATCCGTTCTGGTTAAAAAGAAACTTTATATCAATAGACCAAGACAATCAGCCCTATAAATTACACCCGATCTGCAAATATTTTTCACGTCGCTCCTGACGCAAGATCTTACCATCCTTGCCAGCCATACTCTTGAATGCTGCGGCAATAATATCACCGGTCGCATCCATAACTGCCTCGCGATTACGATGGGCACCACCAAGCGGCTCAGGAATAATACCATCGATCACTTTCAGCTCATAAAGATTCTGCGCAGTAATACGCATATTGGTAGCTGCATCCCTAGCACGGGTTGCATCCCGCCATAGGATTGATGCTGCACCCTCAGGCGAGATCACCGAATAAATGGCATGTTCAAGCATATAAACGCGGTTGGCAGCGGCAATAGCAATAGCTCCTCCTGAACCGCCTTCACCGATAATAACAGATACAACCGGAATCGTAAGATTCAGCATTTCGGCGGTGGAACGAGCAATAGCTTCTGCTTGGCCGCGTTCCTCTGCACTTACGCCGGGATAAGCTCCCGCCGTATCAACCAACGAAATAACCGGCAGGCCAAATCTTTCAGCCAGCTCCATAATTCGCACTGCCTTGCGGTACCCTTCCGGACGGGCAGAGCCAAAATTATATTTCAGCCGCGATTCTGTATCATGGCCTTTTTCAAGACCCAGATAGGCGATCGGCTCGCCATAAAAACGTGCAAAGCCCGCCTGTAACGCCTCATCATCAGCAAATTTGCGATCACCGGCAAGTGGTGTAACATCGGTAAAAAGGCGAACAGCATAATCAAGAAAATGCGGACGATCCACATGGCGGGCAACTTGTGCCTTCTGCCAAGGAGTTAGTTTTTTATATATATCGCGGAGTAGCTGCTGAGAACGTTTTTCCAATCGGCGGATCTCGGCGTTCATGTTTACACTATCGCCTGCAGATCCAAGCTTCTTCAAATCAAAAATCTGACCATCCAAATCAGCAACCAGTTTTTCAAAATCGAGATAATTATACATCTGGCCAACTCAACCTACACAAATTATTTAACAAGGATATTATTTATTTCTCAATTGAAAAAAAAGTACATACAATAAACTCTCAAATCACTTCTTTTACCTTTTAATTCAATAATTATGTCACCCGTAAAATACAAAAAGACGCCTTTTCAGAATAGAAAAACTTGCTTTATTACCTCTGATGAGCTTGATCAGCAAGTGGATGGCAAGAATTGACCAGCTGATGCAACCTTTCTTCAAGCACATGGGTATAAATCTGGGTTGTGGAAATATCTGAATGACCAAGCAGCTGCTGGACAGTCCGCAGATCTGCCCCATTTTGCAGGAGATGGCTTGCAAAAGCATGGCGTAGCATATGCGGTGACAGGCATGTAGCACCAATGCCAGCCCGTGCCGCCAGTGCTTTCAGCTCCCGTGCAACAAGCTGGCGCGCAACATAGCCAGTGCTTGAGCGCGCAGGAAAAGCCCAAGGCGAATCTGCCATATCGCCTACATTGCGCAACTGTAGCCAGCTTTGCACAGCCTCCCGTGCCTTAGATGAAAGGGGCACCAGCCGCTCTTTATTTCCCTTGCCCTTGATAACCAAAAGACGAGAATCTCCTTGCAGCGCCCGCACGGATAGGCTGATCAGTTCAGATATGCGCATGCCAGTTGCATAAAGCAACTCGATCAATGCATAAAGCCGCACGGCCCGTCTGTATACTGCTGAAGTTTGCCCATCGTCTACTGCAGCTTCTGCGGCTGCGAAATCAAGCAGGCGGCCTACTTGTTCTTCACTCATCACTTTTGGCAACGCCTGTTTTTTTCTAGGAGAATCAATTTCTGTCGATGGTTCATCCTGCCGCATGCCTTCCGTATACAAAAATTTGTAAAACTGGCGCAATGCAGAAAGACGACGTGCCTGTGATGCAGGAGAAAATCCTTCATCTGCCATGCGTATCATCAATACTTCCAACACAGAGCGATTAGCTGTCATAAGACTTGAATGAAAATACAAAAGCATTTGTCTCGCCCATTCAAGATCACGGCGATAGGATTCGAGTGTATTGCAAGCTGCGCCACGCTCGGCACTCAGCATTTCCAGAAATAATTCTATAGTATTTGAAGCATTCATGGCAAAAATTGTTCTGTTATAGGCTTCACCAGCATTGCAAGACTGAGCATGCCACTGAAAATAATAATAAAGATGATGAGCACCGCCAGAACCAAACCATATCAAGAATGAAGAACACACAAATCTATATCAACGACCTACCCGTTTATTATGGCACCAAATGGTTGCTGAAATATTATAAACCCTACATAAAACCAATTATGGCTGATTTTGTCCTGCCTACGGCATGAAACTTTCAATCTTGAAAAACTATTTTCCTGCTCTGTAGTCGCCATTCATCTGATAACAGACGCACCAGATGCCTCATGTTACATGCAATCCTCTTTAAAGAGGAACACATAAAATTTATAAGCATAAAAAATATTTATAATTTAAAGAATAAATTTCCTAAAAAGCCTAGTTGCATTGCTGAGATATAGATATTTCGCTATCATCACGGGTGATTTCTGAAGTTTTTGAAATATGCAATTGATCTATTAACTTTATCATGAATAATTGTCGGAATAGATTGGATAATAAACAGATTTAAAAACGTGACGATATCACAAACAGCAAACCGCCTCAAATCACGAATCGGAAAACGTTCTCTTGTGCTTGTCGGACTGATGGGTGTCGGTAAATCTGCTATCGGAAAACGCATTGCTAAAATTCTTGACCTGCGATTCTGTGATTCGGATCATGAAATTGAAACTGTTTCACAGATGACGATACCGGAATTTTTCGCGACCTATGGCGAACAGAAATTTCGTGACCTAGAGCGACAGATCATTTTTCGCCTACTCAATGAAGGCCCGATTATACTTGCTACCGGTGGCGGTGCTTTTATGCATCCGGATACAAGACAGGCAATCCGCAAGTACGGCCTGTCAATCTGGCTTAATGCTAATCTCGATATATTGATGGAACGGGCATCACGAAAAAACAACCGACCGCTTTTACAAACGGATAATCCGCGCGATATCATGCAGAAACTGATACATGAGCGATATCCTGTCTATGCTGAAGCAGATCTGCTCGTATACAACCAGAATACCCACCAAGATGATATCGCACGTAATATCATCAAAACAGCTGACCATTATCTTGGCGCACTCAATAAGAGGGACGTGTACTGAATGAAGACTGAAACTGTTACTGTTAATCTGAACAAGCGCAGCTATGATATCGTTATCGGCCCAAAGCTTATTAATAAAGCAACAAAAATCATTGCATCCCACCTGCCGAGCACACGATTGGCAATTGTGACAGATGCCAATGTTAGTGCTATATATTTGCCCACATTTCAGGAAAGCCTTGCAGAATACGACATAGGAATCATTCCTGTTGTTGTCGATGCCGGTGAAAAATCAAAAAGTTTCCCTGTACTTGAAACTGTCATTGACAGTATCCTTGCAGCAAAGTTGGAGCGTGGCGATACTATTATTGCTCTGGGGGGTGGCGTTATCGGTGATCTTACGGGATTTGCAGCCGGTATTGTAAGACGTGGAATCGGTTTCATACAGATACCCACTTCGCTTCTGGCACAAGTAGATTCTTCAGTTGGTGGCAAAACAGGCATCAATACAACACATGGAAAAAACCTAGTTGGCGTTTTTTATCAACCCAAGCTTGTTATTGCTGATACGGCAGTACTTGATACACTTCCTTTACGTGAATTCCGTGCTGGTTACGCTGAGATAGTAAAATATGGGCTAATTGACCAGCCCGGTTTTTTCCGCTGGCTTGAAAAAAACTGGCGGACTGTCTTTTCAGGTGGAGCAGAACGTGTTGAAGCCATTGCTTGCTCCTGCCGTTTCAAGGCAGCTGTTGTGGAACGTGATGAGCATGAGGCAGGTGAGCGGGCCCTCCTCAATCTCGGACATACTTTTGGTCATGCGCTTGAAACGGCGACTGGCTATGATGCAGAACGCCTTATACATGGGGAAGGAGTTGCCATCGGCATGGTTCTGGCACATGAATTTTCAGTGCGCTTAAACCTTGCAAGCTCTGATTTAGTTGAGCGGATCCGTAGACATTTACACACAGCTGGACTTCCAACACAGATCACCCATATTCCCGGTAGCCTACCCGATGCAGACACATTGATGACATATATTGCACAAGATAAAAAAGTTACCAGCGGCGCCCTGACATTCATTCTGACGCGCGGTCTCGGGCAGGCTTTTATTGCCAAAGATGTGCCACAAGCAGAGGTCCGTGCATTTCTTCTTGAAAAATTATCAAGACATATTGATTGCAGAAGATAAATTCGATAGGAAGGATAGGTGATCAAGTTCACGTAGCTCAGTAGGATAGAGCACAGGATTCCTGAAATTGGGCACTGCAACAAGGAAACTATGCAGTGAATCTGCTCAAATTCGGGGGACGCTTCATTGTTTTGTGCAATATGCCAATCCCGAACCAAACCTGTTGTCTCCAAAACAATGGGAAGGCGTAGAGACTGGACGGGCAGCACCTAAAGGTTTTGGCCCATGGTGGAGGGACAGTCCAGACCACGAAACGGAAAAGTTTTGCTTTTACGGCGGTGAAAACCGTAGTGGTATGAATCCTGGGGTCGTGGGTTCGAATCCCTCCGTGGACACCATTATCCTTTAAATTTACAATGAACTTAAAAATGCATACATATTATCGAGAACTTTGGCTAGGCTGGGGTTCATAATAACACTGTCGCTGATTATCCGACATATCTTTTGATCGTAGTTCATTGGAAGTACTAATAAATTTTTAAAGGGTGAATCAAAAATCACTGGTGCGATCTGATCAATCCCAAAAGAAATGATGAAATACTTGAAAGGTCCATAATGTCGCAGCAGATCTCCAGTTAGAATGATCGAACTCTAATGGCGTATGATCGGTAACTGGGAATGCTTAAGAAATAGAGTTTGCCCTTTTTGATAACAAAGACCGCCTAACTGCGGTCAACCAAGTGCATTAATAATGCCCATAGCAGATTGATTAGTCCAAGCGAAATAGATGACGTATTTACTTTAAGCACACCTCCCAGAATTTTTCTATTATGAAAAATTCATAAAATTTTACCTGCAAACAAGTATCAACCATTACAGCATAATAATGCCATGCACTTAGATATTTTATTTAAATTCACGCGCAGCGAGAGTACGAAGGCGCAAGGCATTGAGCTTAATAAAGCCAGCAGCATCTTTTTGATCATAAGCTCCCTGATCATCTTCAAACGTTACAAGTTTGTCAGAATAGAGAGATTTATCGCTTCTACGGCCTTCAACAATCACATTCCCTTTATATAGCTTTAGTGTCACCTCTCCTTCCACATGCTGTTGTGATAGATCAATAGCAGCCTGGAGCATTTTGCGTTCAGGTGAAAACCAGAAACCATAATAGATCAACTCGGCATAACGTGGCATTATTTCATCTTTCAGATGTGCAGCCCCATAATCCAGTGTAATGGATTCTATGGCACGGTGAGCCTGAAGTAGGATAGCCCCCCCTGGGGTTTCATAAATACCGCGTGATTTCATACCAACAAAACGGTTTTCAACAAGGTCAACGCGTCCAATGCCGTTACTCCGGCCATAATTATTAAGCTTTGCAAGCAATGCCGCAGGCGAAAGCTGTTCACCATTAATCGAAACAGGATCGCCCTTTTCAAAACCAATTGTAATGATTGTTGGTCTATCGGGTGCATTCTCAGGTGCAATGGTGCACATATGCACATACTCAGGTGCTGGTTTTGACGGATCTTCTAGTATTTTACCCTCTGAAGAAGAATGCAGCAAATTGGCATCAACCGAGAAAGGGGCTTCACCCTGCTTGTCTTTCGGAACAGGAATCTGATGCGCACGAGCAAATTCAATAAGATCAATCCGGCTTTTAAACGTCCAGTCCCGCCAAGGAGCAATAATCCTGATATCGGGGTTAAGCGCATAAGCCGAAAGCTCAAAGCGTACTTGGTCATTTCCTTTGCCTGTTGCACCATGAGCAATAGCATCAGCTCCGGTTTCCTTTGCAATTTCAATCAAGCGCTTGGAAATCAAAGGCCGGGAGATAGAGGTTCCAAGAAGATACGCCCCCTCATAAACCGTATTAGCTCGGAACATTGGAAAAACAAAATCCCGCACAAAATTTTCACGCAGATCTTCAATATAAATTTCCCTAATACCCAGCATCTCCGCCTTTTGGCGGGCAGCCTCCAACTCCTCTCCCTGCCCGAGATCAGCAGTAAAAGTAACAACTTCGGCGCTAAGTTCTGTTTGCAACCATTTAAGAATAACTGAGGTATCAAGGCCGCCAGAATAGGCAAGCACGACTTTTTTTATGTCTTTTCTTTTACTCATGATTCAGAAGTCCGAGCTATTGAAATTTTCCACTTTGTTCTAACAGGAGTTCTTGCTTGCGCAAGAAATAAATATGCCATTTAAAACTATTGGCGAAATACAGAAAAGCCTCAGCATAATACAAAATTACAGGCCAACATTATCATTTTAATGGCAATAAAATTTGCCTTAAAATTCCCAGTAAGGTGACAGTGCCCGACAAAACGGAAACTACTCCCAAAAATTAAGTCGATAACAACATTATTGATCTGTATCACAACCTGACTAAATACAAACAGCATCGCTATGGTGTAGCTTATCATAAAGGACTATTATTAAAAGGAATACGACACTAATCAAAAAAATAAAACAGCAATAATTGAAAGAGGATTATAGGCTAGCAGTATTCTCGATAATGAATGAATACCGGAGAAAAGTAGAAAAGTTGTTCCCATAAAAAATAGGAAACAACAATTTATGCTATACTTATTAGGTACTGATATGTGTTATATAGGCTTATACACCTACTTCAAGTTGTAATCGCTCCATTTTTCTAAGAGGCTTAGACTGGGATTTAAGTTGCCCACATGCCGCCAAAATATCACGTCCGCGCGGTGTACGAATAGGTGAAGCATAACCAGCTTTGTTAACAATGTCGGCAAAATGCTCAATCTGTTTCCAGTCCGAACACTGATAATTGGTACCTAGCCAAGGATTGAAAGGAATCAGATTGATTTTTGCTGAAATGCCTTTCAAAAGCGCCACCAGCTTTCTAGCATCCTTAACACTATCATTCACATCCTTCAACATCACGTACTCAAATGTAATGTGGCAAGCATTGCCTAACCCCGGATAATTACGGCAGGCTTCCATCAACTCTGCCAAAGGATATTTTTTATTGAGTGGCACCAAAATATTACGCAATTCATCATCAACCGCATGAAGTGAAATTGCCAGCATAACACCGATTTCCTTACCCACACGATAAATTTTGGGTACTACACCTGATGTAGATAATGTAATACGCCGCCGGGAAAACGATAAACCTTCTCCATCCGAAGCAATCAGAAGTGCCTTTTTGACCGCATCAAAATTATAAAGTGGCTCCCCCATGCCCATCATAACAATATTGCTGATCTTACGCCTTTCCTGAGGCACAATTGCACCACCAGGTGTATTTTTGTCAGGAAAATCTCTCAAGCAATCCCGGGCAGTAAGAAGCTGGGCCAGAATTTCTTCCGCTGTAAGATTCCGCACAAGCCGCTGGGTGCCAGTATAGCAGAAAGAACAAGCCAACAAACAGCCAACTTGGCTTGAGACACACAAAGTTCCACGCCCTTCTTGCGGGATATAGACTGTTTCAACTTCAACAGAACGTCCTGCTCCGCAGGATGGGAAACGCAACAGCCATTTACGTGTACCGTCATTTGAGACTTGCTCTGCTACAATTCTTGGCCGAGTAATGGAAAAACGTCCTGCAAGTCTGTTTCTCAGCTCCCCAGAAATATTGAACATATCGTCAAATGATGAAACGCCACGCACATAAAGCCAATGCCAGAGCTGACTGAGGCGCATATGCACTTGGCGGACAGGCACACCGATCGATTGAAGCGCTTTAGCCATCTCGTCACGGGTCAAACCGATCAACGAAGTCTTTGCAGATAGATCGGCAGGCACGGCCGAAGCAAAAGCCTTACGGACAATAATGGGTTTCAGATCGTAGGATATAGTCATAAATTAGCACTTTGATACAAGACACAAAACCATATTACACGAACTCACTACTTATCACAAAAACCTGCTAAAATCACCTTCTCAACTCATGAAAATACAACTCTAACTTCTGATGACAATCAAGAAAATCTATTTACATTTCTGGATAGCTTTCAAGGCAGCCGTAATACCTTTAAGAGAGTAAGTATAGGTTGTATTGGTTCCACGTTCTGAAATAGCCTTGACTGTCATAGTACTATCCGACTTCATGATGGCAACCAGATTTGCTTCGTCCTGAGCAGTATCAACCCATGCTGATGACCCTTTGGTAAACAGCCTAAAATGCCTCTTCCCCACAGAAACAGTCACATATGAACCATTACGCAAACTATACCCTGCCATGAACTGCGGTTCAAATATGACTGCCCCTCCTGCTGTACGTTTGCTAACCAGAAAGAAATTATCACCATGATTGACAGTCGTTGGTGCCTGCGCTATGGGCATGGAAAGCACATAACAAACGGTGCCATTATTAACCTCATATGAATAAGCGCCCCAATAATCAAACTGATCAAGCTTCGCAGGCGTCTGCGCTATGGTGATACTGCCCATGCTGATCATCAATATCAATGCTATAATAAAGGTCTTTCCAAACATTATTGTACCAGCTCACCTTTCTTAATTTTTTATGAATGAATCCAACTTGTGCCGGTAATTCATCTAGAAAAAACTAAATTTCTTCCTTATCAAAAAGTGTGCTCCACTAACACAAGCTTTTAATATTTTCGGATTTTTCATAAACTCCTTAAATCCATACCCCAACTTCTTTTCATCATCTAAATCCCAGCCCTTGCAAAGTTATCAAAACACGAAAATTGGATAAACTTAAGAAAAAGATTACATTAGTTATGATTTTATATCAGAAATCACAGCAGATTAAAATGCATAACTATCAGAAATGATAATCGCATCCAACGCAAAATCCATGCAGCAAATATATTCTGTTATTTTCTGAAATTGCCCTGAAATCTTACAAGAACTGTCTTTGCGTTTGACGCATATTGCTGTTAAACTGGCATTATGGCAATAAAACTGAACCATATACGTAATTTCTCCATCGTAGCTCATATCGACCACGGTAAATCAACACTTGCTGACCGTCTTATTCATTTAACTGGCGGCCTTGATGCGCGTGAGATGAAAGAGCAGGTGCTCGATTCCATGGATATTGAGCGGGAGCGCGGCATTACCATCAAAGCACAGACTGTACGGTTGCATTATAAGGCTAATGATGGAGAAACCTACATTCTCAATCTGATTGATACGCCAGGTCATGTCGATTTTGCCTATGAAGTATCACGTTCGCTTGCAGCCTGCGAAGGCTCTCTTCTTGTTGTGGATACAAGTCAAGGGGTTGAAGCTCAGACTCTTGCTAATATCTATCAAGCAATTGATAATAATCATGAAATTGTGCTTGTTTTAAATAAAATCGACCTGCCTGCTGCCGAACCTAAACGGGTGAAGGAACAGATTGAAGAGCTTATTGGCATTGATACTTCTGATGCCGTTGAAATTTCAGCAAAAACTGGTCTTGGTATAAAGGATGTACTCGAAACGATTGTCAGACATCTGCCAGCTCCGCGAGGGGGTGATCCTAGAAAGCCACTCAAGGCTATGCTGGTTGACAGTTGGTATGATGCTTATCTTGGCGTTATTGTTCTTGTCAGGGTGGTAGATGGTGTACTCAAAAAAGGCCAGACTATCCATATGGTAGGAACAGGCGCTAGATATTTGGTTGAGCGAATCGGTGTATTCACTCCCAAAATGATACAGGTGAATGAACTGGGACCGGGGGAATTTGGTTTTATTACTGCCTCCATCAAGGAAGTCGCCGACACCCGCGTCGGCGATACAATTACTGAAGAGCACCATCCCTGTAGGGAAGCACTACCCGGTTTCAAGCCAGCACAACCCGTTGTTTTCTGCGGGCTATTTCCCATTGATACGGCTGATTTTGAGAATCTGCGTTCGGCAATGGGTAAATTGCGGCTAAATGACGCCAGTTTCTCTTTTGAGATGGAGACATCTGCTGCGCTCGGCTTCGGTTTCCGGTGTGGTTTTCTTGGACTCCTGCACCTTGAAATCATTCAGGAACGGCTGGAGCGTGAGTTCAATCTTGATCTTATTGCAACAGCTCCTTCAGTTGTTTACCGTATGAATATGACAAATGGGGTAACAAAAGAACTACATAACCCAGTCGATATGCCAGACCTAGTCAAAATTGCTTCAATTGAAGAACCATGGATTCGTGCAACCATTATGACGCCGGATGCTTATCTTGGCGCAATTCTAAAACTCTGTCAGGACCGGCGCGGCATACAGGTTGATCTGTCCTATGTCGGCACACGTGCAATGGTAAGTTATGATTTGCCGCTCAATGAAATTGTCTTTGATTTTTATGACAGATTGAAATCCATCTCCAAGGGCTACGCCTCATTTGATTATCAGATCACGGATTATCATGAAGGCGACCTAGTCAGGATGTCAGTTCTTATCAATGGCGAATCGGTTGATGCCCTTTCAGTTTTGGTTCATCGCAGTGCAGCAGAAAAACGTGGCCGTGCCATGTGTGAAAAGTTGAAAGATCTTATCCCGCAGCATATGTTCCAGATTCCAATCCAAGCAGCTATTAACAGCAAGATTATTGCGCGCGAAACCATCCGTGCGCTACGTAAAGATGTAACTGCGAAATGTTATGGCGGCGACGTGACGCGGAAACGCAAACTTCTGGAACAACAGAAGAAGGGTAAAAAGCGCATGCGGCAGTTTGGCAAGGTAGAAATTCCACAGAAGGCGTTTATTCAGGCCCTGAAGATAGGAGACTGAAGCAAGATAAAGAATTTCAGTCTGGGAGAGAACAGAATACACAATAGTATCCCGATATAGCAAACGCTTTGGCGCAGTAGTAGGAAATTATATTTAACGATAACAGCAAGATTCATGTTTTAGATATTTCATCTGCTGAATTCAAAGTACGATTTCGGACTATTTCAGCTTTTTCTGTATAAAGCTAATAAATTCAGTCACCACTCATCCCTTCAAAAAACTCTTTCATACGAGCAAAAAAGCCATGTGACCGAGGTGAATTTTCATGATTGGAAATCTCATTAAATTCCTGCAGCAATTCATGCTGGCGTCTGGTAAGCTTTTGCGGTGTTTCAACTGCAACCTGTATATACAGATCCCCTGTTATTTGCTGGCGCAGCACCGGCATGCCTTTCTTCTTCAAGCGAAACTGCTTTCCATTTTGTGTGCCTTCCGGCACTTTGACACGAGTTTTGCTTCCATCAAGGGTTGATACCTCAAATTGGCCGCCAAGAGCCGCTGTTGCCATTGAAATCGGTACATGACAATAAAGATCAGCACCATCCCGCTGAAAAAACTCATGAGCACTAATCGACAAAAAAATATAAAGATCACCGTTTGGACCCCCACGAACACCTGCTTCTCCTTCTCCGGAAAGGCGAATCCGTGTACCGTCCTCAATACCAGCTGGAATATTGACAGAAAGATTCCGCTCTTCTTTTGTACGACCTTGTCCATTACACTCAGGGCAAGGATTTCCAATCATCTGGCCTCGACCATGGCATGTCAAGCAAGTCCGTTCGATAGAAAAAAACCCCTGCGCAGCCCGTACGCGCCCTATGCCATGGCATGTCTTGCAAATAACCGGCGCGGTGCCTTTTTTAGCCCCATTGCCATTACAGGAATCACAAACAATCGAAGTCGGCACACGAATTTGCATCGTTTTGCCGCTATAGGCATCTTCAAGGGTAATTTCCATATTATAGCTTATGTCTGCTCCATGCTCACGCCCATCACCCTGCCTATGGCGAGTGCCCATCATCTCACCAAAGATATCCTCAAAAATATCAGAAAAACCGCCTTTAAAGCCAGCAGAAGCTCCACGCCCGCCATTTTCAAAAGCAGCATGCCCATAACGGTCATAAGCAGCACGCTTCTGCGGATCTTTTAAAATTTCATAGGCTTCACCAATTTCCTTGAAACGTTGCTCGGCTTCTGAGTCTCCAGGATTACGATCGGGATGATATTGCATAGCCAGCTTACGGAAAGCCGCCTTCAACACTTTTTCGTCACATCCGCGTGTTACGCCAAGCACCTCATAATAGTCAATCTTCATGACCCCTAAACCTTGAGAAAACAATAACTCATCATTTTCAATTATTCCAGCAGGAATAAAATGATCTATTAAAGAAAATCTAGAATCTCACTAGATCTTCATAAAACTAAAGTATACATTTTTTTCCGCGAACAAAAAGAAGAAGCTGGTTTTCAGCTTCTGTCTTTGTGTGTTCAGTTAATTTCAGTTTTGTAAAAAACTTAAAAATTAACCATAAAACTTGATAAAGCGAAAAAATCTCTGTGTACAGAAGTGTTCCCGGCTTCAAAACTGATCTAGAACTCACCTGTGATAAAATATAAGACTTTATGACCGCTTCTTGCCATCATCCAATTCTTCAAAATCAGCATCCACAACATCATCATTGACTGTTTCCGTTCTGGTATTGGTAGAACCCTCAGCCTGCGATGCTTCATACATGGCCTGACCAAGTTTTATACTGACTTCGGCCAGTTTCTGTGTCTTAGCCTTGATGCCTTCGAGATCATCACCTTCAACAATTTTCTTAAGGTCACCAATTGCAGTTTCAATAGCCTGTCTATCATCAGTGGAAACCTTGTTTCCATATTCAATAAGAGATTTTTCTGTCGAATGAATAAGGGCTTCAGCCTGATTCTTAGCCTCTACAACTTCACGACGCTTCTTGTCTTCTGCCGCATGTGTCTCCGCATCTTTGACCATTTTATCAATATCAGTATCGCTCAAACCACCGGAAGCCTGAATACGAATCTGCTGTTCCTTGCCTGTTCCCTTATCGCGCGCTGAAACATTGACGATACCATTGGCATCAATATCAAAGGTCACTTCAATCTGTGGGATACCACGTGGTGCAGGCGGAATACCGACAAGATCAAAATGCGCCAACAGCTTGTTATCAGTAGCCATCTCACGCTCCCCTTGGAAAACGCGGATTGTCACCGCACTCTGGTTATCTTCAGCGGTGGAGAATGTCTGCGACTTTTTTGTGGGAATAGTAGTATTACGTTCAATCAAGCGAGTAAACACACCACCTAACGTTTCAATACCCAGCGAGAGAGGTGTCACATCAAGCAATAATACGTCCTTGACGTCACCTTGTAAGACACCGGCCTGAATAGCTGCTCCCATGGCAACAACTTCATCAGGGTTGACACCTTTATGCGGATCTTGGCCGAAGAAAGCCTTCACAATTTGCTGGATCTTCGGCATACGTGTCATACCACCAACGAGAACCACTTCGCTAATTTCATCAGCGCTGAGGCCTGCATCCTTAAGTGCAGCCCTGCAGGGCTCGACTGTACGATTCACTAGATCCTCAACAAGCAACTCAAATTTTGCTCGTGTCAGTTTCATGGTCAGATGCTTTGGACCGCTCTGATCTGCTGTAATGAAGGGTAAATTGATCTCTGTCTGCTGTGCAGAAGAAAGTTCAATTTTAGCCTTTTCTGCGGCCTCTTTCAAACGTTGTAGAGCAAGCTTATCATTTTTCAGATCAATACCCTGCTCTTTCTTGAATTCATCAGCAAAATAGCTGACAAGCCGCATATCGAAATCCTCACCGCCAAGGAATGTATCACCATTAGTCGATTTGACTTCAAAAACGCCATCACCAATTTCGAGAACCGAAATATCGAATGTACCACCACCCAAGTCATAGACAGCAATTGTCTTGCCATCTTTTTTATCAAGACCATAGGCAAGCGCAGCAGCAGTTGGCTCATTGATAATACGAAGCACTTCAAGACCGGCAATTTTGCCCGCATCCTTAGTTGCTTGGCGTTGGGCATCATTAAAATAGGCCGGAACGGTAATTACAGCTTGTTCGATTTTTTCTCCCAAATAGGATTCGGCTGTTTCCTTCATTTTCTGCAATATCATGGCAGAAATCTGAGATGGCGAATACTTCTTTCCATCAACCTCGACCCAAGCATCACCATTGTCACCTTTGACAATGTTATAAGGAACAAGCTTCTTGTCCTTTTCGACCATTGGATCATCAAAGCGCCGACCAATTAAACGTTTGACTGCAAAAACAGTTCCCTCCGGATTGGTCACAGCTTGGCGCTTTGCAGGCTGTCCAACAAGTCGCTCACTATTATCTGCAAATGCAACAATAGAAGGTGTGGTACGGGCACCTTCCGCATTCTCAATAACTTTTGCGTTCTTGCCATCCATGACAGCAACGCAGGAATTGGTTGTACCAAGATCAATACCGATAACTTTTGCCATTTCTAAACTCTCCAATTCAGCGAATCGCCAAGATCTCCGAAACAAAGCATTCCAATAAGGCGGTTCCCATTCCCGAATTTGCCCGCATCATAGGTTTTTATTAGCCTGTGATACGAATGAACTCGAAAGGTATATAAGGAGCAGTCTTTTTCATCGCAAGTGAGTTTTGAAAAGATTTTTCACGCTGATTTTATGATAAAAAACATAAATTTTGTATTATAAATACGGCTTTGATTTTAAGAATTTTGATAATAATGGCAAATGCGACCGCTGATCCTTCCAAGACTGAAGGGCAATCTTATTAATCCACCTTACATTCGATCAGAGGATTCCCATATTCATGCTGTTTTGAATAATGTGCCTAATTCATCTACAAAATCAGAATTTTGAGCGCTGCTAATCCAGTCAAGAGAAACTGTATAATTGCTACTATCAATAATCCCGAATTTGTCACTATCATGCTAGTCGCTATTTTTACCTTTAAATTATTTCACAATCCTGGATTCTGTATCAAAAGAGAATAAAGAGCTTCGACCTCGTACGTATTCCTAAGCTTGTTAACCATCTCAGGCTCACGGAGCAGCCGTGCAACACGTGATAACGCTTTTAGATGATCTGCGCCAGCACTCTCCGGCGCAAGAAGAAGAAACACCAGATCAACCGGCTGATCATCCAGAGCCTCAAAATCAACAGAATGCTCAAGGCGCGCAAAAATACCGATAATCTTCTCAAGATCAGGTAATTTCCCGTGAGGGATGGCAATGCCATTACCTACACCTGTTGTACCCAGTTTTTCCCGTTGAAGAATTGTCTCAAAGACTTCGCGTTCTGGTAAGCCACTGATGACAGATGCCTTGTCAGCCATAATTTGCAAAAGCTGCTTTTTGGAGTTTACCTTAAGAGCCGGAATGATTGCTTCCTGTGCAATCAAATCGTTTAAATCCATTTGCTCTTACTTCCCTTCAGTCAAGCTGACATCTTCAAATTATATTGGATTGCTTTATCGTCAAAGGATCAATCCAGTCATTTCGCTGAGAAACCAATGTTGATCCTAGTCATTGGTATAATTGCGCAAGATTTAAGAACGGTATTATAACTCGATAATCGCTACAGCATATAACATCAAAGACCGCGAATTTTCATCAAAGTTTCTATCACAACTATCAGCGCATAATCTTGCGGCAAATCACCATTTTACCCGGAATTGGTTCTATGAACGTGACACGTAATATCATCTGCACTATGCCATGCTGCGAAATTCCGGTGCGATTTACGCCACCGCTTATAACGGGACAGGCTGTGTTTCAACCAGTTCTACTGATGCATCAAAGGCAAATCGCGGACCCTGTGTGTAGCCTGTTGTCTGCAGGAGTGCGCCGGTACTGAGATACAGAACGCAGTCTGTCGAATAATGAGAACTAGATTTTACCACTGTGACATAGCCCGTATAGCATCACTAAATATTCTCCAATATCGATACAGAAAGCATCATCAGTAGCCGTCCGCTTCCCTGAAATGCGAAGTATCATTACAAACTTTCTTTGTTAGATACACCTTTTCCCACCACAAACACAATTCAAAACCCATAATTTCACAAAAACCCCTCTAGAAAACAGATCTTTCTGATTTGTAGAATGTAATATATTGTAATGCTGGGTAGGTATGATATAATTCGTAGTTATTAATTTCCATGTTTTTTTCATATAATAGATGGTCCAACATGCATAAGATTCTCCGTATTTAACAACAGTTTTACGCACGATATTAATGCCTTCAATGGCAAAACGTCCCACTTGATTATGTCATCCCATAATATACTGTTTCCTCTTTCTGTTCAATCATATTACGGATCTGTAAAATGTATCGGCTGGCGATCAGAGATTTTGGCTTTTATGATTCTGATACACTTGCCACAGTGGCAGAAAAAGCCAAAAATTTGAAACGCGATCTGTCCATAGGTATTATTGATTCGTTAGTGGGATGTGTTATTGTTTAATATGTATTGGTCGAACTGGCTACGGTCGGCGCACTTACTACTATACGTTTTTTGCCCATAGTGCTGAGCCGCTGATTATTTCAGGCTGTATTTATTCTTCAGTTTGCCGAATAAAACGCAATATTGATTCCTTCTGTGGAAGATTAGTGGCTTTATTATGAAGGTTAGACGAGAGTAAGCTGAACAAAAATGATGATGGAGATATTAACCGAAATACCGATACTAGGCTGGGGAAAATATCCCGATCTATCCTCTACCGGATACAGGAATAAACATGGATGAAAAGAGAAGGCATTTGCTTCTTATCAATGATTCTGAACCCCAGATAACCTCCTGCATGAAATTGCATTATTTTGAGAGATAGCGTGATGCGAAACTGGCTGCTTTTGCACATATCCAAGTAGATACAGAAGGTTAAGTGACAAATTTTCCTTCCTTGCACTACATGATTAAGGTAGATTTTTCGCTAATTGCAGCTGAAGCTCAAAGTCAATAATTTTGAAGTTCATAAGGCAATCTTTAAAAAGCTGCTGATTGCCATGGGTATTGAATTGATGGCTGATCAGCAGTTTTCTGACGAAATTCTAGAGACTAGGCTTACCCAGTCTATGTCCCATTCACAGAACTTGATGACGGATTCAACTGATACGGAGCTTTTCAGGATCTCATACGCTCTCAAATAAGAAACTATGTTGATTATCTAATTCAATTCCTCCGGCTGATTGTGAAGAACAAAAATGAAAATCACACTTTGGCAGCATGGATCTTGAAGACATTATGCCCACATCTAGTAAATGGTGAAGCCAGTTATGAGATAGAATATGCCAAGGTGACATATCGATTGATGATGCGCACGTTACAATTTGATATATTACAGTATTGAATTTCTGTCTCTTATTCTTTTTAAAGATGAACGATATATTCATATATGATATTCTATATATACTTTTATATAACTAAATTTTTTTAGATTCTTCTGTCAGAAATAATGAAAAATATTCTTTTTCTGGTTTTGTCCGCGTAAAGGATTTTGTTAAATTGGATCTCTCTGCATTTATATTTTATGTTTCGTTTTTACGACTTGCAGGATTTCTGATGATATGCTGAACAGTCTATCCAAGGTCGCGCCTGTGCTGAACTTATGCTGGCCACCTTGCTTCGGTTTTGAAATTTCAGAAGTCATGAGTATTTTCACACTGCAATCTCCCTTGAACAGAGCAAAAACGCTTCGAATGTAAATCAGACGGCTAGACGAATGACCCATGACAGTGCTTGTATTTCTTCCCAGAGTCGCAAGGGCATGGCTCATTACGTCCAACCTTGCCCCATGTCATCAGGTCTTTTGGATCACGTTTATCAGGTTGGATAACATATTCTTCCTGCTGACGTGAGATCAGGACTGTAGCATCGCCTTCATCCGCCGCATCAAAGACCCGATGACTTACATGTAAATCCGGTTGAGCCTTAGGTTCCTGTATTAGCTCAAAACGCATAAGTTTTGATATGACATCGCGACGGAGGGAGACAAGCATTGCTTGGAAAAGCTCGAAGGATTCCGTCTTGTATTCATTGAGCGGATCGCGTTGAGCATAGCCACGAAGACCGACAGCTGAGCGCAGATGGTCAAGGTTATAAAGATGTTCACGCCATAAGATGTCGATCGTTTCCAGCAATATGATTTTCTGGAAATATCCCATAACCTTAGGTCCAAAATGCTTGGCCCGCTCAGCTGCCCTTTCATTGATAGCATTGCAGACACGCTCAAGAATCTGCTCTTCGTCAATGCCATCTTGTTTTGCCCATTCGGTAATGGGCAAGTCGAGATTGAAAAGTTTGCGTAACTCATCTGCAAGGCCATTAGGATTCCATTGCTCGGAATAGGTATCAGGTGGGAAATGACTTTTAACCAGATCACAAACAATATCTTCCCGCATCTCATTGATCATTTCTGTCAGATCTACTGTGTCCATCACCTCCATGCGTTGCTCAAAAATGACCTTACGTTGATCATTCATTACATCGTCATATTTAAGCAGGTTCTTACGGATTTCAAAATTATGAGCCTCAACCTTTTTCTGTGCTTTTTCAAGGGCCTTGTTGATCCAGGGGTGGATAATAGCCTCATCCTCTTTCAGGCCCAGTTTTTGTAGCATGGCGTCCATGCGGTTGGAGCCGAATATCCGCATAAGATCATCTTGGAGGGAAAGGAAGAATTTCGACCGACCCGGATCACCTTGTCGGCCTGAGCGTCCACGTAACTGGTTATCAATTCGTCGGCTTTCATGTCGCTCGGTTGCCAGCACATAAAGGCCACCCGCGTCAAGTGCTTTCTCTTTTAGGTATGCCACATCCACCCGGATTTTCTCAATGCCGGCATCTCGCTCAGGCCCTTCAGGCATATCCTTCAGTTCCTGCCTGATACGCATTTCAATGTTGCCACCGAGCTGTATATCCGTACCACGACCGGCCATGTTGGTGGCAATTGTCAGTGTCCCAGGCACACCCGCCTGTGCAACAATATAAGCTTCCTGTTCATGATAACGGGCATTGAGAACCTGAAAATCGTGGATTCCTTCTTTGTCCAGCCGCTCTGCCAATTGTTCCGATTTTTCAATGGAAGTCGTGCCCACTAGCACGGGCTGACTCTTCTTGAGGGATTCACGGATATCACGGATAATCGCTCGGTATTTTTCTTCTTCTGTGCGATAAATTTCATCATCCTCATCAATACGCTGCGCCGGCAAGTTGGTCGGGATTTCAACAACTTCAAGGTTATAGATACTACCAAATTCCTCCGCTTCAGTTGCTGCTGTGCCTGTCATGCCAGCAAGTTTGTCATACATGCGGAAATAATTCTGGAAAGTGATGGAGGCAAGTGTCTGGTTTTCAGGTTGGATTGTCACATGCTCCTTGGCTTCGAGTGCTTGATGTAGCCCTTCCGAATAGCGCCTACCCGACATCATGCGCCCGGTGAATTCATCAATAATGACGATTTCAGCGTTACGCACGATATAATCCTTGTCACGCTGGAACAGTTTGTGTGCCCGCAACGCATTGTTGGCATAATGGACGACCGTGACGTTCTCAATATCATAAAGGGTTTCACCTTTGAGATAGCCTGCCTTGGCAAGCATCTTCTCCACCTTTTCAGTGCCGACTTCCGTAAAGGTGGCTGTTTTCTGTTTTTCATCAATCTCATAATCTTCCGGCAGAAGTGGTGGAATGAATTTGTCAATCTGATTATAGAAATCGGAACGGTCCTCAATCGGACCGGATATGATAAGTGGTGTACGCGCTTCATCAATCAGAATGGAATCGACCTCATCAACAATAGCATAATGGTGCCCGCGCTGTACCAGCTGCTTGCGTTCAAAGGCCATGTTGTCACGCAAATAGTCAAAGCCAAACTCATTATTGGTGCCATAGGTTATATCACAGGCATATGCTGCACGGCGGGTATCATTATCCAGATCATGCATAATGATACCGGTGGTAAGTCCCAGAAAGCCATAGATTGCTCTCATGCTTTCTGCATCACGGGCTGCCAGATAGTCGTTTACGGTCACCACATGGACACCTTTTCCTGTCAGGGCATTGAGATAGACAGGCATTGTGGCCATAAGTGTCTTGCCTTCACCAGTGCGCATTTCGGCAATGCCACGTTTATGCAGCACCATGCCTCCAATAAGTTGGACATCAAAAGGTCGCATGGCGAGCACACGCTTCGCTGTTTCCCGCACTGTGGCAAAAGCCTCCGGCAATAATGAATCAAGGTCTGCGCCACCAGCAAGGCGTTTGCGGAACTCACTTGTTTTGCTTTTTAATTTTTCATCATTCAGGGCTGCAAATTCATTTTCCAACACATTGATTTCAAAGACACGCGGACGCAATGTCTTGATGCGCCGTTCATGGGCTGAACTAAAAAATTTGCGCGCTAAACCACCTAAACTAACCATTCCTGGTTCTTCCCACATTCTTGTATTTTGTCGTCGCTCACGGACTAACTCGCCGAGTTGTTAACGGTTTACCATCTGCCGAGCAGATGGTGCAACCATGAGGATTTAAACAATTACTGAATTTAATGATTAAAATATTGCAGACGAACACTCTGGACGCCAAGCTTTTTGACAGATTAAGAGTGACAACTGATGATGTCAATGTTAGTATGTGTTTATTAAGCTAGGGTTTGCGTTTGTATTGCAGGATGCGTATTATTAATGTCCAAAATCTTAAAATATTAGAGAATTGCATAATTTTAGAGTAACCATATTGAAAAAGTCTGCTGTTAATTTTTATCACCAGATCTTAATGATCTCGAATGTTCTTTGAGGAGCCTTATAGCATGAAACTTAATTACAGGACGGTCTTGTTTGCATTATCGTTACTTTTGACTGGCAGTTTTGCGGCTACTGCACAGCAACTGCAAATGCCACAGGTTGATGAAAAGAAAACGGAGGATCCTATTGATTCAACTCATGTTATGGCTGTTATTGATGGTAAACCCCTGACCACTGGCACGATAGATGAATGGACAAAGATTATCAGTCCTGGGTCGGAGCAAACTGTAGAGCGCCGCCTGCAGACTCTACGTGCTTTAGTGGGTTTGAAGGCCTTTGCCGCATCGGCAAAGGCCGAAAAGTTAGATAAGACGGATGATTTTAAAAAACGTATGGAAATTATGAAAGAATCGGCATTACAGCAAATGTATGTAGATAAAAAAATCATGTTTCCGATTTCCGATAAGGAACTCAAAGACCGATATGAAAAGGAGTTTTCCGTCTTACCTAAGGAACAAGAAATTCGTGCTCGCCATATCTTGGTAAAAACCAGCAAAGAGGCCGCAGATCTGATTAAGCGCCTTGATGCGGGTGAGGATTTTGAAGAGTTAGCTAAGAAAACTTCAACTGATGGCTCAGCCTCTTTGGGGGGTGATCTTGGTTATTTTACCAAAGGACAAATGGCCAAGCCATTTGAAGAGGCAGCTTTTGCGCTGAAAGTGGGTAAATATACTAGGAAGCCAGTTGAAACATCATTTGGCTGGCACATCATCAAGGTGGAGGACGTGCGCAAGAAAGAGCCACCATCGTTAGAGGATACCAAACTATATATTCGGAATATGATTATACGCGAACGTTATGATGATTTGCAGAAGAAAGTGCTTTCAACCCTAAAGATTTCTTATCCAGATGAAGCGGTTGCTAAGGCTATGCAGCAACCGATATCAGATGAAGAAAATTTGGATGAGTTCGAAGATCAATAATGAGGTAGGACCTTCATCATGCCCTTGATTCCCCCTCTTGTTGCCCAGAGTTTGCTCGGTATACCGGCCCTTCCTGGAGTGCGAATGGCAACAGTGGGAACAGGAATCAAATATGGAAACCGGGCAGATCTACTTTTTCTGATTTTCGATAGAGTGGCAGATGCCGCAGGTGTTTTTACACGCTCGCGCTGTCCATCCGCTCCCGTCGATCATTGCCAAACTATCCTTGCCCACCACAAAGCACGTGGGGTGCTTGTTAATTCCGGTAATGCCAATGCTTTTACCGGAGCAAGAGGTAGGACAGCGGCTAGACTAATGGCCGAAGCTGCTGCTATGGCGCTTGATTGCCCTGTCAATGAGATTTATCTTGCATCGACTGGGGTTATTGGTGAGCCGCTTGATTCCGGCCGTTTTACCCATCTTCTTGAGTCTTTGGTAAAAGAAGCAAAGGAAGATAACTGGCCTGAAGCAGCACGGGCCATTATGACAACAGATACGTTTGCCAAGATAGCATCCTGTAGAGTCCAACTGGAGGATCATGAGGTGACAATAAATGGCATTGCCAAAGGTGCAGGCATGATCGCCCCAGATATGGCAACTATGCTATCTTTTGTTGTAACGGATGCCCCTGTAGCCCCGACTCTCCTGCAGAAGGTGTTGGTAGATGGTGTTGGTTCTACCTTCAATTCCATTACAGTTGACAGTGATACCTCAACGTCGGACACGCTGCTTCTATTTGCAACAGGTAGCGCCGCAGAAAAGGGTATGGCACGTTTGAAGGCGCGTACTGATTCGCGGTATAAAGCTTTTTCCGATGCGGTCAGAAGCCTTTTGCTTGACCTTGCACTGCAGATTGTCCGTGACGGCGAGGGAGCCCAAAAACTGATAGAAGTCCATGTCACTGGGGCAATATCAGATATATCAGCTAAAAAAATTGCAATGTCTATTGCTAATTCACCTCTCGTGAAAACTACTGTTGCGGGAGAGGATGCTAATTGGGGCCGTGTTGTTATGGCGGTTGGCAAAGCGGGCGAGGAAGCCGATCGTGACCGTTTGTCGATTTGGTTTGGATCTCAGCGGGTTGCCGTCGATGGTGAGCGTGATCCCGCTTATTCGGAAACAATAGCTTCTCGCTATATGAAGAATGATGAAATCTATATTCGTGCGGATCTTGGCCTTGGCAGTGGTGAGGCAAAAGTATGGACATGTGATCTTACAAAAGATTATATCATGATCAATGGTGATTACAGAAGCTGATTTACCAGAATTTTCTGCTATAGACTAAGATATATGATCTGACTTGCAGTTGGCTTTGTGCATTATGGTGATCTGTGAGATATGAAGAAACATCCGCTTGTGCTTGTTGTGACCTGTGCGTTGGTTAATGATAGTAGTCAAGTTTTGTTTGCACAGCGGCCCGAAGATAAATTCATGGCTGGATTATGGGAATTGCCAGGCGGAAAGATCGAACCGAATGAAACGCCTGAAGAAGCCTTGGTAAGAGAGCTTTATGAAGAACTGGGACTTATTATCAAGACTGACTCGCTAACTCCTCTTGTTTTTGCCAGCCATTCTTATGATACATTTCATCTGCTGATGCCGCTTTATGTATGCCGACAGTTTGAAGGCACACCCATGCCAAAAGAAGGTCAAGTCCTGAAATGGCTTTCAAGTGGTGATTTTGCACATTATCCGATGCCCACTGCTGATATTCCGCTTCTTCGATTCTTGCATGCGCTTCTTGCCTAATCATAACATATTTAATTATAATATAATTTTAAGGAACTGCCTGTTTTTATACTTAAGTAAGATATAAATTTATATCAGGAATTTATCCATGACAAAGTTATAATTTAATCTAGCATTCACTGGGGAGGGTATTAAAATCAGAAGCGAAATCCTGCTGATATGAATCGCATTGAATATTCTAGAAGTGCCAAGACTGCATTTTTCCAAATTTTTTTGCTCTTTTAGATTCCGCAGTAATCGTTTGGTCTTATTTTAATTCAGCTTATGATACAGCGTTGAAGCACCAAATATTTACTTAAATATGTGACTGTACCAGTGGCCGCAAGGGGATTATTTTTGCTTCGTCGAACAGAAGATATTGATTGATAAAGAGCAAGTTCAAAGCATTCTATTGTGTACAGAAGCGCCGTTTATTCAAATTTATCTGTTTTAATTAAAAAAATATCCTATTGTATCATTGTCGATATCCCTTAATGAGTATGTTATCATCATTTCTTCTTTAATGTAAGGAATTTCTGAAAAATGCCACTTGCATTTTTTATTAATCTTTCTGTTTTTATTGCGCTGCTTTTTGCATTGGCTTCAGTTTCACATTTTCGCTGGAGTTTTTTTGTAAAGGTTTTTTCTGGACTAGTTGGCGGTATTCTGTTCGGACTTGTTTTACATTTCATTTACGGGGCAGACAGTACTGTTCTTAAAAAATCGGTAGAATGGTTTAACATTGTGGGTAACGGCTATGTGCGCCTATTGCAGATGGTTGTCATGCCACTGGTTTTCATATCGATTCTTTCATCGGTTGCACGTCTTCACGATGCGTCTTCTCTCGGAAAAATCAGTGCCATCACAATTTGCATTCTACTTTTTACCACGATGATTGCAGCGCTCGTCGGCATTTTTGCTGTTATTTTTACGGGCCTTAGTGCACAGGGGCTGGTGCAAAGAGCAACTGAGACAGCCTACCTTAATGCGCTTGATATCGGCCATATTTCCGATTTGACTGTACCGCAGCTTATCCTTTCATTTATTCCGAGCAATCCCTTTGCTGATTTGGCTGGGGCTAATCCGACCTCTATCATTGCCGTGGTGATCTTTGCGTCATTTTGTGGTTTGGCAGCTATACAGCTTGTACATGATGATGTGCTGCGAGGAGAGCGTGTGCTCCAAACAATCAATACACTGCAATTGTGGATAATGAAGCTAGTTCGCCAGGTGATACGGCTGACACCTTATGGTGTGTTTGCACTTATGACTAGGGTGGTGGCAACATCTGATGCGAATGCAATTCTGAAGCTAGGACTGTTTATCATTGCATCTTATCTGGCTATAATAATCATGTTTGTGGTACATGGTGGTCTTCTTGCCGTTTCAGGTATCAATCCCATTCGTTTTTTCAAAAAGGCTCTACCCGTGCTGACCTTTGCTTTCACCAGCCGGTCAAGTGCGGCTAGTATTCCAATGAATATCGAGGCTCAGACGCAGCGTATCGGTGTACCGCAGGCAATTGCCGGTTTTTCGGTTTCATTGGGTGCGACAATTGGTCAAAACGGATGTGCAGGGATTTATCCTGCGATGCTGGCGACAATGGTTGCGCCGACAGTTGGAATTAATCCATTTGATCCTCTTTGGATAGCGATGCTGATTAGCATTGTTACCGTAAGTTCGATCGGCGTTGCAGGTATTGGAGGTGGAGCAACATTTTCTGCTTTGATTGTACTGCCTGCCATGGGCTTACCGGTTACACTCGTTGCTCTTCTTATTTCCATAGAGCCCCTGATTGATATGGGACGTACTGCACTCAATGTTAGTGGATCCATGATAGCAGGGACAATTACCAGTCAGATTCTCGGAGAAATGGATAAAGGAGTTTTTGACAGGGATGATAAGCATAAACTACCAAGCAGATGAGTGATAAGATACCGTGTTAATTCATCTGCGGCGTTTTATTTTTCCCTTTTGCTCAATGGTACGTGGACAAACAACATTTTTACTGTTCCTAATTTCATGGGTTTCTTGTATGCGGGGACCAACCAGACATCCAAATAAATGAGAAACTTGCGCGGATACGCCCATCAGGATCGCTGAAACGTTCGGCATAAATTTCTGCAACGCGTATAAAAAAGCGACGTGAGACTGGTTGACGTGAACGTGCCAGAAGCGCATTCTGCATACCCATGGCACGCAAATCAGCCATCAAATCAAAGGCTGTATTATAGCGCACAATGACATTTTCCGTATCGGTTACAGGTATGGCAAATCCTGCTTGTTGCAACAGTGCACCCGCATCGCGCACATCAGCAAAGGGAAAAACCCGCGGATTGACGCCGCGATAGAGTTCATTTTCTGCTTGCAGCAGACACTCACGCAATTCGCCCAGTGTACCGCTGCCACACATGACGGCTAGAAAAAGACCATCTGGTTTTAATCCGTGTTTTATCTGGACAAGAACATCTAGCGTATCATTAGTCATATGCAGAGAAAGCAATGAAACAATCAGATCAGCCTGTTGCGATTTCAGAGCAAGTTTTTCACGCGGGCAGATGATCGAAGGATATTGGTCGGTTAAAAACTCTGGTAATGTTTCAACCCGCCTTATTGTAGCTACCTTACCTGAATGGAGCATTGCCGCTGCCGCAAATCCAGTATGACCATGAAGGTCAATGGCATGGATAAAATGCCGGTTAACAGTGGCCAAACGTTCTTCAAGGTCTTCGGCCATACGGGCAGCCAGAAAGTCAATACCAGGTTTTGCTTTTTTGGCTGCCCGTAGACGAAAATGTTCAATTAGTAGACTATCAAAAATTTCTGGGTTTTCTATCACAATGATTATTGTCTTGTTTATCAAACGTACCCTATCTGAGGGTAAACCTTTTATAGTGAAAAATCAAAGATCTTCACTGCTGTTTCAAGGTAATATTAATCCATGCTCTTTGATCGCAAATCAGTAGTCTCTCCCACTAATTCTGATTGCAGATATCGTGATTTTTTTCGTTTCACATTTTTGGATTTTAGTTAATTGATATGGATCAATAGCATTTCAAAGTGAATCTGGTCAGCATCACAATTGGCATAGATGGTAACAAGTCCATGACAACTAGCATGGATACAGATTTTTCCGGCCCAGATTCACCAATAATAGACAAGCTCTCACTAACTATTAATATCCATATTAATACAATCAACCGCCTTGAATAACCCCTTGCCTATTTCAAAAAAACTGAAATTTGAGAATTTCAAATAATGCTACGGATCAGTTCCTTTTCAGTTTGCGATTACACACATCATGCAAACCATCACCTGCAAGATTGATGGAAATCACAAGAACCAGAAAAAAGACAAATACAAAACCAAAACTAACACCGGTACCAAGTAATGGTGGAAGAACCAATAATACCGATAAGTAGAGAATATTGCCTACAATACGAGCATATCATAATCTAATCTACAGCCCCATTCCTAGTGGAAAGCTCCATAAGTTCTCCTCTAACAGACAGAAGGAAGGCTGCACAGCATTAGAAAAGCACTCCACATAATGGATAGGGAGCAAGTGCCGATACCAACTATTAGCAGAAAATACAAAAAACCATAAGCCCGGTATTACTCCGCGATTGCAGCTAGATGTATGCCAGAATTCATACGAAACCTCACAGAGAACTGCAGATAGAGGTAATAGCAAAATCGGAACTGCGCATAATTATCCCCTCCTGAGCCGCAGATTATAAAACCATACAAGACATCCGATGATAACCTTAACAAGTCATAACAAGCCTAACGATGATTAAGTACTTGTACGACCATATAATCGCGGTAGAAAATTTGCATCCAACAATCATTTTCCGACTCTAAACTAAGAAAAATTGCCTTTGTCAAAATCTGCACCATCAATCATCGCATCAACCCTGAAACCCCATAATGGTCAGAACAGAGATCATTACATTGCACGTCATATGAATACCTATTGACCCGCCAAATGGATAATTTTTGCCCAGGCTGTGCACATATAATTCTCACCCAGAACCTCCAGTATGATCGAGCATATCTGGCGCGCAATCACCGAAAGCAAGAATTGTCGGCAGGATTAGACCCTTAAACAACCCATAAGATAAAACCATCGGCTCATCTGACCGCGCAGCAAGTTCCAGCAGAAATCAGCACCGAATACTGAGCAGGCCAGTCAGCAGCATGGTTCAGAATGCCAGTTCAAACTTTTCTGGGGAATAATGAACCCAACATACCATTATGCATCGAACACGGATTTAGCAAGCGATCTCCAAACCTAAAAACTCTGAATACTCACCCAAACCAATATGCTAGAAAATCAATTTTTTAAATTAAAGCAAAGTGCTTGTATTTTTATAGAAACTGTAGGCTGGTTTTTCATGGCAACAGCTGGCCCATATTTCTCAAGCAACCAGAATACAACAACGGCAATCGACTATCCTGGCTAAAACCTTGTTTTAATCCATACAGATAATCAGTTGTCATCTGAGGTGTTTCCATGTCACAATAGCATAAGCGAAGCTAGGAATTTAATTTGAAAATCAATCAGAAAAATATAACAAAGCATATGCAAATAAAGAAACAATTCCGTCTAGGACAAAATAAAAAAGCTTGATTTGCATACACCCTTTTTGAAGCCTCCTTATAAGTTTATACAATGATTAGATTTTTTGGAACTCATGAAGACAAAGAAGCATCAATATTCAGTTATTTTAAAACTGATGCCCATTATCCTATCACAACAAATGCAACATAATCTTCTGGGTAAATATCATATTATGTGCGACCTTCTGATTGAAACGAATCCACATTTTATAGCATATTTAAAGCACACCTGCTGTCATGGATTGTTATTGAAGCGGTAATTACCAATAAACCAAACAAAGTTATCTCTTTCACCATTGCTAAAGCACTGGAATTAACCTTATTGCGTAATGGTTTTATTGACATCTGAGCAAGAGAAGGCGGCAGAATAATCGATTACATGAGCCGCAAATAATTACGTGCTGCTTATCTACGATATTAATGTAAATTTTATTTTTCCGTAAAAATGCTTACCTCCTAACAAGGTAACCATAACTTATGTCCGCCTGCATCAGACACTCAGATAAGCAATTTTCCTGTAAAAAACTCACAGGGTCAAAGTAGAAGGCGAAGTTCAGCTTGTCTTTTTGTTCCCTGTACTTGTTCTGTCTGCACTTTCAGTGCTAAAGGCAGACACATAATTATTCGGCACATAGATTAGTTTGCCGAAAAAGCAGAAAATGGAAAACACAGATGGCATCAAAAATGGAAAAGACCAAGGCAAGACTGCCGCGCGGATTTTTTGACAAAACAGCTTCTGATCTTCGTGCAGAAGAAAAGGTCGTTACTGCCATCCGTGAAGTTTATGAGCTTTATGGTTTTGAACCCGTAGAAACACCACTTATTGAATACACTGATGCACTGGGTAAGTTTCTTCCTGATCAGGAGCGCCCCAATGCCGGCGTTTTTTCCTTTCAGGATGATGATGAACAATGGCTGTCGCTGCGTTATGATCTGACAGCACCGTTTGCCCGCTATATCGCCGAGCATTTTGAACAGCTGCCCAAACCCTGCCGCAGCTACCGAGCTGGCTGGGTTTTCCGCAATGAAAAACCGGGCCTAGGTCGTTTTCGACAGTTTTTGCAGTTCGATGCTGATACAGTGGGAGCAGAAAATATCACAGCTGATGCTGAAATCTGCATGATGGTTGCTGATACACTGGAGCGCCTCGGTATCAAGCGCGGTGATTATACAATCCGCGTCAACAACCGCAAAGTGCTTGACGGTATTCTAGAAATGATTGGCCTTGAAGGTGAAAAAAAGCAAAGAAAACGGCTTTCTGTTCTGCGCACCATTGATAAACTCGACAAGTTCGGACCCGAAGGCGTAGCTTTATTGCTGGGTAAGGGGCGCCTTGATGAAAGCGGCGATTTCACCAAAGGTGCCGATCTTGATGCGGCTGCCGTCAAACGAGTTCTTGATTTTGTTACTTCAGAGGTCGGTAATGATTCACAGACGATTGAAAATCTGCGCAAGGTTATGGGAAATTCTGCAAAAGGGCTTGAAGGCATTACAGAGCTTGAAGAAATACAGGCCCTTTTTTCTATTGCTGGTTATGAAGACCGGGTGAGAATTGATCCTTCTGTAGTGCGCGGTCTGGAATATTATACTGGCTCCGTTTTTGAAGCGAAGCTGCTGTTTGATGTGGCTAATGAAGGCGGACAGAAAGTTGTTTTTGGCTCTGTCGGCGGTGGCGGTCGCTATGATGGTCTAGTATCGCGGTTTCGTCCTGAGCCAATTCCGGCTACGGGTTTTTCCATTGGAGTTTCGCGCCTTGTAATAGCATTGAAAAATCTGGAAAAATTTGACCCGAAGACAAATGAAGGACCTGTGGTTATCCTTATGATGGATCGTGAGCCCAAAGCACTAGCAGGCTATCAGCGTATGGCTGCGGATTTACGCAATGAGGGAATTCGCGCCGAGCTTTATGTGGGGGATTCCGGCATGAAGGCACAGATGAAGTATGCTGACCGGCGTGGAGCGCCCTGTGTTGTCATTCAAGGCTCGGTTGAGCGTGAAGCTGGAACGGTTGAAATCAAAAATCTAGTTGAAGGTGCCCGCCTATCGCAGAAAATTGCCGATAATAAAACTTGGCGCAAACAAAGCCCAGCACAAATAACGGTTAGCCAAAATCAGATGGTACAGGAAATAAAACGCATTCTTGCCAACCATGTTAGAAAGCCTAGAAGATAGCCTATGAAACCCGCAGTCTCCCTACTCGATAAACAGCCGTATCCGATACTGACAGCATGTAAGATGCATGAAATCAAGATCGCTACTGAGGCTGCTTTTGATTATTTCAGAAAAAACAGCCTGACTGTCAGTGAAATTGCTATTCTCCAGCCTGCTGAGCCTTTTCTAGATATGGCGGGAGAAGATCTGCGTCGCCGTATCTTCATGACAACAAGCGACAATGGCGACAGCCTCTGTCTGCGGCCTGAATTTACCATTCCTGTCTGCCTACAGCATATTGCAAGGGGACATACGACTCCACAGTATTATGCCTATGGCGGAGAAGTTTTCCGTCAAAGCTGCGACGCAGGCAGCAGTTTTTATCAAGCCGGCATTGAAGAATTCGGTGCTGCCGATGAAGCGGAAGCTGATGCGCGCTCCCTGCGCCATGCCACGGCTATACTGCATCATATTGCACCGACCAGAGATATTAGAATGCTTATAGGCGATCATGCCATCTTTGCAGCCATGCTTGCTGCGCTCAAGCTTCCTGACGGCTGGCAGAAAAAAATGCGACGCTGCTTTGGTAATGACAGGCAGTTACACACCCTGCTTTCCGAACTGTCTAGGCCGGCGCAATCTCCCAACCTGCCATACACAGTCAGCCAATTGATAACGCATGGCAACACACAAGCACTAGCCGAGCTTATTGAAAGACAGATGCTTGATAACGGAATCTGTCCTTCGGTAGGCCGGACACCGCAGGATATTGCTGCAAGGCTGATTGAAAAACAGGCAATTGCAGATCTACATCTAGACAATACGGTGCTTACCGCACTTGAGGATTTCCTTGCTATTGACGTTTCGCTGGACAAAGCAGAACAGACACTCAATCATTTTGCCATCCGCCATCATCTTGCACTTGAGGATGTCATTACCCTATTTTCGGCGCGGATCAAAGCAATTGATACCCAAGGGCTTGATCTGGCGGAGTTACGTTATAATGCAGCCTTCGGGCGCCCACTCGATTACTATACAGGCTTTGTTTACGAAATCCGTGATGGTGGACACAAACCACAAACGCTTGCCGGCGGTGGCCGTTATGATCGTCTTCTGACCATGCTAGGTGCTCCAATGCCCATCCCAGCTGTTGGTTTTTCCATTTGGCTCGACCAATTTTAGAGGAGATTGCCGAATGTCAGTCACGCTTGCCCTTCCTTCTAAAGGACGGTTGAAAGAAAAAACTCTCTTCCTGCTACAAGAAGCAGGATATGAAATTCAGCTTCCGGCAGACCAGCGCAACTACCGTGCCCGTGTGAATAATGCCCCGGACATTGATATTCTGTTTCTTTCTGCCTCTGAAATCGCATATGAACTTGGCTCTGGTGCAGTTGATCTAGGCATTACCGGTGAAGACCTGCTGCGGGAAACCGTTGCCCATCCTGAAAAATATACTGATATCAGACTCCCACTTGGCTTTGGTCATGCCGATGTTGTGGTCGCTGTCCCGGATATTTGGTATGATGTTTACAATATGGCTGACCTTGATGATGTAGCGGCAGATTTTCGCCAGCACCATGGTCGCTGTCTTCGGATCGCAACCAAATACTGGCGTCTTACGCAAAAATTCTTTTCACAAAAGCACGGGATTCAGGTTTACCGTATTGTAGAAAGCGCAGGCGCAACAGAAGGGGCACCTGCTGCGGGGCTGGCTGATATAATCGTTGATATTACTTCAACAGGAGCAACTCTGGCGGCAAACGGGTTAAGAGTACTTGATGATGGCATTATCCTCAAATCACAGACTTGCCTTGTCGCTTCATGCCTGAGTGGTGCCCATCAGGAAATTAATGGGATATGTGCGCGTATCAGCGAAACTTTGACTTCTATGAACTTCTAGCTGTGTGAAACGCAGGCATTGCTACTATATGCACGAAGGATCGATATCACAAGCACCCTATTCGCAATTTGAAAACCAAAGAGAAAAACAAAAATTTAACTAACTCAATTCTTTAATCTAGATATATCTAAATCATGACATCTTAAGTGCCTTACTGTCAAGTAATACTTCAGCTTACAAGACAATAGCGATTCCTATTGAAAACAAGATGCTGTTTTACGGAACTTACCAAAAATATTCGGAATGAAGATTGGTTTCATAGCAAATCACTGGGCAATATGTTGGATCAATCAGGTCAAAGATAGATAGAGATTATGTCTTGATCCTTGTCATCTTCCTCAAAATGTCACTTAATACTGTGCCAAAATCATATGCATTCTTTACATGCTCATTCAATGGACGTGGCATTCTGATACAAGCTGATAACAAGACTGGGAAATGGCAATATCTTATCCACTCTTTATTTCCTACAACCACGATGATGTTCTTCTGGACTGACATCTGTGGACGGATATCTATATGATCTGTCGAGGCTGTTCACCCAATATACGGCTTGTGATTGCCAACCAAGTTATGCTGAGTTAGGTCCCTTATCTCTATCATAATAGGATTCAACTTCTATTTTTTCTGGATTCTGAAAGAAAAAAGATGTGTAATGCAGGGTCGCCATATTTATGTTTCTTAATCCTTTTTCATCCCACTGTTTAGACTACTGTCCAGAATATCAGAAGCGAAAGACTGCTTGAATGAAACATTATGAGAAATCTTGAGGAGCTTCGTAGATAATCATCAGGCGGGAAATAAATAGCGCAGATAATTTCATAGCCCTCCTCAGCTTTCGCGTGTAGCTGCCCGCCACCCAATATCGGAACGCCAAAAACCGTCTGGCCAGCGAATTTTTCCAATTGCCGCATAAGCCTTTCGTTGTGTTTCCTTAATCGTTTTATCACGAGCTATCACATTAAGAACGCGACCGCCATTAGCAATTAGCTTGCCATCCTGTAACGCCGTCCCGGCATGCAAAACCAGAACATTAGGCAAGGCAGCCGCCTCTTCTATGCCTTCTATGACACTGCCTTTTTCGGGCGCCTCGGGATATCCCTTCGCAACCAATACCACAGTCAATGATACATCATCAGACCATGCCGGCTCATAACCAGCAAGCTTGCCATCTGCTGCCGCAATAAGAAGCGGCAGCAGATCATCCTGCAGCCGCATCATTAGAACCTGACATTCAGGATCGCCAAAGCGGACATTATATTCAACAAGCTTTGGCCCATCTGCCGTAATTATCAATCCCGCAAAAAGAATGCCATTAAAAGGAGTGCCAATCTCAGCCATTGCCTTCATCGTCGGTTCAATCACCTCGCGCATTGTGCGCTCAACCATATCCGGCGTCATGACAAAAGCTGGAGAATAAGCCCCCATTCCACCAGTATTGAGACCGCTATCTCCTTCCCCGACCCGTTTGTGATCCTGTGCCGTGCCAAAGGGAATGGCAGTTGTGCCATCGCACAGGCAAAAAAAACTTGCTTCCTCACCCTGCAAAAATTCCTCCACCACGACTTCAGAACCCGCGGGGCCAAACATACCATCAAAACAGGCATCAACAGCAACGAGAGCCTCTTTTACAGTCATGGCAACAACAACGCCTTTTCCTGCAGCCAAACCATCAGCCTTGACCACAATTGGCGCACCCTGGGCATGAATATAGGCCTTTGCCTCTGCTATATTGTTAAAGCGACCATAAACCGCTGTCGGAATAGCAAAACGCGCACATAAATCCTTAGTAAAACCTTTTGATCCTTCAAGCTGTGCTGCACTAGCTCCGGGACCAACCACCCGAATCCGTGCGTTTCTTAGCGTATCGGCAAGCCCGTTTACAAGAGGCGCCTCAGGACCGATCATAACCAGATCAATATAATTTTTCCTGCAAAATGCAACAACAGCTGCATGATCTGCTGCATTCAGATCAATATTCTCCGCAATCTTCGCCATACCGGGGTTTCCAGGGGCACAGTATAACCAGCTAAGTAAGGGAGAAGCAGCAATTTTCCAGGCAAGAGCGTGTTCACGGCCACCTGAGCCAATAAGAAGAACCTTCATTATGTCCTCTTTGTTTCGAGCGAAAAAAGCTATTGTTTTTTATTGGGAAAATACCTTATGAGCAAGAGTTACATTTTTGTTTTTTCCAGCATAATTTTTTGAGAGTTATGGCAATGCCACATGCTGCCTCACAGAATAAAAATTCATCTGAAATCCCAAAAATCATGACACATCTTGCGAATATTCAGGCCAACGACCTGCAAGAGCAGATCATGGATATACCTGCAAGACATTGGATTTACCGCCTTTTGCCATACTGCCTCTGGCCTTATGCGCAGCTTGCACGCTGGGATAGGCCTATCGGCTGGCAGCTTCTGCTCTGGCCTTGTTGGTGGTCTGCCGCGCTTGCATCCATTGCTTGGGGACTCCCAAGAATAACACTGATATCTATCACACTTTTACTTTGGCATCTTTTTCTTTTCTTTGTAGGAGCAATTGCTATGCGGGGTGCCGGGTGCACCTATAATGATCTTGTAGACCACCACATTGACAAGGCAGTAGAACGTACCCGTTCACGCCCACTGCCCTCAGAGAAAGTTACCCGTAACCAAGCCAAGGCTTTCATCATCCTACAATCATTCGTTGGCCTGCTTGTGCTTATTCAGTTCAACAGGTTTACAATTATCCTTGGTCTTGCATCGCTCATCATTGTTGTAATTTACCCGTTCATGAAACGGGTAACTGACTGGCCTCAGCTTTTTCTTGGGCTTGCCTTCAATTGGGGAGCACTTTTAGGTTGGACAGCTGTTTTCGGAACATTGGATATACAACCGGTTCTGCTTTATCTTGGAGCCATTTTCTGGACAATCGGCTACGATACGATTTATGCTCATCAGGACAGAGAAGATGATGCCATTATCGGCGTACGCTCAACAGCACGACTTTTCGGCAAAAGAACCAAACCCGCTCTTTTCTGTCTTTATACTCTGATGCTGGTTTTCACGACTGCTGCCTTTATTCTTACCCACGTACCGCCCATTGCATTAAGCGGGATAGTCTTTACGGCAATACATATGCTTTTTCAGATCAAAACACTGGATATTGATAATCCTAATGAATGTCTATGGCTTTTTAAATCCAATTCGATTATTGGGCTTTTGATCTTTCTCATGCTCATGCTTGGCAACCTGTGGATTATATAAACTGTAAAAACCAATATTCTAGGCTGCCTACTTTTCAGGATCACGGATAAAGCTTCCCTATCTCCCAATTCTGACTATCAAAATCTGAGCGTGTAAAAACTACTCGATCATGCAGACGAAAAGGCCGCTCGCGCCAAAATTCTACAGATAGCGGACGGATACAGAAACCGGACCAGTATGGCGGCCGCGAAATGGTACCGATTGCAGAGCGCACCGTATATTCAGCAACTGCCTTTTCCAGGGCAAACCGGCTGTCCAGTAGGCGTGATTGCCTAGAAGCCCATGCAGCAATCTGGCTGCCACGGGAACGAGATGCATAATAAGCATCAGCGTCTTCATCACGGACTTTTTCAACTAGCCCCCGAACCCTAATCTGACGACGCAACGACTTCCAGTGAAAGCAGAGGGCAGCTTTCATAGAATGCAGAATTTCCTTGCCTTTACGGCTTTCATAATTAGTATAGAAAATAAATCCATTCTGACTAAATCCTTTTAGCAGCACCATACGCACATTCGGCATGCCTGTTTCATCAACTGTTGCCAATGACATAGCGTTAGGATCATTGATTTCCTGGGTTTCCGCATCCTTAAACCATCGATCAAAAAGCTGAAAAGGTTCTTTTTCTTTTACAAAGTCATGACTTGTTAACACACTATCTGCCATAGTTGCACCTAGATTTTTTATTGCGTGTCAGAGAAGCGTTATGTCCATAAAAGCTGGAAACACAGAGCTTATTCAGTATGAGAATATTTTTCATTACGTAAGTCATTCGACGGTGTTGTGGTGTTTTCAGGTAGAACCTGTAAAAATCTCAAAAAGCCTTTGAAAATGGTCAATTTCAAAAGGTTTTAAATCTCCCCAAAACGCAGATCAGGAAATAATTTAAGAGTTCAAGATTGATTATTCGACACTGACACATGAATGAAGCAGTACTGGAATCCCTCCTTTTGTTGGAATATTTCGAAACAAAACGATAAAAACTCGGAGTTGAGAAATTCCTGCGCACCCTCTCTCGAAGAGAGAGCCAAGACCCTACAAATATTTCATTAAGAATCGAAAAAAATAAATGGCTATGAACACCTTTAACGTTAACTACAGCCTCAACTCAACTGCTGTTTGCCAGAGAAAAACAAGCTAAATATTAATGATCATACTCTCAACTTGGCATAAAAAGCCAATTAATGATTCAAAATACCCTTCTAACTGAAAAATTTCTAGCTTCGGAAAGCAAAACACCTCCCGTCTCCTACCTGTTTCGTATCCTAAACTATTTATACAGACAAGTCTATCATCTTGACCCGATCTTGGAAAGATTCCCATACTTGGATGCTTTTTCCAAGATAGCAACTGCCAAGACCTGGTAAACTAAAACCAAACTAAGTTTCCATAATCAAAACATAGAATCCACACCTACAACCGAGAGTTATAAGTCCCACTTGTCAGCCAAACAAAACAATTTTGGTATAATCTTCATTCTTGATCTCTTTACTTGATAAACGCCTGCCAGTCAGAAAAATCCACTTCCATCAACTATGGATCTAATTAAAATATGCCCTGGGGACTTACAATCCCATTACCGGCACGCTTCATTAGAAAATTTTTTCGCCTTTACCCAATCATTCTCCTTGGCGGATGTAGGCACTGCAGTCAGTCTTACTAACCTCTGTTCCCTGATATATCGGTCGACCTAACTCTGAATATGGTTTGAAAATGTCTAATCCATCTTAGCCATAAGGAGCCAAATTATTAAACCTTCACAACTGAAATATCCGGTGCATCAACTGCCTTCATGCCTATGACGTGATAGCCCGCATCAGCATGATGGACTTCGCCCGTAACTGATTTTGAAAGGTCAGACAAAAAATAAAGAGCAACATCACCAATTTCTTCAATCGTGATAAGCCGCCGGAGCGGCGCATTATACTCATTCCATTTGAGAATATAACGGAAATCACCAATACCTGAAGCGGCAAGCGTTTTGATCGGCCCAGCTGAAATGGCATTGACACGAATATTCTTGGGCCCTAGATCAACCGCAAGATATTTTACACTTGCCTCAAGCGCCGCCTTGGCAACCCCCATGACATTATAATTCGGCATAACCTTCTCTGCACCGTAATAGGTAAGTGTCAGAATCGAACCGCCATCGGTCATAAGCTTTTCAGCCCTCCGGCTGATTGCCGTTAGCGAATATACTGAAACATTCATGGTCATTTCAAAATTGGCTTGGCTTGTATCAACAAAACGGCCTGTCAGTTCATCCTTATCAGAAAAACCAATCGCATGGACAAGGAAATCTAACCTGCCCCATTTCTTGGTGATAATCTCGAAAACAGCATCGATCGAAGCCGGATCCGTTACATCGCAATGACCGCAGACAAACCCTCCCAATTCTTGAGCTAAAGGTTCCACGCGTCTCCTCATTGGCTCACCTTGGTAGGTAAAAGCAATCTGTGCACCAGCATGGTGTCCTACCTTGGCAATACCCCAAGCAATTGAGCGGCTGTTCGCCAACCCCAGAATTAGCCCATGCTTCCCACGTAGCAAACTATTATGTTCAGCCATCAGTATATCAGCCTCATAATCTTCTGACAATTCATCACTTTCCCAGCCTATTGCATAGCTATACCACTTCTTCAAGAAAATGGCGAAATTTTTATTATAAACTCGCCTAGAAGCAATTGCTCAGCAAAGACTGAAATGCTTCATTTCTACCTTTCCAAAAACGAAAGGTAGAAACAATCTAGTTTAAACAAACCATTTATTTAAGAAGGTGGAAATATGCTGTCCTTTCAACATTTCTAAAAACAATTTTTTATGTTTAAATAATCATATGAAAATCGTTTTCAATGTTTCTGATGCTCTGTCTAGCAGCGGTTTATTCGGCATTATTTTTCAGTGCTTTGACATAAAATATAACATTGATTTGGCCGGCTTTCTCGAATTCGAGAGTTGCCTTAAAACTCTCTCCCTCTATAAAAGGTGCGCTGGGGTTAAAAAACATGATGTGATAGCCGCTAGGCCGCAGGCTTATGGTTTTATGTGCTGGTATTTCTAAGCCATCAGTAAGTCGACGCATTTGCATGACATTGTTTTCCATCTGCATCACATGAATTTCAATTCGCTTAGAAATATCCGATCGCACAGCAATAAGGCGGTCGGCTGTATTTCCGTTATTATGAAATTCTAGATAACCGCTGCCAACTTTTGCCGTCGATACCATGGCCCATACCCATGAATCCGTGACGACAATTTTGCCTGTTTTAAAATCGCTTCCCATGGCATAATCGATAACTAAAGAACAGGCCAAAACAATTAGAGCAAAAACAGAGTATTTCATTCGGATACAATTCACAATCTCAACTCTCTTTCAAAATCAGGCCACGCAGCCAATAATATTTCATGTATATTTTTTCACCACTGTTTCAAGTTGCGGATCGGGCTCTTTCGGCAGCATAATACGGACATGGACATACAATGCAGCCCTGCCACCTTTCTTCAACGGCAACCCCTTGTTTTTTAAGCGTAATACACGATCGGAACTAGACCATGCCGGAATAGTAACGGCAATACGGCCATCCAATGTCTCAATTTCCTCCTTCGCACCAAAAACAGCGATTTTCAAAGAAACCGGCAAATCAAAGTGAAGTGCCCGTCCATCCAGCCGGAAACGCGGATGTGATTTGAAATGAATGGTGACCAGCGCATCACCGCTGCTGCCACCTGCTATGCTTTCACCCTGTCCTTTCAAGCGTATTGTTTGGCCATCCTCCACAAAGACCGGTAATTTAATTTTCAATCTTTTGCCATTAGGAAAAACTACTTCAACTTTTTCAGCACCAACAGCCTGCTCAAGCGAAATGGAAATAGAAGCTGTTATAGCTGCGCCACACCGTCGATCCTGTCCATGGGAATTGTTTCTGCCAAACCTAAAACCTTCTGTATCCCGGCCGAACAGATCCTGAAAAAACGTATTATCAACGTTAAAATCATCAGTTGTGCGGAAATTTGCCCACCGGCCACCCCCTTGTGATGACCCGCCACCAAAATCGCTGAAAGAATGATGGCCTCCCTGCTGAAACCCTTGAAATGCAGGTTTGCCTTCTGCATCAATTTCACCGCAGTCAAACTGGCCGCGACGCTTCTTATCACCAACAATCTCATAGGCTTGATTGATTTCTGCAAACAATTCCTTTGCCTTGGGATCATCTTTGTTATGATCAGGATGATATTTCTTCGCGAGCTTGCGAAATGCTGATTTAATCTCTTCCGGTTTAGCAGTCCGGGAAACGCCTAAAACCGTATAGGGATCTCGCATACTTAACCCTCTTTAAAATTACAATAAATTAGACATCTGGTCTGAATTCTTAAATCTATAACATTCATAACACCCCCACTCAATTACGAGGATTTTTTCATACTATTTTGTCATGTGATGCTTTATATACCACTAAAAAGCAAGTTAATAGAAGGATCTACTAACCTTTCAATTAAGGATAATATCATGACTAGAACCCGTACGGAAACCGATACTTTTGGTTCCATTGAAGTTCCAACCAACCAGTACTGGGGTGCCCAAACCGAACGCTCGCTCCATAATTTCAAGATCGGCTGCGAACGTCAGCCTTTGCCTCTTATCCACGCCTTTGGTATCATCAAACAAGCTGCAGCAAAAATCAATATGAAGAACGGTAAGCTGGACAAGATAATCGCTGATACCATTGTTGCGGCCGCAAAAGAAGTCGCTGAAGGCGGGCTCGATGATAATTTTCCACTTGTGGTCTGGCAAACGGGCTCAGGTACCCAAACCAACATGAATGTCAATGAAGTGATTGCCAATCGGGCAATTGAAATGCTGGGCGGCGAGATTGGCTCCAAGAACCCGGTCCATCCCAATGACCATGTGAACATGAGTCAGTCATCGAATGATTCATTCCCGACAGCCATGCATATTGCTACAGCAATGGAAACGGTAAATATCTTGTTTCCTGCTCTAGAATACTTGGTCCTCGCTTTAAACAACAAGGAGAAAGCTTTCAACGATATTATCAAGATCGGACGTACGCATACACAGGATGCCACGCCAGTTACGCTCGGCCAAGAGTTTTCGGGATACCGCGCAAGCCTAGAATATAGCCGCAAGCATATAGAAGAAAGTCTCAAAAGTGTGCTGCATCTGGCTCAAGGCGGTACAGCTGTTGGAACAGGATTAAATGCACCTGCAGGATTTGATAGATCATTTTCTGAAGAAGTGGCAGATATTACTGGTCTTCCCTTCAAACCCGCAGCCAACAAATTTGAGTCTCTTGCCAGCCACAATGCTCTTGCTAATTTCCACGGTAGTCTCAATGCACTGGCAACAGACCTTTTTAAAGTCGCCAATGATATCCGCTTCCTAGGATCAGGACCCCGCTGCGGGCTTGGTGAATTGATTCTGCCTGAAAATGAGCCAGGCTCATCCATCATGCCGGGTAAGGTCAATCCAACACAGTGTGAAGCAATGACAATGGTAGCCTGCCAAGTGTTCGGCAACCAGACAACTATTACTGTTGCAGCTTCACAAGGTCATTTTGAACTTAACGTCTATAAACCGGTTATTGCCTACAATGTTTTACAGTCGATCCACCTTCTGGCAGACTGTATGCATTCCTTTGCCGATCATTGCGTTGAGGGTATTATTGCCAACGAGAGCAAAATACAGCGTCTGATGGAGCAATCCCTGATGCTGGTAACCGTGTTAGCACCGGCAATCGGCTATGATGCGGCGGCAAAAATTGCAAAAACCGCTCATAAGAATGATACAACTCTGCGCGAAGAAGCCTTGAAAAGTGGATTGGTTTCAGCTGAGGATTATGATTGCCTTGTAAGGCCTGAAAAGATGATTGCTCCTCAATAAAATAGGGGATCCATATCTTTTCCAGATATTTTAGAAGCCCGGAGTTTTAGGTGATCATAGTTGGCTTTCTGCGGTTAAGCAGTAGTTTCAGATGAGCTATTTCATCTGCAATCGTGATCAGCTTTTCTAGAGCTTTCTGTGTATCCTGCTCTTGCAAATCAGGATCAGCCTCATACCGCTCCATGTAAACACGTACCGTGGCACCCTGTGTGCCCGTGCCGGAAAGGCGAAAGACAATACGTGCACCATCTTTAAACAGAATGCGGATACCTTGGTTGCTGCTGACTGAATAATCGACTGGATCATGATAGGCAAAATCATCCGCTTTCTCTATCTTAAGACTGCCAATTTCCATCCCCGGTAAGGATCCTAGCCGGGCATGCAGATCCTCCATCATTTTCCTCGCAGCACGGGCATCCACTTCTTCATAATCGTGTCGGGAATAATAGTTACGCCCATATTCACGCCAATGCTGCCTGACAATATCCAGCGCATTTTTACCGCTCACAGCAAGGATATTCAGCCACATTAGAATTGCCCACAAACCATCCTTCTCCAGAACATGATCAGAACCGGTACCAAAACTTTCCTCGCCGCATAATGTGACAATGCCCGCATCCAAAAGATTGGAGAAAAATTTCCATCCTGTCGGTGTCTCATACAGGAAAAACTTATGCTTTGCGGCAACACGGTCAACAGCAGTGCTTGTCGGCATGGAGCGCGCAACTCCGGCAATGCCTGCCTGATATTCCTTGATCAGATGGGCATTGGCTGCTAAAATAGCTAGAGAGTCAGAAGGCGTGATAAAAATTCCCTTGCCAATAATAAGGTTACGGTCACCATCTCCATCTGACGCAGCGCCAAAATCTGGCCCGTCATCCGCCATAAGTAGATCATAAAGCTCTTTCACATGAACAAGATTGGGATCAGGGTGCTGATGGCCAAAATCAGGTAATGGCTGGCCTTTGACAACCGTGCCTGCTGGAAAACCAAGCCGCTGCTCGAATATTTCATGGGCATAGGGGCCAGTCACAGCATGCATGGCATCAAAGCGAAAGCGAAAACCGCCGGTAATCGCCCGGCGGATTGCCTCAAAATCAAAAAGCTCCTCCATCAGGTTGGCATAATCGTGTACAGGGTCAACAATTTTGATTTTCATATCACCGATCATCTGCTTGCCCAAGTGGTCAAGATCAACATCGTCCGTATCAGCAATACGGTAGTGACTGATTTTCTGCGAACACGCATAAATATCCTGTGTTATCTTTTCAGGTGCTGGAGCACCATTGGCAATATTGTATTTGATGCCAAAATCGCCGTCAGACCCGCCAGGATTATGGCTTGCCGAAAGAATAATTCCCCCATGAGCCCTATATTTTCGAATAAGATGCGAAGCTGCTGGCGTTGAAAGAATACCACCCCGCCCGACCATGGCATCGCCAAAACCGTTGGCAGCAGCAATTTTCAGCACTTTCTGAATAATCTGTCGGTTTAAAAAACGCCCGTCGCCGCCAACGATCAATCGCTTTCCCTCGATTTTGCCTGTGCTATCAAAAATAGACTGGATAAAATTTTCCGCATAATGCGGCATTTCAAAAACCTTGACCTTTTTCCGTAAACCCGATGTCCCGGGATTTTGATCTGCAAAAGGTTTCGTAATAATGGTTTGCATCATAATTTCACCATTTATGATTTTATCAGGATGAGATAATAGCGGGCGGGAGATTTCTTATAGCTTGATATATATTTAGCTTTATCCCTTTGCACGCTTGAAGACAGATCAAAGTATGATAATCTATCTTTCTTAAATTTTCCGGTAGCACAGTTAACTTAAACAGCAGGAGCAATTTAAACATGATAATAGGTAAAAAAATTCCTGACGTCACTTTTCACACTCGTATCCGCGATGAATCGGCTAATGACCCGAACCCTTTTCGCTGGAAGGATATGACAACAGACGATTATTTCGAAAACAAGCGCGTCATCCTGTTTTCTTTGCCCGGAGCATTTACGCCGACTTGTTCAACCTTTCAACTGCCAGATTTTGAAAAGCTTTACTCTGAATTCAGACGATTCCAGATAGATGCTATCTATTGCCTTTCTGTCAATGACGCTTTTGTCATGAATGCCTGGGGCAAGCAACAGGGATTGAAAAACATTACCCTTATTCCAGATGGTTCAGGCGAATTCACCCGAAAAATAGGAATGCTGGTTCACAAGGATAATCTTGGCTTTGGCATGCGCTCTTGGCGTTATGCTGCGATCATCAATAATAAGGTTATTGAAAGATGGTTTGAGGAAGAAGGTTTTTCAGATAATTGCGACAGCGATCCCTACTCCATCTCATCGCCGCAGAACATTCTCAAAAGCCTGCAGGAGACCAGAGAGGAAGGTGCTCTGCACTAATATCGCAGTAGCCTGCCTTCTCCGTGTTAAAAAGCATCTACCTCGATCCCTGATCAGCCGGTAGACTGGCTGATCAGGGTAGATATTTGAGTTACAAACAGAGTACCGGCTGAAATTGCCATTATGTATCTACCAGCTTAGGCACATTAATGAAGTGTTTTTTGCGAATTCTATTGAAGACCAGAAATGATAAACGCTAAATGGAAACATTTCCACCATGCATGCGCGAAATACTATATGGGCTAAGATCCAATACTCTAAAATTGGAAAATCTGAATTCAGGTGAATGACAATCGATAAAAAACGTAAAGCGGAAGTAATGCCAATGCCGCATAGTCAGGTTTATAAGTGCTTTCTTGTTCTTTCTATCATTGCACTCATGCTGATAGGTATCTTGGTGGGAATCACCATGGTTGGTCTTGGGGAAAATGACATTGAGCCCTTTGCAGAAATTGCCAAAATCTTGTTATAAATGGCTGATTTGCTCAGGCTTGGTGAAAAAATGCCTCCATTAATAAACAATGGTGTATGATTTAAAGATAAAGTTCCAATATAAATTTATTAAACTAGATATTTTTTGCCCAATGATACGTAAAGAAGTTTATTTTTCCCATCCCTTTGCACGGCGGCGTTCTATTGCGGTTCGTGTAGGGAATATCATGATTGGTGGTGCTGCGCCGGTTGCCGTGCAATCCATGACCAATACCGATACAGCTGATGTTGACAGCACTATCAGACAGATAGCAGCCCTTTATCATGCTGGTTCCGAGCTTGTGCGTATCACAGTTGACCGTGATGAATCTGCCGCTGCTGTTCCACATATCCGTGAAGGGCTGGAAAGACTTGGTATCAACGTTCCTATTATTGGTGACTTTCACTATATTGGGCACAAGCTACTGGCGGATCATCCAACTTGTGCAGAGGCCCTCGCCAAATATCGCATCAATCCCGGGAATGTTGGTTTTCGTGACAAACGCGATAGACAATTTTCAGCCATTATTGAAACAGCCATTCGCTATGGCAAGCCAGTGCGTATTGGTGTAAATTGGGGATCGCTGGACGAGGAACTCCTCAAACAGTTGATGGACAGCAATGCAACTAAAGACAGCCCACTAAGCACACAGCAAATTATCCACAAAACAGTTGTACAATCGGCCCTGCTTTCAGCCAATTTGGCAGAAAACATTGGATTGTCGCGCGATAAAATCATTCTTTCAGCCAAAGTCAGCCAAGTTCAGGATCTGATTATAGTGTACACCATGCTTGCCGAACGCTGCAACTATCCTCTGCATCTGGGGCTGACAGAAGCGGGCATGGACTCAAAAGGCATTGTCGCCTCATCAGCCGCGATGAGCATTCTGCTGCAACAGGGCATTGGTGATACTATTCGCGTTTCCCTCACACCGAACCCGAGCGGAGACCGAACCCGCGAAGTTCAGGTGGCACAGGAACTTTTACAAGTTATGGGGTTTCGTCAATTTATTCCCATTGTTGCTGCATGTCCTGGCTGCGGACGGACCACATCAACGTTATTTCAGAAACTTGCTGGGAAAATTCAAGATGATATAAGACGCAACATGCCTGCTTGGCGGAAAAAATATCCTGGTGTAGAAAAACTCCAAATTGCTGTCATGGGATGTATCGTGAATGGGCCAGGTGAATCAAAACATGCCGATATCGGCATTTCATTGCCTGGCACAAATGAAACACCGGTCGCCCCAGTATTTGTAGACGGAAAAAAAGTCGCAATGCTACGGGGTGATATGATTGCTGCCGAATTTGAAAAAATGGTTACTAACTATATTCATAAACGCTTTGGCACTACAAGACAGCACCTGATACCCTAATTTGAAAGTAGGTTTGACATCTCTTATCTGCACATTGCGCTTCAATTTTTCCGCCGGGATACAAACAAGGCTGCTTGGCGGAGGATATCTGCCTTCTGCCCATAGGGTTGCAGTATTTCATTTGCCTGTGCAATCAGCCCGTCCAATTGATGACGTATCCAGTCAACCCCATGGATTGCAACCAGCGTAGCTTTGCCTGCGGTAATATCCTTACCTGCTGTTTTACCAAGAATAGCTGTACCTTCTGTCACATCCAAGAGATCATCAGCTAATTGAAAAGCAAGGCCAATTGCCCGACCGAATTCGGCAAGCCGCTTACGATCTTCCATTGATGCATTGGCAACAACAGCACCAGCCTCACAGGCAAAACGCAGCAACGCACCGGTTTTCATTACCTGAAGCAGGATAATCTCTCTTTCATCCGACTTTCGTTGCTCTGCAACAATGTCCAGCGCCTGTCCCCCGACCATGCCCCCTATGCCACTTGCACGGGCAAGGGAAAGAACAAGCAAAGCGCGTGTTTCTGCCGGTAGACCATTCGCTTCATCAGCAAGAATATCAAAAGCCAATGTCAACAGGGCATCACCGGCCAAAATAGCTGTTGCCTCATCAAAGGCTTTATGAACCGTTGGTTTGCCACGACGTAAGTCATCATCATCCATTGCAGGTAAATCATCATGAATAAGAGAATAGCAATGGACACATTCAAGCGCGGCAGCCACGGCCACAGCCGATTTACCTCTCGCATCAAAAAGCATCGTACTTTCCATAACTAGAAAGGGTCGTAAGCGCTTGCCGCCATTAAAAACACCATGACGTACTGCGGCAAGTAGACGCGCAGGGCGGATTATTTCTCCATTACGGGTATTGGCTGATAAAATACAGCCAAGCAACGCTTCAACAGTTTTAGAGTGCTTTTGTAAAATCGTCTCAAAAACAGAAAAAGAATGATCATCTTGCATGATATGGGCATGAACCAATGCATCCATAGCGTCAAGTGCATTTTTAAAGAGACATATATTAAAGAAAATAGATGACAGTGCGCTTTTTTGTAAGCGTAGAAATCTTCTTTAAATCTTAACAAGCTTTTTTAAATAATGACAACCAATATTATGTGCCTTCAAGAGGCTTCATTGTATAATAGAGTATATCTTTTCCAAGATATTCAAAAAGACATGCTGATCAATCAGCAAAGTAGATTTTTGTTTTATTGCAAATGGGAACAGAACTAGCCGACCTTTAACCCTGCCCATAAAATATCTTGACACGAAAAAATTCTGTCTTTTGAAGCTTAGAAATAGGGAGAAAAGCAAGAAGATAGAGATCCTGCTGGCACGGTACAGTTGCCTTGCTGCATATTATTATTCTTTATTACCTGCCCCGTATCAGCTTTCCTTTTCCGTAGCAGGATCGCTCCCAAATTTCCGCAAAGAAATCAAAACTTTACTTTACCATTAAGAGCTCATACTCTGCTTTCTAAAGAAAGATCTTTTTGAAGATCAGCAATTTTTCTTGCCACAGCATACCGTTCAGTGTATAAATATATATGAATTTGCATAATTTCTGGCATGGTAGCATTCAAACAAAGCCGCGTCAGCTCTTCCTGAATGAATTTGGAGCACATTCCATGGCTGTACCTAAACGTAAAACTTCTCCATCTAAACGTGGTATGCGCCGTTCAGCTCATGCTCTCAAGGCACCTGTTTATATTGAGGACAAGATTTCAGGTGAGTTGCGTCGTCCGCACCATATTGACCTTAAAACCGGCATGTACCGTGGCCGTCAGATTCTGAAACCTTAAGGATTGAGCAGAATAAAGTATTTTATATATTGAAATCAGCCTGATGTTAATTTTTAGCACTTGAAAATTAATATATTGACTACACATAAGAAATAACATTCATTTTCGGACATTTAAAATGTCTACTTATAACTGATTCAATTATGTTGGATTAGATGAGAGGGAAACGTAAAATGTGATTTCAGAATTTTTTACAGGGAGAAATCTCAGGCTACTAAATTCGTCTCAGTTAACTTATAAAGTTTGAAATTCAGAGTCAACAATAATTTAATACATAATATTCGCATCAAAATACATATTATAGGCATATTTCTGTACAAATATGTATAGTGATACTTAGTTAATCATTATAATCGCAAACCACCAACCCCGCATATCATATTAACGCTCTTCAGATCAAAAAGCTGGAACACTTTTATGAGGAATACATGCTTTTCCTTACTAGGCCCTTCTATCCATAGCTGTGCTTCGCCCGATCGATACGGGTCGTCATCCAGCGAATGAACTGATAACTAGTTCGTAAAACTTAGGACAATCGGGATCTGCTCCGGCTTCTGATCTGCAAAATTTATAGCTAAATTGATAAAAACGGCACAGAATCAGATTTTTCTTGTAACCAGAAAAGAGAATATTATCCCGCTGGAGGGAAGTAGGTTATTTAGTCGGTTTGTACTGTCGAAGCGAGGTTCCGAAAAATAGAAGCCGCCTTTAGTTGTCACTGATTAAAGTGCAACTGGCAGATGATCTTGAGCACAAGTATATTTTCGTAAACTGATCAGCATATCTGGTTATCACTCGCCTTTCAGATATGCAGATCAAAAATCACATAGCTGCTATGCCGCTCTGCCAATGAATTATACCATTACAATAGTATCGACAGACGGGTTCCAGGGTTTTGTCTGCCGTTGTATATACGTGCACTGAATCTTCTTGGTACATACTGCTTGCGAATACAGAGGGACGCGTATCCCTGCTTTAGGACAATACCTACCCCTACCGGATTACTGCCGAACCACTCCGAGACAACATACCAGCATTGTTGTAGTTATATATTAAGTACCTTGTACATCAACAAGCAGGGAACTAATAGACATATTGATACGCTGTCGCCAACGTATTTACCGCATTACTGGCAAAAAAGACTCAAGAAATTAAATAGATTATCTGATGGGTTACATGAGAGGTTGATGAAATAATTTATAGATTGCAGAAGTGGCTGAGAGAGTATGATGATAGATGTCCAAATATCTCTGTCTGGCGATGTCTTGTTTGAAGGATATTATGTAGGACGGCTGGAGGATTTCCGTTTTAGTGCAGACAACACTGTAATAATGTATTGATGCCAAGGATGTCAGAACGGCAATGTAAAAAATAATTACCCCAGAGTATGAAGCAAGGATAAGCTGCTTTACAGCATGTCCAAACAGCAACATTGCTATTGGTAGTGATGGCCTTGTGCGCTGGATCGGCTAGCCTGTAGAAAAACTTGTCGCCGGTGATGATATTCTCAGGCCGCAGGCTATATTGTTGGGGAATAAGCAGCTGATAAGCATCGCCCGTAAAAAGATTGCTAGGTGGATTAACTGTTTACCGCTTATCATTCTGAAACGGTGCTAAAATCGCTTTTTGATCTCCTGAATGCAGATACGCTGGTAGGCATTGCATGCGACATTACTTTCCAGCTAGTGAAGTATTTCGGTATTCTGGAACGCCGTAACGGCCTTGATGATATCAAGGGACTTGATCAAAACTCCCGTGCAGCTCTCAGGCGGCTGGGAGTACGGTTTGGCACCTATCATATTTTTATGCCTGCCTTACTCAAATCTGCTCCTGCTAAAGCAATAACATTGCTGTAGACACTAAAACATGATAGCCGAGAACAGCAGAGGGGTGTGGTGAGGTGGTGCAAGCCCTGGCAGCAGGCCAGACCTCTATCATTGTCAATCGCGAATTATTCTGCAGAGTTGTACCGTCTTGCAGGTTATAGTATTTTCAGGCGATGGGCTGTGCGGATTGATACCCTAGAACGACTTGCTGATCTTATCCGCTCCATTTTGAAATGGCAACCAAGCAGCGCTCCCCGTCCTGAGGGAGTCTATGATGGTCGTCATTTCATAATAACACCGGCTATGATGTCCATTCATGGTACAAAAGCCGAAGATATGGAAGAAATCCTTAAAATCTCGGTTACAGGGCTCAGACAAGTGATGCGATCACAATCGCAGCTTATTTACAGAAAATAGAAGACAAAATAATATATTAATGTAAAATTCACGCCTGCTCCTGTTACTTTGCTTGCAGCGAAGCCAGTTGGCACCGGTCTTTCTGAGAAGACTCTAATCACAACTGAGGAAGTAAAACCTGTTCTGCTCTAGCGCTATCAGAGAAATTCAAGAAAATATACATATAAAAATCGTCACCAAGCGCATAATGACGGGAAAGTGCTTTAATAAAATAAAAGAGTGAAGCTATACGCGCAAGCAATACGATGCAGATAGACAGAAAAACTACCCCAAAAACAGTAAACACAGCCGCTCCGGAAAAAACTGACCCGAATTCTCCTTTTAGAAAGCCGGCTGTATTACTAAATCAGATGAAAAATAAAGCATAGCACGGCATATGAGCCGTGCTAGCTACCAGAAACCTTTATGTGACGTCCATTTATGTTTGTCTTGCAAGCCATGCTGCTGCTCAAGGAATTTCTCTTGTAATTTTATTGTAGACTTGCAAGCTTTTATCAAAAACGATAACTCACACGTATATTATTATTCCGCTCATAAAAGGGTGAGAGACTTTGATCGGAAGGTGTTCTGTGTCTACAGTTAAGGAGATCACAACATGACTTATGTCGTGACTGATAATTGTATCTGCTGCAAATATACCGATTGTGTCGAAGTCTGTCCTGTCGATTGTTTTTATGAAGGCGAGAACATGCTTGTCATCCATCCCGATGAATGCATCGATTGTGGTGTCTGTGAACCAGAGTGCCCCGCCGAAGCGATAAAGTCTGATACCGAGCCAGGGCTTGATAAATGGCTTGCGCTCAATGCTGATTATGCCAGTAAGTGGCCTAATATTACGATCAAAAAAGAAGCGTTTCCGGAAGCAATGAAAATGGATGGCGTAGGAAACAAACTGGAAAAGTATTTTTCTAGAAAATCAGGTGCAGGCGACTGATAAAATTTTTTAGGATAATTTCTACTCCTAAGACAATATTAATCCATACGGATTAACTTTCTCACGCTGATATAGGTCGACCATGATACGTTCCGCCCGACGTGCCACCGTTCGGGCAAGATGCAGACATGTAGCAACTGATGTTCCTCCCGGCAGTACAAAGGATTTCAACGGCTCAATATGTGCATTCATATCATCAATCTCATTACTCCAGACGTTTTACCTGCGTGCATGTCACACGCAGGGTAGCTTTTCTCTTATCACCATCTTCCAATGTTGCAATATCTGCCCCCAAATCAAAGAGATCATTCTGAATCCGTATCAGCATAAAATCAAGTGTGCCAGCACCTGCAGTATAAACACGTGCCATGCCAATCGTTGATTGGTCTCATCCACAGTTCCATACGCATCCACACGCAAATCACCCTTTAAGCAGCGTGAGTGGAATCAGCAATATACTTATTTGTCCAGCGGAGCGATCTGCTTACATTTAATGGCTGGCAGCCGGTAAAAGTAAGGTATTGCAACGACAATTATTATCTAAGTTTGTAGGTTCCATGCTTTACTTTCCAACTATATTTCAACCTATATTGGGCCTTGACTCTACCACGACGACAATCATCTATCTGCCAATATTTATGGCCGCCTCAATAAAGGCAACAGCAGTCTGGTCTTCCCATGGTGCAGAGCCATTAAAGGCTGCGATCACACAGCCCTGCCGATCAACAACCATTGTTACAGGCAAACCAAACCCCAACTTTTCACGCTTGAGTGCCTGGAAGATTTTCATACTTTTATCTCGATAAACAGCTAGATCCGCGGCATCTACCTCTTTAAGAAAGTTTTTAATCTGCTTATCCGGACTGCGATCGACATTAATTGCAATTACATCAAAGCCGCTTGCCTTCCACTTCCTTTTCAAGCCGGCAAGAGCAGACATTTCATCTTGGCAAGGGATGCACCAGATAGCCCACAAGTTTACTAGCAAAGTTTTTCCTTTGAAATCAGTAAGTTTTACATCTCTTCCTTCTGAATCATGAAAAATAAGATCGCCTGCATAATAGGATTTATCCACAATCCGCAGTGCCGTAAAAAACCCTTTTGCAGCCCTATGCAAAGTTTCACGTTGGACTGGCCCAATATTGCACTGAGCAATGCCTTGTTCTTTAGCCGTTGAGATTGTGTCTATTATCGCGTATACTGCAAAAAGGGTTATCATAAGAAGGATTAGCCTTATCCGCAGATCAAGCTGCCGATGGGAAAATTGATTGCCACCTGCAGCAAAAATTCTGGTCAGCATTTTTCTTTCTCCTTTTCATTCGGGATCAGCATATATGAATCAGAAGAATCAAAGCAACCAGATGTGGGGCGGGCGTTTTTCCTCAGGCCCTGACACGATCATGGAAGACATCAACGCTTCCATTCATTTTGACTGCAAGCTCTATGCACAGGATATTCAAGGCTCACTTGTTCATGCTGCCATGCTTGCACAACAGGGCATCATTTCCAAAATCGACCATCAAGCGATCGAAAAAGGGCTTAAGATTGTCTTGCAGGAAATTGAGGAAGGCAGCTTCACCTTTTCTCGCAAACTTGAAGACATCCATATGAATATTGAAGCAAGGTTAGCGGAACTGATTGGCCCTGTGGCAGGCAGACTGCATACGGCACGCTCTCGCAATGATCAAGTAGCCCTTGATTTTCGCCTCTGGGTCAAGGAACAGGCAAAAAAAACGGCAGAAAACCTGAAGACTCTAATTTCCAAACTGCTGATACAGGCAGAAGAACACGCGGCAACACTGATGCCGGGTTTCACTCATTTGCAAACAGCACAGCCTGTTACATTCGGGCATCATCTGATGGCTTATGTGGAAATGTTCGGGCGTGATTTATCCCGCATGCGTGATGTCATTCACCGCATGGATGAAATGCCTCTGGGTGCAGCTGCACTTGCTGGAACAAGTTTTCCTATAGATAGGTTTATGACAGCCAAAGCACTTGGTTTCCGTGAACCGACCCGAAATTCGATTGACAGTGTATCTGACCGTGATTTTGCCTTGGAATTTCTTGCAGACGCAGCCATTGCTGCTACCCACCTGTCACGCCTGTCAGAAGAAATAATTATTTGGTCCACGCCGCAATTCAATTTCATCTGCCTATCAGATGCTTTTTCTACAGGATCATCCATCATGCCGCAGAAAAAAAATCCCGATGCAGCAGAACTGGTACGCGCCAAGACAGGCCGCATCAACGGTGCTCTTGTGACACTACTGACTGTCATGAAAGGGCTACCGCTAGCTTATTCAAAAGATATGCAAGAAGACAAGGAAGCCACTTTTGATGCTGCAGCAACACTTGAGCTTTCACTTATCGCCATGACGGGAATGATCAGCGATTTGATAGTTCAAGCTGCAACTATGGAAAAAGCGGCTGGTTCAGGTTATGCAACTGCAACAGACTTTGCTGACTGGTTGGTCAGGGTCGCCGGGCTACCATTTCGCGAGGCGCATCATATTACGGGACAGGTTGTCATCGCTGCCGAATATAGGCAATGTGACCTTGCACAAATACCTCTTCCCGAACTTCAGGCAATACATCCGGCGATTACAGAGGATGTGTTCAAATTTCTCTCTCCTAACGAATCGGTTAAAAACCGAAAATCCTATGGTGGGACTGCCCCAGAGGAAGTTCGCCGCCAGATCTGTTACTGGAAAAAACGGCTTGTCAAAGCATGAGAGTCAAGGCATGCTCGATTATAGGAGATAGGGGGGTGTTATTTTTTTCTATTTTGTATACGGCAAAAGAAGTGGAGTGAGGTGTTATTTATGACAAGATGTTTTCTTGTGGGCTTAGTTGTTGCCGGCATTTCTGGCATGATGCTAATAGGCTGCGGTCGGAAGGGTCGCCTTGAGCCGTCGTCAACCTTACTGATCAAGGACAAAAAAGGCGAGATGGTGAAAAAGCCAAGACCCGATCGGCTTTTCATCCTTGATCCTCTTATTGCACATTCAAAACTAGGCTAGCTATTGTGGACTGTTTTCAATACCATGACGGAGTTTTACATGTTGAAGAAATCGCTCTGACGACGATTGCTCGTGCGGAGGGTACGCCTTTCTATGTTTATTCCGCGACAGCCTTGCGCCATAATTTCTGTGTGTTCCGGGATGCTTTCAAGGACATGGATATGTTTGCGGCCTATGCGCTGAAGGCAAATTCCAACCAAGCTGTATTGACTCTTCTGGGCAGAGAGGGTGCAGGTGCCGATGTGGTATCTGAAGGTGATATACGGCGGGCACTTGCAGCCGGGATTCCTGCAAAAAAAATTGTCTATTCCGGTGTTGGTAAAACAGTTAGTGAAATGGATTTTGCACTGGCGCAGAATATCCATTGCTTTAATATCGAGTCGGAGCCGGAGCTGATTCAGCTTTCAGAACAGGCTGTCGCGGCTGGAAAAAAAGCGCCTGCATCACTTCGGATTAATCCAGATGTTGATGCTAAAACCCATAAAAAAATTTCAACCGGCAAATCGAAAAACAAGTTCGGTATACCTCTTTCCAGAGCGCATGAAGTCTATCGTCTTGCAGCTTCATTACCGGGTATCCGTATATGTGGTGTTGATGTGCATATTGGCAGCCAGATCTGTGAGCTATCGCCGTTTGAAAATGCTTTCGCCATTACGGCACAGCTTGTCAGGGAGCTGAGACAAGCAGGCCATACAATCAACCATGTGGATATTGGTGGTGGCCTCGGCATTCCTTACTATTTCGATAATGCCCCATTACCATCATTAGCTGATTATGCCGATGTGGCACAAAAACACATGGGATCGCTCAATGTTGATCTGATAGCAGAGCCAGGCCGCTTGGTTGTTGGCAATGCCGGCATGCTTGTAACATCTGTTATTCATGTGAAAAGAGGAGCCGATAAAAATTTTATTATTGTTGATGCAGCTATGAATGATCTTATCCGCCCAACGCTCTATGATGCATGGCATAAAATTATGTCCGTTGACAAGATAAAGGAAAATCAGGAGCTGATTCTTGCCGACATTGTTGGACCCGTCTGTGAAACCGGGGATTATCTCGGACTTGGGCGGCAACTACCTCATCCTGCTGCTGGGGAGCTTCTAGCAATTGCAAGTGCAGGCGCTTACGGGGCTGTCATGTCAAATACCTATAATACAAGGCTTCTGGTACCGGAAATTCTGGTTGAAGGTAGACGTTATGATGTTATTCGCCCTCGTCCTTCTTATGAAGACCTTATCGGACTAGATAAGGTACCGGACTGGCTTTAAAACAAGTGCAGTCCTGTAGCTGCCTTTTCATAAAAAAGAAAAACTTCTCTTTTAATGCAATTTTGTTATGAAATTGCTTCCTATTTTTCTAAAAGTTTTCTATTATAGGAGTTATTTATGAAGTCTCCTGCAAAGAAGACAGCATTTTATCTTAAGTGCATATGTGTTGTGGTGTATTTTTGTTATCGAGCGCCTCTGGCTAATGTACTTGCCGCTAGTTTTTCTCCGTTTGCGTTTGCCTACGCGCCAAGAAATTGATCAGCGCATTGAAACAGAGTGCGAGCTAAATTATCAATGTTTTTCCACTCAGCAGGATCAATCCGCCGATAATAACTTCCAGGACTGGGGCAAAATGCTATAGCATAAATAGCAGCGCCCCATAGAATAGATAGGCTTGGACTCTCATAATATTCCAAACCATGACGAGCATGCGCTGTACAGCATGATTTTTCTTCTCTTCATCATTGGTTTTGCAGTCAGTTTTAGGCGGGATGTAGACCACTTTTCTGATGCTTTTCGTTTTAGATTGTCCGTCTGATACAGATTAATGCTTGGGTGACACCACTACCGCATTATACCAGTAAGCTTCCTATTTATCTTTCAAACAGTTAGGTAAAACGGATATGGATATAGGTTAAAGTGCTGCAGAGAAGCAATGTTATAGTGCAGGTTATTTAATGTGCGACTCGCGAACCAAATTTGTCCTTTATGATAGGCAAAGAAAAACAGTATTATTATCCGCCCTAATATTCTAGTTTATAAAGTGAAGCTTACCAATTCTACAACACTTTCCCTTTCAATCCGGTTTGATAAACATAAGGACGTATTCGTTGAATGAATCAAAGCTCTACAATGCGCTACGAGCAGAGCATGCTGCGAAGCTTGATTATAAAATTGATAAATGCATTTTGGCATGACAAAAGGTTGGATCGCAATAACGCCAACAAGCCAAAGCAATGCAAAAAACAGCAGATCCCGCGTTAATAAAGCACTGGGGATATTGGACTTATTCTGCTCTGTAGCGGTAAGGCCACAACCAGATAATAAAAGCACCTCTGTCTCTCTCAATTTTGCCGCAGCGCCCGGCTTTGACAATCCGCTTGCAAGAACACTTATCAGCGCCGTCTTCTGGCACAGAATACATATCCCAGCAACTATATATCAGATACGTTTGCTCAACCCAGAGCCAACGATAATGAAGGTATAAGATTGCTGGATGAGATAGAAGGCCAATGCGCACGCCGCATCTTGAGTGGAATCTGCAAGCGCCTTGATAACTTTATCCCTCAGATCAAAAAAGATCACCTCAAACAGCTTTAGATATCATTTGCAAAGGCACAAATAAAAAACATTCAGTAAAATCACTTCACAGATGACGCTCAATCATCAGGTTTTTAATTTCGGCAATGGCCTTTGCCGGATTAAGCCCTTTCGGACACGTTTGCGCACAGTTCATGATTGTATGGCAGCGGTAGAGCCGGAAAGGATCTTCCAGATTATCAAGACGTTCGCCCCTAGCTTCATCGCGTGAATCGGCAATCCAGCGATAAGCTTGCAACAGAACAGCCGGACCAAGGTAGCGGTCGCCATTCCACCAATAGCTTGGGCATGATGTCTGGCAGCAGGCACAGAGGATGCACTCATAAAGTTCGTTCAATTTCTGGTGATCTTCCCGGCTTTGCAGCCATTCCTTTTCCGGTGTCGGCGAAACGGTCTGAAGCCATGGCTCAATAATCCGATGTTGAGCATAGAAGTAGATTAGATCCGGCACAAGATCCTTCACCACCGGCATAGATGGCAACGGGTATATTTTGATCGGATGTTTCACCTCGTCCATGCCTTTGGTACAGGCTAAGGTGTTTAGACCATCAATATTCATGGCGCAGGAACCACAGACACCTTCACGACAGGAACGACGCAGTGTCAATGTAGGGTCAATATGATTTTTAATATAAAGTAGGCCGTCAAGCACCATTGGACCGCAGGCATCACGATCAACAAAATAGGTATCAATCCGTGGATTCTCATCATCATCCGGCGACCAGCGGTAAATATGGAATTCTGTCAATCTGGCTATATTCTGCAGTCTAGGCCAAATTTTTCCCTGTCTAACCTGCAAATCCCTAAAAAGGATTCTCTGGGCCATTTTACTTCCTTTCTAGTAAATACGCTTCTTCGGCGCGATTTTTTTCGGGTTGATACCCCCATTTTCTGGTATTGTCAGGGGATCAAAGTGAACACTGCGATAAGACAGGGTGACTTTTCCCTCAGATGACAAATATCCCAGCGTATGCTTACGCCAGTTCTTGTCATCGCGATCGGGATAATCCTCACGCGCATGAGCACCACGGCTTTCTTGGCGTGCTTCAGCAGAATAAATGGTAATGATTGCATTAGCCATCAGGTTTTCAAGCTCAAACGTTTCCATAAGATCAGAGTTCCAAATCAACGAATGGTCAAAAACCTTCAGATCAGACATCTCCTCCCATAACGTGGATATGCGCCTGCACCCCTTTTGTAGCGATTCCTCCGTGCGAAAAACAGCTGCATCCTCCTGCATGGTTCGCTGCATTTTATCACGCAGTTCTGCCGTAGGCGTTGAGCCATTAGCAAAACGCATCTTATCAAAGCGCGCCATGATTCTATCACAGGCCTCAAGGTTAAGATCAGGAATTGGGCTTTCGCGGTCAATCACTTTACCTGCACGGATAGCCGCTGCACGGCCAAAGACTACAAGATCGATTAGAGAATTTGACCCCAAACGATTGGCACCATGAACAGAAGCACAACTGGCTTCTCCCACAGCCATTAGGCCTGGCTGGACACGATCAGAATCAAAAGCAGTTGGATTCAACACCTCTCCCCAGTAATTGGTAGGAACACCGCCCATATTATAGTGAGCGGTTGGAAGAACGGGAATTGGATCTTTTGTCAAATCCACACCAGAAAAAATACGGGCTGATTCAGAAATACCGGGAAGACGCTCATTCAGAATGGCAGGATCAATATGGCTCAGCACTAGATAGATGTGATCTTTTTTCGGTCCAACACCACGGCCTTCACGGATTTCAATCGTCATGCAGCGCGAAACCACATCACGCGAGGCAAGATCCTTGAACGAAGGGGCATAACGCTCCATAAAGCGCTCCCCTTCTGCATTGATAAGATAGCCGCCTTCACCGCGTGCACCTTCAGTAATCAGACAGCCTGAACCGTAAATACCCGTCGGATGGAACTGGACAAATTCCATATCCTGTAGCGGCAACCCAGCACGGGCCACCATACCACCGCCATCCCCTGTACAGGTATGGGCAGAAGTGGCGGAGAAATAGGTGCGACCGTAGCCACCACTGGCTAATACAACCATCTTTGCCGAAAAACGGTGAATGGTACCATCATCAAGATTCCAAGCGACAACGCCTGTCACCACACCATTGGTCATTATTAAATCAAGCGCGAAATACTCAACAAAAAACTGGGCATTGTGTTTCAGACACTGGCCATAAAGCGTATGTAGAATGGCGTGACCTGTACGATCGGCAACAGCGCAGGTGCGCTGCACGGGCGGACCTTCACCAAACTCGGTGGTATGCCCACCGAAAGGACGCTGATAAATCTTGCCTTCTTCAGTACGTGAAAATGGCACACCATAATGCTCAAGCTCATAAACAGCAGCCGGTGCTTCACGCACCAAATATTCCATTGCATCCACATCTCCGAGCCAATCAGATCCCTTGACCGTATCATACATATGCCACTGCCAATTATCAGGCCCCATATTGGAAAGAGATGCTGCAATGCCCCCCTGTGCGGCAACAGTATGGGAACGCGTCGGAAAAACCTTGGAAATACAGGCAGTCTTGAACCCCTGTTCCAGCATGCCAAGCGTTGCCCGCAGACCAGAGCCACCAGCACCGATAACAACAATATCAAATTTATGGTCGACAAAATAATAAAACTTATCGCCAGAAGCCGGCGCTGAAGCAGTCGTATTTATGGGCATGGAGATCAACCTCTCAACGTGATCTTAAGAAGTGCTAGAATGCATGCGGCACCCATGGAAAAACAAAAGAAAATATTCAGCGCAAGGATAAAAATGCGCCACCTTTCATTGTGAACATAATCTTCAATGATGACTTGCATGCCCAATTTCATGTGATAAACTGCTGAGAGGATCATTAATCCCATGACAAGCGCGATAATTGGATTTGCCAGCATGTTATATACATGGTCATAATCTTGGCCGACAAGCGTTACGACAAGGACGATAAAAAAAATAAACAGCGGTACATTTGCCATTGCGGTAAAACGTTGTATGCAGAAATTTCGGGTCCCATTCTTGGTTGATCCAAGGCCACCCACCTTCCCAAGCGGCGTTCTGAAATCCTTCGCCATCATTCTATCTCCAATCAAAACATAATATAAACACATCCCCAAATAAGGAATGTCAAAATAATTGAAATGAATATTGTTGCCTTTGTCATCGTGGTAGCACGATGCTTTTCAAGCAAAACCGGATTGATATCCCAGAACAGGTGCCGCATTCCACCGATAAGATGATGAACAAGAGCAAACGTATAAAGAAAGAGTATCGCGCGCCCCGGAAAAGAATTGTAAACGGTATTGATCATCCCGAATATTTCCTTTCCATAGGCAATGCCTGTCAGCCATACTGCAAGAAAAATCGTGCCGATATAAAGCGCACCACCAGAAACACGATGAGCGATCGACATTGCCATGGTAACCGACCAACGATAAATACTGATACAAGGAGAAATAGGGCGTTCAGAAATTGTCTTCGAATTTTTCATAGATGTTCCTGACCTAATTTTTGACTCTAGCATGCTAATAATGACAAGTCAGAATCGAAAAAACTTATTCTGATCTGCTACAGGAGTAACTAATCAGACAAACTCATACCTGTCACGCAGAGATTCACCAACAACAGCTCTTATCCTCCTGGTGCCTGTTATCAATTTGCCCAATAATACAGGGCATCACCATATTCATGAACCGAACGATGCAACACAATCGCAGACAGCAAACGTTTAAACTTGGTTCTATGCGAATTTTATCAGCATCAAAACTGCAATCTATAATATTTTAATAAAACAACTGAGTTCAATCAACAAAGGGAAAAAATATCATTTAACTGACTAGAAATATGATAAAATGAAATGGGTTTAGAATTCAATCATCAGAAGCTTGCATTTTATAAAAAACAAACACGTAATGCCCTTACTTCGGATTGAAATTAAGAATTTTTATAGCACACACAGCCTTCAGATATGTTTTTTCATCTCTCAATAACATGGCCTGAAAAATAAAAACATCCCGGTAAGTTAGCGATCAAAGCGGAAATTAAAGTTGGCCAATGTTTATATTCCTCGGCTGCTATCTTCCTCTTATCACATCTAGCTTTCCCAATAAACCACTAATTCTGCAGGCTAAAGCAAAACAGGCAATATAAACATCCGCCCAACTATCTCAGCTTTTTCCCCTGAAATAAAGACAGCTAAATCATTACCAATCGCGCACATCAACAAAGCGGCCAGCAATAGCCGCAGCTGCAGCCATAGCTGGGGAAACTAAATGGGTACGTCCCTTGTAACCCTGTCGCCCTTCAAAATTACGATTTGACGTGGATGCACATCGCTCACTTGGCTGTAGACGATCATCATTCATCGCAAGACACATGGAACAGCCAGGTTCACGCCATTCAAACCCAGAATCCATAAAAATCCTATCCAGGCCCTCAACTTCGGCCTGTTTTTTGACAAGACCGGAACCTGGCACCACCAAGGCTGAAACCCCACTGGCCACGCAATGCCCCTTAGCAATTGTTGCCGCAACACGCAAATCCTCAATCCGACCATTGGTACATGAACCGATAAATACACGGTCGACTGTAATATCCGTCATTTTCATACCTGGCATAAGCCCCATATATTCAAGCGCTCGCCACTTGGAAATACGTAATGTTTTATCTGCAATTTCTTCCGGATTAGGCACAACATCAGTAATGGAAACGACATCTTCCGGCGAAGAACCCCATGTCACCATAGGGGTCAGCTTTGCAGCATCAATTGCTACAACCTTGTCGTAATAGGCACCTTCATCGGATTTCAGTGTCTTCCAGTAACGAATCGCCTTTTCCAACACTTCACCCTTTGGGGCCCATGGACGGCCTGCAATATATTTAAAGGTTTTTTCATCCGGCGCTACAAGCCCTGCTCGGGCACCGCCTTCAATTGACATATTGCAGACAGTCATTCGTTCTTCCATTGAAAGAGCTTCAATAGATTCTCCGGCATATTCAATCACATACCCTGTTCCGCCGGCAGTACCGATTTCACCAATAATGGTAAGCACGAGATCTTTAGCGGTTATATTAACTGGCAATCTGCCATCAACATGTACAAGCATATTTTTCGCCTTTTTCTGGATAAGCGTCTGTGTTGCTAGAACATGCTCAACTTCCGAAGTACCTATACCAAGGGCTAGAGCACCGAATGCGCCATGTGTGGATGTATGGCTGTCGCCGCAGACAATCGTCATACCCGGCAGGGTAAACCCCTGCTCAGGGCCGACAACATGAACTATACCTTGCCGGATATCCTTTTCCGAATAATATTCAACACCGAACTCTTCTGCATTTCTGACAAGCTCCTCAACCTGAATACGGCTTTCCTCATTTTTTATACCCTCAATACGGTCTGCCGTTGTTGGAATATTATGATCAACAACAGCAAGCGTCTTTTTAGGATGGCGCAAACGGCGGCGAGCCATACGTAAGCCTTCAAAAGCCTGCGGGCTGGTTACCTCATGCACCAGATGACGATCGATATAAAGCAGACAGGTGCCATCCTCTTGGCGCGCAACAACATGGTCGTCAAAAATTCTGTCATAGAGTGTACATGGCATAGGCATCTCGGTCCCATCCTAAAATCTGATTCTTAATTCAAGATCCGGCTAGCTACAATCAATGTCAACCCATAAGTTGGCTTAGATAGATTCTTGTGACCCTGAAGCATACCCCCCCACAAAATCAGCAATGGAAAACCTGCATAAGCATAATTTTTTAATCACTTTATAAAAAATCACACAACACCATTTTTCGACCTTGATCAAGGTAGCCAATCGAAAATAAAAAAGGCAGCTTCAAAAACAATACTAACTATTTTATTTCGAATTTTTTCCAGTCTTGTTGAAATCGTCTGAACTACTAGAGTTTTCAGTCTTGACCTGCTATCGGAATTTCAAAATTCTTCTTGCGAAGATCTTTCTTCTCGGCAATACGAGCAGCCTTACCTGTTAGGCCACGCAGATAGTAAAGCTTGGCGCGACGAACCTTGCCGCGACGAACAACTTCCACCTTTTCAACTAGTGGAGAATAAATGGGAAAAACACGCTCAACACCTTCACCATAAGAAATTTTACGCACGGTAAAGGTTTCGTTCAGGCCACCTCCTGAACGGGCAATGCAAATACCTTCATAAGCCTGCACACGTGTACGCGTTCCTTCTGTTACACGCACCATCACACGCAGGGTGTCACCCGACTGGAAATCCGGAAGCTGGCGTTTTGCTTTAATTTTGGCACACTGTTCTGCTTCAAGTTCTGCAATAATATTCATTATCTTATCCTTCACATTCTTCTCGAATAGTCAGAGCGCCCAACTATTTGCCGCAAAATCAGTTTCACACGACTACACTCCTGTGGCAAGAGCGGCTTTTCTCTAATAACACATGATCCCTGCTCCTTGGTTTCTGGATACAGAGTATCACTCTCAGAGAGACCAAGACAGTATACTATTAATGCGGAAAATCAAGCTTTTCCATGCTTTCTTTGGTAAACTGACCAAAGGTCAGGTCTACGAGCCTTTGTTATGGCTTCAGCCTGAGACTTGCGCCATTCAGCTATTGCACGATGATTTCCGGAGGAGAGAACCTGCGGAATCGATCTGCCTTCAAAAACCTGCGGTCTTGTATACTGGGGATACTCCAAAAGTCCGTTTTCAAAACTTTCATTATACTCTGATTCCACATTACCCATCACACCAGATAGCAGACGTATTACAGAATCCAAAATAACAGAAACTGCAATCTCTCCGCCTGAAAGGATGTAATCACCGATGGAAACCTCAATCAGATTTCGGGCTTCAATGACACGCTCATCAACTCCTTCAAAACGGCCACAGACAAATGTTGCTCCCTCAAGATCAGCAAGCTCACGAGCCATGGACTGATTAAAACACCGCCCACGTGGGCTCATTAGAAAACAGGGATATTCTGTTTGACTTACATCAATCGCACGGGCTAGAATGTCTGCTTTCATTATCATACCGGGTCCACCGCCTGCGGGCGTATCATCAACGGAATGATGATGCTCCACTGCGAAATCGCGAATCTGATATGTTTTAAGCGACCAGATCTTTTGCTTAAGTGCCTTGCCAGAAAGAGAATTGCCAAGTGGCCCGGGGAACATTTCAGGATACAGAGTAAAAACCGTTGCATGAAAGCCCATAATCATGCCTCATGCGCCCTATGATCCTCATCTCGCCCAAGACCAGCAGCTACAGGATCAACAATAATCTGTTCCACCGCCATATCAATATACGGAATTGCGGCCTTTGTGAAAGGGATAAGCCGATTTTCTCCACCCTTTATGGCAAGCTCTATAATATCCCCTCCACCGAAATTGAAAAACGCTGAAATGCAGCCGATTTCGTTGCCATTAGCATCAAAAGCGGTAAAACCAAGCAGATCATCCTGATAAAACTCATCATCCCCAAGATCATCAGGTAGCTGGATATATTCAATGAATAGCTCTATTCCATTCAGCTCTTTTGCTTGGGTGCGATTGTCAACCCCCTCAAAATGCACAACAACCACTGTCTGCTGCGGTCTGAGCAATTTTATCTGGTAGTTTTTCCCGGCTCTGTCATAAAGCGGACCATATGTGCCTAACGCCAATGGATCGGCAGTAAAGGATTTCACACGTACCTCACCTCGTATACCGTAAGCACTACCGATAATTGCCATTAAAACAGACTTTTTAGGTTTTGACATCCGTGCTTTGCTTTCTTGTAATCTGTCGAAGTGATGTTTTTGCGGTACAGAAGTTTAATAAAATGCTGCGCACTTTGGGCAGTTTTCCCACAGTCTAGAACTACGACAGATCAGCACTGAAAAACACCATTTTTTAAAGTCCAAGATTGCCAAAACGGCTTTTGAATTTGGAAACACGGCCACCACGATCAACAAGCGTCTGGGAACCGCCAGTCCATGCCGGATGGGTGGTCGGATCAATGTCAAGGTTGAGGGTATCCCCTTCCTTACCCCAAGTTGAACGGGTTTGGTACTCTGTACCATCGGTCATAATAACCTTGATCGTATGATAATCAGGATGAATATCAGCTTTCATAACTTAAAACTTGCCCTTAATTATATTGTCGCCACCATACCCTAAAATTAATCGAATTCTAGAGTGTCATCCGGCTTTTGTTATGTTAAACAGAACATGGATAGATCTGACCATCCTCAAAACGCCGCACCTATCTGTACATCAGCACGATAAAGATAATCAAGGGCACAACTTCAAATGACCGATTTTTGTAAACCTCAGCAGGTAAAAAAGAGCATTACAGCCCCCAAAAGACATAGTCTAAGGTCTCTGGCCACACTCTATCCCTATATCAAGCGCCATAAATACCTAGTGTTATCGGCTTTTTTTTCCTTGATCATTGCTGCGTCTGTTATGTTGATTTTGCCCATAAGCACCCGTTATATTATGGATCGTGGTTTTTCAACTGTCAACGGTACCATGATCAACTCTTATTTTGCCATGCTGCTTTTTCTGGTCGGCGTGCTGGCGCTAGCCTCAGCTGTACGGTATTATAGTGTCATCACATTGGGTGAACAGATAATTACCCAACTGCGTCATGATGTGTTTGCGCACCTTATCACACTTTCTCCAGGATTTTATGACCGCTCCCACTCAGGCGAAATCATATCCCGGCTCTCATCCGATACCACTCACATTAAATCTGTAATCGGCGCAACAATTTCAATCACGCTTCGTAATATGATCATAGCTATTGGTGCCATTGCCATGATGATAATTACAAGCCTCAAGCTGTCAACCATGGTTCTGACAGCCATCCCGGTTGTGGTCATACCCTTGATCGGCCTAGGCCGGAAGGTGAAGATCCGTACACGGCTGGCGCATGACAAACTTGCCAATGCGAGTGCACTGGCTTCCGAGCAGCTTGCCGCAATCCGTACCGTTCAGGCCTTCAACGCCCAGCCTGCTGCCATCGCGCAGTTTTCAGACCTTGTCATGAGAGCATTTCAAGCTGCAAAGGAGTCGATCTTATCGCGGACATTCCTGACCGGCTTTGCTATTTTTCTAATATTTGGCAGTGTTGTTGCCATTTTATGGATTGGTTCACAAGATGTGTTGAACGGCCAAATGACAGGCGGCGCACTTGGGCAGTTTGTTATCTATGCCATTCTAGCATCAAGTGCCTTCGGGCAATTATCAGAAGTGGGCGGAGAATTTGCTCAAGCCGCGGGTGCTGCAGAGCGTCTGACAGAATTACTACATGAAAAACCGGATATCCAAATACCGGAAAAGGCGCGCAAATTACCGATTCCATTCCAAGGACGCATTAGCTTTAACAATGTCAGCTTCTCCTATTTTTTACGCCCTGATGTATTTTCTATCAATCAGCTGAGCTTTTCAGTCAAACCAGGCGAAAAACTGGCTATCGTTGGGCCTTCAGGTGCAGGCAAAAGCACGATTTTTTCCTTGCTGTTGCGATTTTATGATCCGCAAAAAGGAAAAATCTGCCTTGATAACGTTAATCTACAACAGGCCGCTCCATATGATATCCGAGCACATATTGCTTATGTTGCGCAGGATACGGCAATATTTGATGGAACCTTGCGGCAGAACATTACTTTTGGAAAAGAAAGTGCAACAGAACATAATATCCAAAACGCTGCTCATGCAGCCAATGCCTATGATTTCATTATGTCATTAAAAAATGGTTTTGATACACGAGTTGGCGAGCGCGGAATCACGCTGTCTGGCGGGCAAAAGCAGCGCATTGCCATCGCCCGGGCGCTTTTACGCAATGCGCCAATTCTTCTGCTTGATGAAGCGACTTCTGCCCTTGATGCAGAAAGCGAAATGCTGGTACAGGAAGCCCTTGAAAAATTGATGGTAAACTGCACGACATTGGTTATTGCCCACCGTTTGGCAACAGTTCTGAAAGCTGATCGAATACTGGTTATGGACAATGGAAAAATTATTGAAGAAGGCCGACATGACACGCTTATGAAACAGAGCGGCTTGTACGCTCGCTTGGCAAAACTACAATTTGCCGCGTAATACAGTATATCCAAGAAAAACCTTTCAGTATGCTTGTTATGGAAATTTTCTTCTACCCTTTGAATTTATTTTTCTCATAACCGTGCTAGAATTTTTTACCGAAAAAAGAAATAGTAGAGGCTGTTCAAATTTTTTCTCCGAATATTTTGCATAAAATCTCGCATTCAACATTTTATCATACTTAAAGACAATCCTTAATTGAAACTGATAAACAGAAATAATCTTTCAAATGACCGTACTCCAAAACGTTATAATACAGAGTTTTCAGCAAACCTTATAGAGAGGATTTAGTTATATTAATATCTTAGGCACATGCCGGACACGTGATTGTGAACAGCTCAGTTTGATGTATTTGTCTAATTAAAATCTGTAAAAATGTTCAAAGAGCCAACGGCTTTGCCCAAACCCAGTAGGGTACACAGATTATAGCCCAGCGTTTTGCCTTTGAAAAGAACTTCTGTGAAGAAATAACCCTTAATGAAATTAAGGCTTAATTATATCGCTGCATCAACTTTACCGGCAAAAACTTGTCCTTATCACCAAATATCTTTTCCTCATCAAAAAAGAAGGCATTTGGCGTCGGCCATCACAATAATGAACCGCCGAAACAGTATAATTGTAAGTGACAAGGGCATCTCTGCATGTTTTACCGAACTCTTTACAACAGACATTGGCAATTATGAAAAGGCGATTTCTGATCTTCTGGTTTCCCATGGGGTTGTCAGGGATGATAGCGATTGCTGCTCCTTAATGATGAAATGGCATGATGCAATGGATGGGGCCGGTATGGTGAGCTCCCCTACAGGAGCTTCGTGTGTCGTCTCGGAGTGTTTGGTGATTGTGCAGCAGGAACCCACTGACAGGAGTTCGCTCTCATGAGGGATGGTGCATATTTGAGGGCGAAGGCAGGAAGGCATGCAACCCATAGAGGAGGATGTGGAGGGGTGCCAAGAGTTGTGTCCCAAGAGTTGTGTCTTAATGATAATCCTATGATGGTTTGTTCCTGTTGTCCCTGCTGTGGACAGAGAGTGGAGAGCCCCTGTCTTGAGGTTGTGGTGATTAAATACAGATTGACGAAAATGGAGGCCTCCATATTGCGAACTGTGTGGCAGGGCAAGGGACAGGCGGTGAGGACGGGTCGCATTTTTGATGCGATGTATAAAGACGATTGTGATGGTGGCCCGTGTGAGGCGAAGATGTATGAGGCCTTCAAGGTAGCACTGTCGCGATTACGCTCGAAGCTTAAAGGGTCTGGTGTTGGAATTACCAATGTCGGTTACCGGCAAGGATATTGTCTGATTTTGTTTGGCGAACATGGGATTGAGGCAGAAAGGCATGGATCATAACGGCAAGCTTTGAGGCTTTTTATAGTAGGATTGCTCAAAAGATGAGAGGCAGAAGAAGCAATGCCATTGACGGCAAAACAGCAGCGTTTTTGTGAAGAATATCTGCTTGATCTGAATGCGACGAGAGCGGCGATCAGAGCGGGCTATAGTGAGAAGACAGCCTATTCCCAAGCGGATCGCTTATTGAAAAATGTTAAGCTTAAATCCTTTATTGAGGCTGCTCTTTTGGAGCGCTCGAAGCGAGTTTCAATTGATGCGGACTGGGTGTTGCGGCGGCTGATTAAGGAGTTGGAGGCGGATATAGCGCAGCTTTATGATGAGGGGGGTGAATTGAAGAAAGTTGCAGATTGGCCGTTGATTTTCCGTCAGGGTCTGATCAATGAGATTGACCTATCCCGGGGGAAGGTTCGCTTTTCTGATCGGCTGAAACGTCTTGAGTTGTTGGGCAAGCATATAGGAGTAAGCGCGTTTAAAGAGACGGTTGAGCATAGGGGTCTTGATGGATTGATGGACTGGCTTGATTATGCTGAGTGTCGAGATGGGGATGGGTGAGATTCTAACGCATCTTGATCAACGCATTGGCCACCTTTCTCGATTGTGCCGTTATGATCCTGTTGTCTGGGGGCAAAAGGCATGGAGGTGGGGTCACGGTGGGCTTAGGGGCTATGATGGCTTAAGGGGATGGCAAAGGGAGATTTGCAGTGTCATAGGCGAACATCTCAAGGATGAAGAGACACGGTATCAGCCGTTGCGGATTGCAGTGGCTTCTGGTCACGGGATTGGCAAATCGGCCTTGATGGGGATTGTGTCGAACTGGGCGATGTCGTGTTTTGGTGGTGCACGGGTATTGATGACGGCCAATACGGAAAACCAATTACGAACGAAGACGTCTCCAGAGGTTGGGAAGTGGTTTAGCCTCTCTTTGACCTCGCATTGGTTTGATGTGAAAGCCATGTCGATCAAGGCGCGTGATCGCGGTGATATCTGGCGACTGGATTTTGTCACATGGAGTAGCAACCATACGGAAGCTTTTGCCGGTCTTCATAACAAAGGCCGTATGATCCTCCTTTTGTTTGATGAAGCCTCGAATATTGATGACAAGGTTTGGGAGGTGGCGGAAGGAGCGTTAAGTGATGAGGATACGGTGATCATCTGGCTTGTATTTGGCAACCCGACAAGAAACAGTGGTCGGTTTCGCGAGTGTTTCCGCAAATATCGGCATCGATGGGTGATACGCCATATTGACAGCCGCACAGTGGAAGGAACGAACAGGGAGCATCTACAACGCAGCGTTGAAGACCATGGTGAGGATAGTGATTATGTGAAGGTGCGTATTCGCGGTGAGTTTCCAAGCCAGTCATGCATGCAGTTTATCTCTTTGGGGGATGTTGATGAAGCTCGGTCTCGTCATTTGCGTGCGGAGCAATATCAATTTGCGCCGGTGATTTTGGGGGTTGATCCGGCATGGACAGGGGAAGATACCTTTGAAATCATGCTGCGCCAGGGGCTATATTCGAAATCGCTGTTGTCATTGGCACGCAATGACAATGATGTGCATATGGCGGGTGTGATTGCGCGTCTGGAAGATGAGTACAGTGCGGATGCTGTGTTTATTGATATGGGCTATGGGACGGGGATCAAGTCGGCGGGTGACGTGATGGGTCGCTCTTGGCGTCTGGTTTCGTTTGGTGGCAAGGCAATTGATCCAGGTTACGCTAACAAGCGCGCTGAGATGTGGGGGATGATGAAACGCTGGTTGAAGGAAGGGGGTACAATTGACCCTTGTGATGATATTTTATATCAGGATTTGATTGCGCCTGAGATGGCATGGCGCATGGATGGCAAGATATTGCTTGAATCCAAGCGGGATATGAAAGTGCGCGGGCAAGCCTCGCCCAACAAGGCGGATGCGCTGGCTCTGAGTTTTGCGTTTCCGGTTGGCAAAAAATTGCATTGTGCCTCTAGGGCCCATCGTCCTGGATTGAATGACCCTGACTATAATCCGTGGTTGATTGAACCTGATTATAATCCCTTTGTCTGAAAAGCTTCAAATGGGTGAGAGGCGGTCAACTGTTTGTGTTTAGCATCTTTGCATCTGATTTTTTGATGGAGAGATGTTATGTGCATGTTTGGGGGCTCGAAGATGCCAGTCATGATTGGGGCACCACAGATTCCACAGGCGGCAAAACTGCCTGATTTTGGTGCGGGAATAGCTGTTCGGCGCAAGATGAAAGAGCGGCTGAGGGGATTTCGGACGATCTTGACGTCAGGGCGTGGTGTAAGTGATTTTGCGCCAATTGCGAACAAAACATTGCTTGGTCAGTGAGAATCCTAGTGTCACATGATGAGGAGTCTATCCAATATTACAAAAGGCGACTGGAGGGTCTGAAGGCGGCGCGTTGCGTGTGGGAGCCTTTATGGCGTGAGCTTTCTGATTTGATTGCGCCGACACGGTTGCGTCTGTGTGGGCAAGTTGCCAATGAACGGGCGCGCTATGATAAGATGTTTGATGCGACGGGATCTTTTGCACTGCGTATATTAGCCAGCGGGATGCATTCGGGCATTACCTCGCCCGCCCGTCCGTGGTTCCGGTTGCGAACGAGTGATTCTGAACTGAATGCATATGCGCCGGTACGCGAATATCTTGGACGCGTTGAAAACCGGATGCGCGAGGTGTTTCAATCATCCAATCTCTATAATGCCTTTCATCTGGGCTATGGGGATTTGGGATTATTTGGGCAATCGTGTGCGCTTTTGGTTGAGGATGACGATCATCTGATCCGGATGATTCCGCTTATTCATGGAACGTTCTGGCTGGCACGTAACCATACGCAGGTGGCGACGACGCTTTATCGACAATTTTCGTGGCCGCTGCATCGCATTGTCTCGCGTTTTGGACTTGAGAGATGTTCGGGTAACATTCAAGAGCATTATGAGCGTGGCAATATGGAAGAGGTTTTTGTCATCAATCATGCAATTGAGCCCCGTTTAATACGCGAGATGGACAAAGCGGACAGGCGTAATAAGGCTTTTGCTTCTGTGTATTGGGAAGAGAACGCGTGTGGCGAGCAAGGATTTCTTGAGGAAAGCGGTTTTGATAGCAATCCGATTATAGCGCCGGCCTGGGAATTGATGGCGGATGACACTTATGCCTCCTCGCCTGCCATGATGGCGCTGCCTGATGTGCGTGCTCTGCGCATTCTGCAAATGCAGATGGGGGCTGTTATTCAATTGAAAGTGAATCCGCCTTTAATGGCGCCTGCGTCCTTGAAGTCTGGATATCAAAGTGTTTTGCGCAATCCCGGCGAGTTGACTTATATAGACGATCCCACAGCACATGGTTTGCGACCCCTTTTTGAGGTTAATCTGTCATTGCAGGAGCTTGCGGCTAATATTAGCGAAAAGCAGATGTTTTGCAAACGCGCCCTCTATGAGGATTTATTTTTGATGCTGGCCAATATGGAGGGTGTGCAGCCCAGGAATGCGATGGAGATTGCTGAGCGTAAGGAAGAGAAGCTTTTAGCGATAGGGCCGGTGTTGGAGAATATTCACGGTGGCCAGCTATCGCCGGTGATTGAGCGGACATTTTCGATTATGAAAGAAAAAGGGCTTTTGCCTCCGGCTCCGCCTGAGATTGGTCATCATGATCTAAAGATTGAATATATTTCGGTTTTAGCACAGGCGCAAAAGGCGGTATCAACGGGGGCGATTGAACGGCTGATTTCATTTACCGGTAATCTTGTTGCTGTCAAGCCAGATGTTCTCGACAAGATTGATGCGGATAAAAGTGTTGAGACTTATGCTGAACTTTTAGGTGTTCCCCCGTCTCTTCTGGCCTCGGATGATGAAGTGACTGAGATAAGGCGGCTTCGAGATGAGGCCCAACAACACAGCCAGGCTACATCACAGGCGGCGCAAATAGCACCGGCCTTGAGACAGTCGGCCGAGGCGGCGCGTGTAATGACGCAGGCTGACGAAAATGGTGGCACTCTTCTTGAGAAAATGGGGATTGAATGAATGGGCAATTCAGCATGTCAACTGTTTGGTGCTTATGATGAAGGCGATGATTTGCGCACTGATCGACTTGTGAGTGACATGAAGGCGGTTCTGGATTTTGCGCCGGGACGACGTCTTCTCTTGTGGCTTGTTGAGGTGAGTGGTGTTTTACGTTCGCCCTGGACGGGTGATGTGGCGGCGACACAGTTTCGGCTGGGTGAGCAGAATATGGGGCTCAGGCTGATTGCGCTCATGGGACGCGTTGGTGAAGAGGAATATCCAAAACTGCTTGTTCAGGCGGCGCAAGAAAACGAGAGGATGAAAGCAAGACACAAACAAGAAGAAGGATAGCACAGATGATAACGAAAGACGCCCCTCAGGGCGAACAGGTGCAAGCGGATACACAGACTGTAGATACTCTGTTAACCAATGGGACAGACAGAACGCTTTTGGGCGAGAGGGTAGAAACGAGCGACAAGATTGATGCAAGAGCTGATGCTGGGTCTTCTCAAAGCGAAGGGATTGATCAGGATTTTGATAAAGAAAATCGGGATGATTTTGTGCCCGAAGATGGGATTTATGATCTTGTGATGCCTTCAGATATTGATCTTGATGGGGAGCTTTTGGAGAGGCTGTCACCGCAATTTAAGGAAATTGGTCTGACAAAATCGCAGGCACAGAGGCTTGCCGATCGCTTTATAGAGCACAGTCAAAAACAGGCGCAGGCGCATGCCCGAGCGTGGTCGGAGACGGTTGAGGATTGGCTGAGGCAAGCCAAAGCTGACAAGGAGATTGGCGCGGCGCAATGGGAGAGATCAAGAAAAGCAGCTGTTTCACTGGTCAACCGCTTTGCCACACCGGAGCTGTTTGACTATCTCAATGCAACAGGGGCGGGCAATCATCCTGAACTTATCCGTTTTCTGGCGCGCATTGGCAAAGAGCTTGGCGAGGATAGAGTGGCGCAGGGCAAGAGTGATGCACCACCACGAATAGATCCGGCCTATCAATTCTTCCCTGATGACAAGCCAAAATGACCAATAGAGTTTAAGAGAAGGATGATTACATGTCTATCATTGGAAATAGTTACCCTGGCTTGATTGATGCCTATAAGGGATCGACAGAAGGAGCGGTGATTGAGCTTTTGAGCGAACTTAATCCAGTGCTTGATGATGCGATTGCAACCGAATGTAACATGGGAACAACGCATCGTCACACAATTAGAACGGGCTATCCGAAGGTGGTTTGGGGTCGTCTTTATCAGGGTGTCCCAAGCTCGAAATCGACCATGCAGCAGGTTGAAGACACGACGGGTTTTGTGGAAGCACGCTCGGAAATTGATGTCCGGCTTTTGAAGCTTTCCTCTGATCCTGCCAAAATGCGTCTGATCGATAGTTCTCCCTATCTTGAAACCATGAGTCAGGAGATGGCGAGCGGGATTTTTTATAATGACACGGCCTTGAGCCCGGAGAAATTCAAAGGTCTTTCAGCACGTTATAATGTCTTTAATAGCAATGGGCCAGATCTCTCGAGGCCTGATATTGCCAATCAGGTGATTGATTGCGGCGGGCGCGGCCTCAACAATACCTCTGTCTGGTTTGTCAACTGGAGCGATCGTTCAACCTCTCTTCTGTATCCTAAAGGAACAAAGGCCGGTGTTTTGTTTGAAGATAAGGGGGAACAAAGTGTTCTGGACACTCATGGCAATGCGTATTTTGCCAAGGTCAGTACCTTTGAATGGCATATTGGGATGTTTGTGAAAGACTGGCGTTACAATGCGCGTATTGCCAATATTGACGTTGATGATTTACGCGATGGCAAGGTCGATATGTGGGCTTTTATGCGGCATGCCTATTACCGGCTGCAATCGCGCCGTGTGGATGCCAAATTGGGTCGCCTTGCAATTTACATGAACCGGGAGGTTTTGGAAATTTTGGATGCGCAATCCTCTGACCGCTCGCTGCTTGCGGCCAATCCCAATTATACTGGTCTTTCCCATGGACAGGTTGAAGGTCGTGAGGTTCGCACCTATCGCGGGATTCCGATACGCGAATGTGATGCGATCCTAAACACCGAAGCCCCTGTCCCATCGGTTTCTCTCTAATATCTTAAGATCTGTTGGAGGTTTTTCATGATTTTTGATCAGACCACTATGCTGTCGGATCGGCAGAAAATAAACGAGACACAGCCTTCCACCCATACGATTGATCTGGGAGAGAGGCGCATTCCCCGTGATATTGGCGTGGGCGTACAGATACCGCTGCTTGTTCAGGTTGTGGAGAGTTTTAACAACTTAACCATGCTTGGCGTGCGTCTTGAGAACAGCGAGGATATGGATTTTACCCACCCAAAGGTGATCTGGGAACAAAGCGCGCCGCTCGTCTCACTTGAGGCTGGTAAGGTGATTGCGCCGGAGTTTATCTCACGCACCACCAATAGACGGTATTTGCGCCTTTTCTACACGATCAACGGCGATGCGCCAAGCAAAGGTGCGATCACGGCTGGTGTGACCATGGGTAATCAGTGAGGGACTATTTGAAATGATTGAAGTGATAGCGACATCAAAGGGTTATTATGGTGGGCTCATCCGCGAGATTGGCGATTGTTTTACACTTGATGATGCACATTGGAAGCATGAGGAAAGGCGGCCGAAATGGGTTCGTCTTGTCGATGATGAAGGCCCCTCCCCAGGGGCGATTCAGAACAGGACAACAAAGACGGCATTCAAGATGAAAGGTGGCACTCTCAAGGAGTCGCCAGCTGATCCTATTGAGAGGATCGACCTCTAAGGGGCTGACCATGGTGGCACAGTGAGAATGGGCGATGAATTCGGAGGTTATGATTTGCAATCTGGCGTTGTCAAATATTGGCAAGACAGGGATCAATTCGCTTGAGGAGGCATCATCTGAAGCGCTTGTGTGTCGACGCTTTTATGCTTATGTGCGCGATGAGTTGCTGAGCATGCATCCATGGCATTTTGCCAGAAAGCAGGCTCCTTTAGCACAGCTTCTTGTGCCGTCTTCATCTGCCTGGACAAGAGCTTATCAGCGGCCCCATGATTGTCTGAAGATTTCAGGGCTGATTGATCATCCCTTTAGATGCAATGAAGACCCCAGATCGCACAATCCGGCTTATACATTGGTTGGTGATACTATTTTGTGTGATTTATCGCCGGCCTTTCTGGACTATACGGCAAGAATGATTGACCCTGCCTATTATCCGGTGCTGTTTACCCAGGCGTTGAGTTGGCAACTGTCTGCGAGGATTTCTATTCCTATGACGCAGGATCCGCGCCTTCGCGCTGACATATACCAGATGGCTGTGAGCGCATTCAATAAAGCGGCTTCCCATGATGCGAATGAGGCACACAAGCATTTTGATCATCTTACAATATAAGGGGTGATATGATGGCGGATTTGCGCATTTTGCAAAACAGCTTTAGTGCTGGTGAGTTGTCGCCTGCTTTATGGGCGCGAACAGATATGGCCAAATATAGATCTGGCTTAAAGATGGCGCTCAATGTTGTTTTACATCCCCATGGCGGGGTATCAAACCGTGCGGGAATGGAATTTCTGGGCGAGGTTGCTTTGAGTGAGAAGCCAACAAGAATGATTCCCTTCATCTTTAACAGTGACCAGGCTTATATTTTAGAATTTGGCCATTATTCGATCCGTTTTTATCGCGATGGCGGGCTTATTTTGAAGCATGGGGTACCTTATCAAATCTCCAGCCCTTATAACTCAAGCCAGTTATTTGACATTATTGAAGCCCAGGAAGCCGATGTGATGTTTTTAGCGCATGAAGAGCATGCGCCGCAAAAGCTGTCACGATACGCAGATGATCATTGGGTGATGGAGACGGTTAATTTTGGTACAAAAATAGAAAGTCCCAAGGGTATAACAGCCACTGCCACACGGGATTCCTATGCCTTAAGGCAGGAACGGAGTCACAAGCCTTTTGAAACGAGAACTAGCTATTTTTACAAAGTTTCGGCGATTTCGGAGGAAAGCGGGGAAAGCCTGCCATCATACGCGGCGACGTGTTACAATGATCTCATCACGGAAAGTGCGGAGAATAAGGTCACATGGAATGCGGTTTCGGGTGCTCGAGCCTATCATATTTACAAGTGTCAATCAACGAGCGGCTCTTTTGGCTATATTGCGCGTGTTGAAGGAGCGCTTGAATTTATTGATCGCAATGTAACACCTGATTTTAGTGATGGCCCCCGCCAGATGCAGACCCTATTTCAAGGTGTAGGCACTTATCCCCGTCTTGTTGCTTTTATCGAACAGCGTTTGGCCTTTGCTGCAAGTGTGAACGAGCCGCAGACAGTGTGGATGTCGAGAACTGCAAATTACGAGAATTTTGACATTTGCCATCCCTTGAAAGCCGATGATGCGATTGTGTTTCGCATCAAGTCGGCGCAAGCCAATGAAATTCGTGCCTTGATTTCCAGGAAGGGTGTTCTGATTCTGACCTCTGGCGCGGAATGGTTGGTTGATGGTGGAATGAATTCCGATGCGATCACGCCCTCATCCCTGCGTGTGGTCAATCAGGGCTATCGCGGCTGTTCCCGTGTGAGACCCTTGATGATCGGCAATGCAGTTTTATTCTCACAAAATCGTGGTGGGGTTATTCGGGATCTTTCCTTTGATTTTGGCGAAGATGGCTTTACCGACAAAGATTTGACAATTTTAGCCAGACACTTATTTGAAGGACGTGAGATCAGATCATGGGCGTTTTCTCAATCGCCGTCCTCGATTGTCTGGGTGGTTCTTGAAGACGGCTCCCTTCTGTCGCTGACCTATATGAAAGAGCACGATATCTGGGGCTGGACGCGCCATGAAACAGATGGTCATTTTGAAGATGTCGCGGTCATTGGTGAAGGGCGTGAGGATGCGGTCTATTGTATTGTGCGCCGCCGGATTGGGGAACAGGAGAAACGCTATATCGAGCGGTTTTGCACCAGATACTTTACAACCGTTGAGGATGCATTTTTTGTCGATAGTGGCCTGTCTTATGAGGGAGAAGCCATTGACAGAGTATTTGTCCCCCATCTCAAGGGCAAGCAACTGGTTGCCCTTGTTGATGGCAATGTGGTTCGGGGGCTAGTGGCAGACCGTTTAACAGGCGAGGTTATGTTACCGGTTGCGGGGATAAAAATCCATATTGGTCTGCCTTATGAGGCGGTGATCCAAACGCTTGATCTTGATCTGGGGCAGATCCCGGGTCTTGGCACGGTGCAGGGACGGATGCTGGCTATCTCAAAAGTGGTGTTAAGGGTGGAAAAGACACGCGGTATCTGGATTGGATCTTCTTTTGGACTAAAAGATAAAAGCAAGCTTATTGAATATAAGCAGCGTTCGACCGAGGCATGGAATGAAGCCATTCAAGCCTATAGTGGAGATATCGAGATCACGCCCCATTGGAACTGGAGCTGCGGCGGCAATCTGGTGGTCAAACAATTTGACCCGTTGCCGATGACGATTTTGGCGGTGATGGGGGATGTTGCAATTGGGCGTTAATGTTGGAGTTGTTAGGGCTGATCCTGATCATATTGGGGCGATTGGGGACAATATACGCAAGGCTGACCGGGATGAAGTGATGGCCCTGGGCGGATTGAGCCCTCATCAGGCTTTGGATTATAGCTTAAAGAAATCACATTGTGCCTTTACGTGGCTGATTGATGATGTGCCAGTGGCAATATTTGGTGTGGGAGACATTAATGTGCTGACCTGTGTGGGCGCACCATGGTTGCTTGGCACCAAGAGGATAGAGAAACATTGGCGTGTCTTTTTGCGTGGTTCTCGTCATTGGTGTCATCAACTGTTCAAGTCTTATCGTTTATTGCGCAATGTGGTGGATGATCGCAATGATGTCTCGAAACGCTGGCTAGAATGGCTGGGCTTTACGCTATTTGAGCCGCGTCCACTGGGACAGGATGGCGAGATGTTTCGGGTTTTTGAAATGAGGAATTCAAGATGTGTGACCTTAGCACTGCCGCGATTATTGGTTCAACCCTATTGGGGACAGCCGGGATGATACAACAGAGTCGAGCACAGGCACAGGCGGCAAATATCCACGCTCAGATGGCGCAGATGAATGCGCGCATTGCCAGTCAACGCGCCCGTGATGCGTTAGAGCGTGGTGCTCTTGAGGAGAGACAAAAACGTCAACAGGTATCGGGCTTGATGGGGCGTCAGAGGATGGCCTTTGCCAAAAACAATGTCGATATGGCTTTTGGTTCGCCCCTTGACAGCATCATCGATACGGCCGTGATGGGTGAGATGGATGCGCTGACCATTAGGAGCAATGCGGCACGCGAGGCCTATGATCACGATGTGGCTAGTGCCAATGCGAGGGCACAGTCTCCATTTTATAAAATGGAAGAAAAAAATGCCAGAACAGCGGGATGGCTTGGTGCGGGGGAAACGCTTCTTGGTGGGGGTGCAAAGGCTTATTCCAGTCACAAGGGATTAAACCCACGGTGAGAGTTTCCGAATATGAGCGTGATAAAGAAGCGCGCCCTTCTCATCGGCAGGACATTGATATCCATGTTTCAGCGGAGGCCTTCGGGGCGGGCATTGGGCGTGGTCTTGTCCATCTGGGTGCTGGGATGGAGGAAATAGCGCAAGCCAGTGCCAGAATGCAGGCGCTTGAGGATGAGAGCAAGGCAAGAGAAGCGAGGAATGCCTATATTCGCTCCAAGGATATATTGCTTTATGGTGACACAGACACGAGCGGTTATACGGTCAGTGAGGGGCGATCGGCCATTGACGGCTTTGCGGCTTATAAAAAGGGACTAATGAATCTCAAGCGCCAACATGGGGCGAATCTGACGCCTGCACAGCGCAAATTGTTTGAACAGGCGGTCGAGCCTTTGGAAATTGACGCAACAAAAACAGCTCTTATCCATAAAGGCACAGCTCTCAAATCCTATATTGTAGAACAGGCAAAAGCCGGTGCGGAGAATTTTAAAACCCAAGCGGTGCGCGCTCATAACAATCCCCAATTATGGCAAAAATATACAAAGGCTGGATTATCTGAACTGGATACGCTTTCTCAAAGGCTTGGGTGGAGTGAACAGATGCGCTTTTCTGCCGAGCGGGAATTTTTGTCAAATACACACAAGCTAACCGCGCTTGAAATTTCCAGTCATGACCCGGTGGCAGCCCTTGATTACGTGGTTAGAAACAGACATGCATTCTCGCCCTCCGATCATATTACGCTCATGGGGGATCTGGCAAAAACTGTTGTCCCTATCGCAACACGCGATGCCATAGAACAAAGAAAACACAACCCGGTTTCCTCAATTGAGGCAATTGTCAAGCAGATTATCAAGGTTGAAAGTGGGGCTAAAACAGATAGCAAGGCCCAGAATTCGGATGCATCATCTGCCGGACAGTTCACTGATACGATATGGCTTGCCATAATTGGCAGGCATCGGCCTGACCTTACTGAGGGACGATCAAAAGCGCAGATCCTTTCTCTCAAGACGAATGCAGCCCTCTCGCGTGAAATGACACGCCGCTATGCAGAAGACAATATAGCCGCCCTTCGCGCCTCTGGTATTGTGCCAACAGGAGCCAATCTTTATGCAGCGCATTTTTTGGGGCCCGCAGGGGCAAAGGCTGTTCTTTTGTCTTCTGATGAACGCATGCTATCTGACATAGTTCCCCAAGCTGTCATGGAAGCAAACTCCTTTCTGAATGGAAAAGATGTCAGCTGGTTCAAATTATGGATGCAGGGAAAAATGGCCGATTCCATGACCAACACAATGCGCTTTTCGAAGGATATAGAAAATTTACTCTCGCAGTTGCCGCACAATTATGCGAGCCGTATCCGCGAGAGTGCGGCGGTTGGTATGATCAATTTTGATACGCAACAAGCGGCCGCTTCAAGTGCGCAAAAGACAAATCTCAAAGAACATTATCAATTGCGTCTGGCGCAAAAAGATATGACGTTATCGCGTGATGAAATTCTGTGCGACCCTATTTTGGACGATGGCGACAAAGCACAACTCCTCACGGCATGGCAGACAAAATTTAATGATGACCTCTCTATCGCTCAAGCGTTAAGTTCTTTCAGCCAGGGAGAGCGGCTTTTCCTTGATCCTTACAGTGCGGCCAGTCACAAGCTGGTTGATGGTCTGTGGGATAGGATCACCACAACGCTTGAGCATGAACAGCTCGCCCCCACCCTGATGCGTCTGGTGCTGGAGACAGGTCTTGTTCCTCAAGCAGTCATGCACACCATTCGCGCCGGTCTGGAAAGCACAAACCAGGACAGCATGGCGCAGGCAGCAACGATGGCGTTGCAGTTGTATGATATCGATCCTGCGGCTTTGGGAAGACGTGATGGTGGAAACAAAATCCGTAATGACGCTGTTACCTTTTCGCATTTGACAAAGACGATTGGCCTATCGCAACAAAAAGCTGCACAGCGCATGATTGACAGGCGTAACCCCGATGGGAGGGCCGCCCGCAAAGCCTTGATGGAGACCAAAGCGACCAAAGACTGGATTGCATCGTCGGCAAGCAAGAATAATGTCCGTGATATTTTTGATAAAGGATGGTTCGCCTTTGACCCTGAGTTAGGACGTACGCCATTGCAAAGTGCTGTCATGGTGGGGGAATATCGTTCCATTCTGGAGGAAAGCCTCTATGAGAGTGCGGGCGATAAAGGAGAGGCTTTAGCCTTAGCAGATGACCGTTTCAAGCGCATCTATGGTGTCTCACAATTCATGAAAGATGGAACAGATTACGTCTATCGCTTGCCCCCTGAAGTGACCTACCCCTTGGGCACCGATGGAAGTCACACTTATATCCGTGACCAGATCATAGAGGCGCTGAAAGAAGAAGGCATAAAAACAGAGAGATTCTATCTGATGCCGGATACCAAGACAGAGGAGGATTTTCATGCCGGCCGCCCTGCCCGTTACAAATTATGGTACATGTCGAACGAAGATGGTGTCATGCAAGAATTTCCCCGTTATTTCTTTGCCACACCACCGACAAAGGAAGAAATCGAGGCGGTCAAAGGACAACATTTGGAAAAGGAGCGCGATAAGAAGATGGAATGGGAAGTTGAGCGAAGACGGATCATAAAGGAAATGCACAATAATCCTATACTGGTGCGATGAGGGGACTCTCATGCTCTTGACTTGTATTGTTGCGGCTTTGAATTTTTGTTTTGGGAATTGCTTATATGGGTCAAGCCACATTTTCGCACGTGCATTCTCTCTCAATGGAGAGACTATAATAGTGAGCATTTTACTGTGTCCTTTTGCTACCCCGCCATCTTAAAGCGGTATCAATCACCTTAATTCAACGCGCGCGCAATAAATCTGATGGGAAATAAGCCATGCCTTTTGCCGGTTCTATCGAACACGTTCCTTTAGAAGAATTGCGTTGGGGAGCGCCGCCTGCCCCTGAGCCGACATTTATGCGCTCTCTCAAAGCGGCCTTTCGGCAGGATAATATTGTTGGTTCTATTTTAGCTTCAGAAAATCTGGCGGTGCCACGCTCCGACGCCTTCCACCATATCGACCGCAGCTATAATGTCTTTAATGATATTGAAGGCTATGAGCACCATGCCAAGCGTTTTACCCATGTCTTTAACGCCAAAGCGGCGCAAGTCATGAAGACGCAGATTGATATGGAGGAGAAAGACCGGCGTGTTCTGGAGGCTTCAGGCTTTGTGAGAGCTTTGCTGACAAGAGGGACAGCCATGATTCTGGATCCGACTCTCTTCATTCCAGGTGGAGCTATTATGAAAGGTGAAAGGCTTGGTCAGGCAGCCCTCAAGAGCGCTTTGCGTGTGGGTGCAGGCACTGGCGCCATCGAGGCAGCACACGAGGCAGGTCTTCATGCGACGCAGGAGCTGCGCACGGGAGAGACAAGCCTGTTGAATATTGGTGGCGCAGCTATCCTTGGTGCTCTTTTAGGGGGAGGAGCCAGTGCCGTCATGACTATGGCCGAGCGACGCCAGATGGCAAAAGTTCTCAAAGAGGCAATAAAAGAAGGGTTTGACGCTGAAGCCCAAGCCCTTCATGATGAAATCCACCATGTTTCTTCGCCGCAAAGTTTAGGTGCCGCAGTGGCCCCGAAAGCAACCTTGGAAGATTTTTCTATTGCAGGCAATGCGGCCTCAAAAGTGGCCAAAGCAACAGCGCAGATGAATCCCTTGCTGCGCACGCTGCAAAGCCCCTCGGTTCTTGTACGCGATATAGCTTCGCAAATGATGGAAACGCCTATCTATTTAAAGAAGAATATGCACGGGTTTGGTGATATGGCCGCCGAGACCGCTATGCATGAATATACACGCGGACGTCTGGCCCAGGTTTTGCAAAAACAGAAGGATCTCTGGCTTGAGACACGCAAGGCTGGCGATATATTGACGCAAAAAGAATTCAACGAGGCGGTTGGTCGTGCCCTGCGCCGCCTTGATGCAAGTGAAATTCCCGGCGTGGAAGAAGCGGCAAAAGTGTGGCGCAAACAGATATTTGACCCCCTCAAAGAGCGTGCGATCAAGGCGAGATTGTTGCCTGAAGATGTTCATGTTAGCACAGCAGCGAGTTATTTCAGCCGTATGTGGTCGAGGCCTGCCCTGGAAGCGAATGAAACAAAATTCCGTAAAATCGTTAAAGATTGGCTCTCTGATGAAATCGCTGTTGCAGAAAGAAAAGAGGAGGCACGTCTTGCAAAAGGCGAGACGCAAGAACAGACCTTTAATTTTGTTTCTGATGAAGATCGTGACAACTATATTGACACCATTATCAGCGATATCTGGGCGAAACTGACCGGACGCGATCATGCCCAAGCTTTTGAATCACCTTTTGTTGTCAGCAAAAGAGGGCCCCTCAAAGAGCGGACATTCCATATTCCCGATTATCTTGTGGAAGAGTTTCTAGAGCATGATGTTGAGCTGGTTGGGCGGCGTTATGCCCGTATCATGGCTGGCGATATTGAGCTGGCGCAGCGTTTTGGTTCGGCCGATATGCGCAATACCTTGAAAAATGTCGTTCGTGACTATGAGGAAATGCGCCAGAAAATTTATACCGATGCAACGCTCACAGAAGCTTTAAAAGCCAAATCGGTCAAAGCACTCAATAAGCGGGAAAGAGCCGATATTCGCGATCTCACAGCAGTGCGTGATATTTTGCGCGGACAATACAGGCCAGAAATTCAGCACACAACAGCTGCCAGACTTCACAACGCTGCTGGTAGCTTCAACTATATGCGAGCACTTGGTGGTATGCTCATCTCTTCGCTTAGTGATGTTGTGCGCCCTGCGATGGTTCACGGACTGAGCGCCTATATGCGTGATGGCCTCATTCCACTGATCAGGCGTGTCAAGGCTGTTAAAATGTCGGTTGAGGAAGCTAAGATGGCGGGAGCTATCTCAGAAAAAATCCTGGCTTCGCGCATGGCAACTTTAGCGGAAATTACTGATCCTTATGCGGTTGGCTCACCGTTCGAGCATTTTCTGCGCAATGCAGCATCAGGCTTTACGCGCATGACCGGCATTTTACACTGGAATGATTTTCAAAAATCTTTAAGTGCGACGATGACACAAAACCGGATTTTGAGAAATGCCGAAGCGGCGGCGACAAAAGGCTTTGATGCTCTATCCCCATCAGAAAAAGCCTATATGGGCTTTCTTGGATTGGGACACGGACGCGCAGAATATTTGGGAAAAATGTTTAAATCCCATGGTGAAACAGAAGGTGGTATTCTTGTTGCCAATACGCAGAAATGGGGCAGCGATGAGATAGCAGATATAATTCGCCGGGCCTATCGCGGCGCCATCAACAAGGATGTTGATAGTATCATTGTCACCAAAGGGGTTGGCGATGTACCCCTCTTCATGAATACACCAACCGGTCGACTTATCGGGCAGTTTAAAAGCTTTGCTCTTGCCTCTAACCAGCGTGTTCTCATGCGTGGTCTTCAGGAAGACAAGACCCGTTTCATTGGCGGTATTCTTGGCATGACAGTGATTGGTGCGTTTACCTATGCGCTCAAACAGATGGAAAGCGGGCGCGAGGTTTCGGACAATCCCGGAACATGGGTTGCTGAAGGATTGGATCGCTCTGGTATATTCTCTGTTGCCTTTGAAATCAACAATGTGCTTGAGAAATTCGGCTATTTGGGGCTTTATCAGGCTATGGCGGCGCCTTTTCGGGATAAGGAGCAGAGGACGTCTGCCAGCCGCTATGCGGTGCGATCCAATGTTGGCTCACTGCTTGGCCCCGGCTTTGGCGGCGTGAGCGATATGGCAACACTTCTGGGGCTTCCATGGCGCGAGATGGGTGCCAGTGACATTGAGGCAATGCGCCGCCTCACCCCGTTTGCCAGTCTCCCCTATTTTCGCTGGTTTATTGATGGGATGGTCATGCCAGAATTGAAAGACCGTATAAAATAATCCTCATCCTCATGAGAGACTCTCAACTGTCCTACGGTAGTCCTGTCATAAAACAGAGAGAGTTGATGACAGTTTCCCCAACGCCGGCACGATCCGGCCCCTATTTCGGCAATGGTGTGACAAAAACTTTTGACTTTGGGTTTTGTGTCTTTAAAGGCGATCATCTAAAAGTGATCCGGATCATCAATAATGATTACGAAATTGTCAATCCTGGACACTACAGCGTTTTCATTTCCCCCGATACACAAAGTGGCACGATCACATTTACGACAGCACCATCTATAGGTGAACAGATTACAATTTTGCGCAATGCCCCGTTCCAACAGGATCTCAATTTGCAAAATCAGGGGGCCTATTATGCGGAGGATGTGGAGAGGGCTTTTGACCTTGCCACCATGCGCGATCAACAATTATGCGAGGAACTGAACCGGACGGTGAAAGCGCCGGCGGGTTTTGAGGGTGTCAGTCTTGATCAGCTGACAGTCAAGATCATACGCCTAAGCCAAAGCGCTGATAATATTGATACGCTTGCGCCGATTACAAACGCTATCGACACGGTCTCCTCTGTGGCGTCTGACATCGTGAGTGTTGCCGATATTGCTCCACAAGTCCCCGCCATTCTCGATGCGCATCAATGGGCGCATCAATGGGCAAGCGCACCGGTAGAACATCTCGTCGATGATGATATAAACCCGATCGGTTTTTCCGCCTATCACTGGGCGCAAAAAGCACAGACAATTGTCGGCTTGGATCCCAATACCAAGCTTGACAAAAGTGGGGGTACCATCACCGGCGATTTGACCATTGATGGCTCTTTGAGAGCGCCAAATATCTACACAAAAACCCAATCTGATGACCATTTTTTATCCTTATTAGGTGGTGGCAGTGTGAGCGGCGATGTAGAGATTTGGGGCACTCTCACGACATTCTGGGATCTTCGTGTAGGTATGTCAGCTGCCCTTCAATTGAATGGTGATGTCAAGGGCTCTGTGTGGCAGCAATGGGGGCATCAATGGGCATTCCCCGCCATTCATGATCGCATCGAAGACCGCATCAATGTAAGATGTGTCACTGATGTCAGGTTGGCGGGAGAATGGGCCTCAGGTGGAAACCCGTGGCATGGGAACCGATACGCCCCTGCGGGCTATGTCCTTATTGCTCTCTATAAAAATGGAAAACACAATGTTGAGGCTGGCATATTCAAACAGCTTCAGATCAACATTCCCAATATTGGCTGGCGGGCTGTGGCCAATGCGTGAAGACAGGGGAAAAATCGATAAAAGGAGGGCTTATCATGAAGAATTTCGGCATATTCACAGCCTCACAAGAAGAGATCACTGTCAATGGCGAGACCTATAAGGACATCATTTTTCTGCGCAATGCAAAAGGCGATGATCTCGTGAGTGTTCTCAAATCCAATCCCCATCCTTTCTATATTGCTGTGGATGAGACAGGCAAGGTATGTTCCATGCAAAGAGATCCGGAACAAATTCAGATACCCAATCATGAAATCATCGGGATTGATCAGGATTTCGGCTATGGTGACGAATGCTCTATCTATGGAGCACTCTTTGATGGTGTGGAAATTGTTGCACCCCCTGTTCCCTTTCCTGAACTGAGTGCACGCCAATTCTGGCATGCAGTCCTTGTGATTGGCATCAGGCAAGATGAAGTGGAAACGTCGATTTCTACCCCCAATGATCCCCTTTATATTGAAGACGAGGCAGAGCGGTTGGCTGTTCTGATTGATATTCGCAATGCCACATTATTCCGGCGGGATGATTGGCTTGTCGATGGACTGACACAAGCACACAATATTCCCAAAGAGCATATGGATACGCTCTGGATATGGTCTGGACATATCGAATAGGCGATAAGATGACAGGGATACCTCCTACCCAGAGATTTTTAATGATGGGAAGAGCAGCGGGCAAGGAACTGGAAAACCAGGACTATTTCTCTTCCCTTATCCTCAAGGCGGCCTTTCACGGGGCCTCAGGGGCGCCGGGAAGTTTAATATGACCAAGTTAACGAAAATACCAGCTCTTACCTACAATGGCCTTCTCATTCATGAGAAAGGTGAAAAACTGTGTCTTACAGATATGTGGAGAGCAGCAGGCTCAAATGAAACGCAACGACCCAATGATTGGTTGAATCAGGAGGGAACAAAAACCTTTGTTGAGTATTTGGCAGAAAATCTCAATGCCAGTAAAAATGGCAATGAAGTAATTCAAACAGTTAGAGGCGGGAAAAATCCGGGCACATTGGCAGATAGCCTTGACTTACGCGAAATATCTCTCACCTGAATTCCACATGTGGTGCAATCAGGTTGTCCGGTCATACATGGAAGGCAAGTTTGAAACAAAACAAATAGGCCTGACTGATTATGACAAATCGATTATTGGCAATATGATTAAAAATTGTGCGGGTGTGGTTATTCGGGAAGAACTGTTGAACTTTCTCCCTGCCCTTATTGAACCAATGGTGCAAGCCAGATTTGCAGAAAGCAATTTCCTAATCCGGCATGGAAAGACTGCGGGTCAAATCTGGAAAGCCAATAATCTGCCACGACTGAAAAACGCTTTCCTTTGGCTTGGTAATCGCTTGCAGGAAATGGGATGCAGCATCGAGAATAACGGACGCGCTGATTTTGGTACGAATGAGGCGCGTCTTTTCGATCCTGATAAATCGACACTCTGTTTGCGCAATGGATTGCTTCATAGAGCAAAAGTTTATGCCAGTCAAAGACAAGGCCAAGGGAATCTAGGGCCAAGGGAATCTAGGGCTTGTGGCCACAAATAACTGACTTTTTTTGCAAATAATTGGTTCCCCGCGATGAAAGCGGAGCTCCTTTGAATGGAGACAAGATAAGGCATGCGCCCGATAAATGAAATTCTTATACATTGCTCGGCGACAGCGGAGGGGAAGGATTTTGACGCCCATGATATTGACCGTTGGCATCGAGAACGCGGATGGGATGGTATTGGCTATCACTTTGTGGTTTTGTGCAATGGAGAGATTGAGAGTGGGCGTCCCATTGAAAAGATAGGTGCCCATACACGAGGCCACAATGCAGATTCCATTGGTATTTGCTATATTGGGGGACTTGCGCGCATTGGCAAAGAGCCAAAGGATACACGCACGCCTATTCAGAAAACCGCCCTGGCATGCCTGTGCAAGGATCTTTTGAAAAAGTATCCATCCATCAAAAAAATATCCGGTCACAATGAATATGCTGCCAAGGCATGCCCCTCCTTTGAGGTTCAGACTGACCCTTTATTGAGTGAAATCATGGGAGCACTTGAATAATGGGCATCAGAGCAATCATGATACTTGGCTTTTGCGGCGCTCTATTGGCCTCATTTTTGGTCGCAAAGATTAGCATTGATGAAAAAAAGCACCTTGAACGTGCACTTGAAAATCAAACAGCCCTGACAAACCAATACCGCAAACACGCTGAACTGTGGCGCTCTACTCTTGAGGAGTACGTTGAGCGCATAAAGGCAGACGCTGAAAAAATCATAGAATTTGAAGAAAAGGTGAAAGACCTTGATGCCTATATTCAAACGCTTCACGATAGGGACATTGTTTGCCTGTCTGACACTGACACTGGCAGGGTGCGCCGGCTCTGGGATGAGAAACCTCTCACACCCTGATCTGCCCCCGCTGCCTGCTGACTTAAGCTTGTGCTTTGATAGATTTGTGCCCGCCCCTCCTCTTCGGGCCATGAGCAAGCAAGACGTCATCGGGCTGATTGCTACCTTTAAAAAATCAGAGTTTGAAAAGCAGATATGCGGAAGGAGGTTTATCGCTTTTTATGAAAAATTCCAGAAACAGGAAAAATAAAATGCCTGAGAAAAATGTGCCGCCTGACTGGTTTATTGCCATTGTAAGCAGTTTATGGGTTGGGCTTGCTGGCATTGCTGGGGCTCTGGTGAGACAGGTAAACGGGCCTCAAAAAACATGGGCACACAGGATCATGGAATGGATCGCCGGGGCTTTATGTGCCATCTACATCACGCCCGTTGCAGCTCCTGTCATTCATCATACTCTTGAGCGCTTCGATATGATTTCAAACACTACCGGTTTAACACCAGAAACTGTGACCGGCCTTACGGGGTTCCTATCAGGGGCCTTGGGTATTACCATACTTGAATGCTTCATAGCCTGGATCAAAAATCGGTTGAATTAGGTTAAAATATAAACAGAATATCAGTGCTAATTCCCGAAGTATTTTTGTTTTGAAAACTGCCACGCTGCTCCATTTTTCCTGCTTTCAGGACTTTATGTCTTGCTTTTATTCCTATTGTGCCCTAGGGGCTTTGCCATTCGGAGCGTAGCGCAGCCCGGTAGCGCACTTGACTGGGGGTCAAGGGGTCGTGGGTTCAAATCCCGCCGTTCCGACCAAACAATCAATGAAATTAAGGGTAATGACATTGCCACCACATGGAACAGGGTTGCAATATCACCGTTGATATTATGATCACCTCAACCTTCGGCTGGCGGATACGCGGCAAGAAAACACTGCCAAGACCGACAAAGGGTTCAGCATAACCGCTATGATCGATACTCCAAAAAGGAGAGTTTATCTCCTCATTTATTGCAATCTTTGCCTAAAATATCCAGTTGCTATTGAAGCAAGGATTCCAGCAGATAAAAAGCCTTTAATGCTGTCCATTTGGTTATCAGATAATCATCTCCAGTTTAGTGGGGCGATGAGATCGCCATGCCCAAATCAAAAACAAAGCCTAATCTTTTCGCAAACTTTCCATGGCTTTTTGACCTGTCTCCTGATATTCATTGGACTGGGCATAGTACATATGAGATCTAAGGAATAAAACGTTCCATGCCAGTTGTAGCTTTTGATACACATGAGTTCATCAAGACACTGGCTCAATCAGGCATGCCAGAGGTACAGGCTGAGGCTATCTCCACAGCTGTAAGACAGGCCCACAAGGCCGCCGATCTCGTAACACGCACAGATATGCGCGAGATGGAAGTGCGTAACAATGCCAAAATTGAGGCTGTACGCACAGATATGCGCGAGATGGAAACAGCTCTGCGCACAGATATTAAACTGGTGCGGGGAGAAATGCGGGAACTTGAGCAGCGCATGACGATCAAGCTGGGATCCATGCTGGTTGTTGCAATCGGTGTATTTGCGGCAATCGTAAAGCTCGTATGAATAATAAAGTATAGCAGGCCTATTTTATTCGAATAAGTCGGGTTTATCCTACACCGTTAAAGAGGTTTGTGTTGTCGATCCCCATTGGATCAAAGAAAGCCTTGTTTCTTTCCCGTGCATCTTGCACAAGATTATTCCAAGGAATGATTTCAATATGGCCTTTGAAATAGGACTGGGGCTGATAAAAACGTCCACATCCATCGGCAGTCCGGCGCCAGGAATACGTCCAGTCATGGGCTAATTTTCCTACGATATCAGCCACAATAAAACAGTATCCGGCTTTAAAACAACCGGACGTCACGGTTGACAAAATGGATTGTTATTCTATTTTGGTTGCATACGGGCACTGTCAACCTATGGGAGAATATGAGAGAAAAAGCCGATGAATTAAAGGCGGATCTAGCTTTATCGCCTGTGGTATTGGAGCAATTCTTTGGGTTGCCCTCAGGGTTTCTTTGTTCTCAGCTTTCCGCATATTGAACAGTGGTGCACCGGTGCAGACAACCCAATAATGTATCGTTTGCGAACGATACCAATATATTGCTGTGAAACAGAAATTCCTAAAGACAGAGCCTCACTCCCCTAACCTTGACGGTGGGCATTGATAAACTTATCTCAAACCTCCGATAATCTTGCCAGTCACACGGTCAATAACGGTGCCATCTAATTTCCGTTTATACCGACGCTGCATAGGCCACTTGAACTTCTGCACAGTATCGCGCCCAATTGCGCCATTGCTCACAGCAGGAAATTGACTATTCTGGTGTGCTTGTATAATTCTCATAATTCATACTGCCTGGTTTGGGTTTCTAAAGCTGAGAGAGGGAATTGTGGTAACTTTGGCCCCAATA
>QENA01000035.1 GCA_003331045.1 Candidatus Tokpelaia sp. JSC189
ATGGTATGCTAATCTGGCGAGATATTATGCCAGCTTACGCCTACAAGCGGCTAGAAATGAGCCTGCCTGTACTCCTTACAAGGAATGGCGTTCATCCCTAATCCTTCACCAGAAAACAATATCGATTAATAATAAAATTGATCTGATAGGGTCATACATATGCGAATTAGTACAGACTTTTCGATATAGATTTTTGTTGCATTATTTTTTCGATTTATATAAAGATATCTTTATATGTTCTAAGAATTGTACAGTTTTGGTCGGGATGTCTTACAGTTAATGCTTGACCTTGATCCTATGGTAGATATCTTGAAGGCGGTAGCGGAGCTGACCCGTCTGAGGATTCTTGTGCTTTTATCGGAAGGGGATCTGACTGTATCAGATCTGATGACCATTCTTGGTCAATCACAGCCGCGGGTATCGCGTCATCTCAGATTATTGCAGGAAGCATTATTGATAGACCGTTATCAGGAAGGGGCGTGGGCTTATTTTCGCCTTTCGGAAAATGCTTTACGCACAAATATTGTCCATTTCATTATTGAAAAACTTAACCGCAATGATGTCTTGCTAGATCATGATCTAGACCGGCTGCGGCAGGTAAAGCTTCAGCGTCAAGAATATGCAACTGCCTATTTTTCTGCCAATGCTGGCCAATGGGATGAACTGCGGTTGCTACATGTCTCTGACAAAGCGATAGAAGAGGCCCTGCTGCGTGTGGTAGGATCATATCCGTTTCAGGCCATGTTGGATGTTGGAACGGGCACAGGGTCGCTTCTGAGGCTCTTTGCCCCGCTTTATGCCCGTGGTGTGGGGATTGATATCAATCGTGATATGCTTGCCGTTGCCCGCGTCAATCTTGACAAAGCGGGCATAACTCACGCTTTGGTGCGTTGGGAAGATATTTCGGTTCTGCCCGTTGAGTGTGAAATTTTCGATCTTATCACCATTCATCAGGTATTGCATTTTTTGGATGAACCGCAGATGGCTATTTGCAGGGCTGCGAGTGTGCTATCCCCTGGCGGACGGCTTGTCATTGTTGATTTTGCACCACATAATTTTGAGTTTCTGCGTAGCAAGCATGCGCATCGACGCCTCGGGTTTTCTGATGAGCAGATTAAAAAATGGCTTAAAAGTGCCAAGCTGGAGTTTGTCATGAGTGAAGAATTTGCCCATGAAGGTACAGATATCGACAAAGGCCTTACAGTTAAGCTTTGGCTTGCGCGTAATCCGGCCATGCTAATTTCGGATAATTGAACATAACAAGGCGGAAATGATATCAATGCGCAATGCTGGGCTTTTGTGAGCTGGAAATCAGGAGGAGTGCTGGAAATGCCTGCGTATAGGCTTTTGCATCATGGTGATATTATAAATGTATCTTTTGAATTTTTTCCACCTAGGACAGAACAGATGGAAGAAATTCTATGGGAGACGGTAGATCGCCTTGCTCCTCTTCAGCCGCATTTTATTTCGGTGACCTATGGTGCCGGCGGCTCAACACAAGAACGTACAGCGCGTACTCTAGAGCGTATTTTGAAAGAGACGGAGCTTTCTGTTGCAGCACACCTGACCTGCGTTGGTGCAACCTGTGCTGAGGTAGACCAAGTCGCTCGCGGATTTTCTGCTCTCGGCATTCGGCGTTTTGTTGCCCTGCGGGGTGACCCGGTCAATGGCCGAGGCGATGTTTACAGGCCAACCCCCGGCGGTTATGCCAATGCTGTGGAGCTGGTGGCGGGCCTAAAGGCTATCGACAGTGATTTTGACATTACAGTTTCAGCCTATCCTGAAAAACATCCTGAGAGCCCCAGTTTTGCAATGGATATTGATCTGCTCAGGCGCAAAATTGATAATGGTGCGACGCGTGCGATTACGCAGGCATTTTTTGATAATGATCTGTATGAACGCTATATGGAAAAATTACATGCAGCAAAAATTGATATTCCTGTCCTGGCAGGAATCCTGCCGATTCACAATTTTCGCCATGTCAGTAGGTTCTGTAGCCGCAGCCGCACCCATATTCCTAATTGGCTGGCTTACCGCTTTGAGGGGCTGGACAAAGATCCTAAAACCCATTCGCTGATTTCAGGCATTGTGGCTGCCGAGCAGGTGCTTGATCTTGTAGAACGAGGGGTAAAGGATTTCCATTTCTATACTCTAAATCATGCTGATCTCGCTTATACTATCTGCCATCTGATGGGTATTCGCCCGAAAAAATAGCCGGCAGTCCAGCCCATGTGAATTAGTAATTATTGTAGGGTTGGTTGCTTGTCTTTTTGTGGCTGCATTTTACAATGTCTTTGTGGGACGGATGGTTACTTGGCAAAGATGTTGATATCGCTCTCTCCATCAATATCCCTTAATGATGCCCGTAATATTTTTCTTCAGGATAACCTGCCAAGGATTTGATTGCCATAGTATTTTTGATCACCTTAAAGAAGATTTCTATTTTTTCTTTTTTGAGACTCTAGGCAGGAGGTTTATAGGCAGTAGATCTCACATTCGATTCTATATCCAGAAAGGGAAGATAATATGGTTCTGTCCTTTGCTACATTAAGATGGTCCGATCATGCAGATGGTTGCTGAAGGAAATTGGCTTGGCAGGGATATTAGAGGCCTGGGTTCGTGCCCTATGGTCATTGAAGTCGTCAATTCCAGCTTCCTGACAATTTTTCTTCCGTAGCACAAGCTGGTTAAGGATCACATAGAGTATTATATACGAAACCTGTTGCTATTGGGAGACTATTTTATGTTGAGGGGGACAAAAAATAGAGGATACGATCACATAAAGAGTGGGTGAAACTATTGATTTACCAACGGTTAAAACGCTGCAGCAATTATTGATATTGCTTGTTGTCTATCTATATCAGGAAATCGGCATTTTATACTTTAGAATGGCACACTTTGATAAAAACCACAAATGATAATAGTTTAACCTTGTTTTGGCTTGATTTTTGAGCAGTCTTAAACTTTATCTCCAAACAGCTGCATCTTTAGTTTTCTAAAGCCACCTTAATGGCTTTATTAGGGCCGTCTGTTGACCGCCTTAGTCATCGGTAGAGAGTATGTAGTTGATTTATCGATATGTGGATGTGGCATACAAACGGGTATGGGTGAGAATTATTAAGAAACACATTTTATGCTTCAATACTTTTGTTAAATAATCTTCTATACTAGGGTTTTCTGGCGGGAAAAATTATAAGAATGGTCATTTTAAATTTTTTTATTATATAATTCGCTTTTCAAGCTCCTGAAATTTCTTTACGAATGGAGGCTTATCAGTTGGTCGGGCAACCGCACCAGACCAATACCGAAAGGTGCGCTGGTGAGGAAAGTCCGGGCTCCATGGAAATACGGTGCCGGGTAATACCCGGCGGGGGCGACCCTAGGGAAAGTGCCACAGAAAGTAAACCGCCTGTTTTTTATAGGCAAGGGTGAAAGGGTGGAGTAAGAGCCCACCGCATTGTCAGTAATGGTGATGGCAAGGTAAACCCCACCGGGAGCAAAACCGAATAGAGATAGCACGTACCATCCTTTAAGGATGATACAGGCCCTGTTTCCGGGCTGGCTATCCGGGTGGGTTGCAAGAGGCGGGTGGTAACATCCGTCCCAGATGAATGGTTGCCGCACAGGTTTGTCCTGTCATACAGAACCCGGCTTACAGGCCAACTGATTTTCTTTAATAATTCCCATCTGGTTCTAATTTTCAGCGGATCTGGGGGTGGGATAAAAAAATAGCGGTAATTAATAACCAACCCTAATATTCCATTAAATTATAACAGGCGACAATGTACAACACGATTTGATCTGTTTATTGTCAATATGGCAATTTATGAGTTGTACAGGCTCTATGCTTTGCAGTTGCAAGGAGCAATGTCACGAAAAGGATTGGCTTTTATTGGTACAAGGAAGTCATCCTATATTTGCCTTTGGCGATGCAGATTAGTAAACGGCTTTACCACATGGAGCAGGCGCATTTTCATAAAACTAGGAGAGAACCAGAATGAAGATGCAGATATATAATCGGCATATGCCGGTTATGCTTGACCAAGTTGTCGAAAGCTTGGGCGATCTTGACGGGGCATTGGTCATTGACGCAACATTTGGGGCAGGCGGTTATTCACGTGCATTTCTTAAACACGGAGCGCGCGTCATTGGCCTTGACCGCGATCCTACTGCCATACGTGAGGCTCGGCCGATTGTTGAAAGCGCAGAGGGGCGCCTACAAGTCATTGAAACGCCTTTTTCCCATCTTGATGCCGTGATACAGGAAGCGCCCGATGCTGTGGTTCTTGATATTGGGGTTTCCTCTATGCAGCTTGATCAAGCCGAGCGCGGTTTTTCCTTTTTCAGGGATGGACCGTTGGATATGCGTATGGCTGCAAAGGGTTTTACGGCAGCTGATGTAGTCAACCGCATGAAAAGTAGTGATCTTGCCCGAATTTTTTGTTTTCTGGGAGAAGAGCGCCATGCCGGGCGTATCGCCCACATGATTGAAGTGCGTAGACAGAAAAAGCCTTTTACCCGCACAGGTGATCTGGCAGGAGCGATAGAAAAACTTCTCAGACGCAGGCCTGCTACCATCCATCCGGCGACACGTGTATTCCAAGCGCTGCGTATTTATGTCAATGATGAACTGGGTGAGCTTGCCCATGCACTTTTTGCAGCTGAAAAAATATTGAAACCAGGTGGTAAGCTGGTGATTGTCACATTTCATTCGCTTGAGGATCGCATGGTCAAACGCTTTTTCCATGACCGCTCCGGTATAAAAATTTCCTCACGCCATTTGCCAGATACCGTAAGCCGGCTGCCTAGTTTTGTGCTGCTTTTCAAGGGCATAAAGATACCGAAAGAAGAGGAAATTGTACATAATCCGCGTGCACGTTCGGCAAAATTGCGTGCTGGTATTCGTACGGATACATCTTGCTATGAACCTGATTCGACAATATTCGGGATTCGGGGTACCTACCCCAGTCGTTTTTTGATGAGGCTACAAAATGACTGTTTTCCGGACAAGTGATATTATTCTGGTTGCTATTATGATATTTTCTGCGGCAATAACTTATAAAGTCAAATACGAGGCGCAGAAACGTTCTTTAGAAGTTCGGCATATTGAAAGGCGGATTGAGGCGGAGAAAGATACCATCCGCTTGCTGCATGCCGACTGGGCATTGATGACACAGCCTGTCCGTCTGCAGCGTCTTATTCAACAGTACAAGGAAGAGCTAGGACTTGAAATTATCCAGCCTGAGCAGTTTATCAGGATAACAGATATTCCGGTACAAACTCTTGACATTATTCAGAACATTATTCATGATAACGAGGTGGTGATTATACAGGTCGGGCTCAAAGGTAAAACAACGCGTCATATCCGAACAGGGAGGACGCATCCGTGAAATTTATGGATTTTCTCTTCAGGAAAAGAGAAGGATCACTCTCGCGGTTCGAGCGCCTACAGGAAGAGATTTCCCTTGTAAAATGTATCCGCCTGCGGCTTCTTATCGTTGTGGTATGCTTTTTTTTTATTTATGCTGTGATCATTGTTCGACTGGTTTATTATGGCCAGCAGGGTGGAGAGATTGAAGCGGCAAAGGGTTTAAGTTACCTTAGCATGGCATCTCGGCCCGATATCGTTGATCGTAACGGACAGCTGCTTGCGACAGATATTAAAACATATTCACTTTTTGCTGAACCGCGCCGGATTATTGATCTCAATGAGACGATAGGGCTTTTATCAACGGTTCTCCTTAATCTTGATCGAGAGGAAACTTGGCGCAGGCTGAAGGGTAAAACAGGTTTTGCTTGGATTCAGCGTGGTTTGACACCGCGACAGAGAACGGAGATCATGGCACTCGGCATTCCCGGTATCGGGTTCAGAACAGAAACACGCCGGTTTTATCCGGGTGGGCCAGTAGCCTCACATATCCTTGGTCTTGTTAATATTGATAACCAAGGCATAGCCGGTATGGAAAAATATATTGATCAGGCAGGCCTGAGTGATTTGCGTGCAGCCGGCCTTACAATGTCCTCATCACTGGAGCCGGTGGTCCTTTCCATTGATATTCGTGTCCAAGCAATTGTGCGTGATGAGTTGCAGCAAGCAATACAGCGTTATCAAGCGCTTGCAGCTGGGGCGGTTGTACTCAATGTCAAGACCGGTGAAGTGCTAGCTATGGCCTCGCTGCCAGATTTTGATCCCAATACGCCCTTTGATGCGCTCAAAAGTGATCGGCTTAACCGTATGACGGCCGGTACATTTGAGATGGGATCGATAATCAAAAGTTTTACAACCGCCATGGCGCTTGATTCCGGGTTGTTTCAGCTCAATACAATGATTGATGCATCGAAGCCGCTACAGTTTGGACAGCAGACAATTAGCGATTTTCATGGAAAATACCGCAAGCTTGCTCTTTGGGAGGTTTTTATTTATTCCTCCAATATTGGTTCAGGCCGGGAGGCTGAAGCTGTCGGTATTATCCATCACCGCCAGTTTTTGAAGCGGCTTGGTCTGCTTGATCGTATGATAACTGAGTTGCCAGAAATTGCTCACCCTGTTGAGCCGCCTCAATGGAAAAAGATCAATTCTATGACAATCGCCTTTGGTCATGGCATGATGACAACTCCTCTGCAGACAGCAGTGGGGGCGGCTGCCCTAATGAATGATGGTCTGCTTGTCAAACCGACATTTCTCAAGCGTGATCAGCTGCAAGTCCTGAAGCAGGCAATACAGGTTATCAATTCGGAGACCAGCCGTGACATGCGTTATCTGTATAGACTAAATGCCGATATTGGTTCGGGCCGGCAGGCTGCTGTGAAGGGATATCGGGTCGGCGGAAAGACCGGAACAGCAGAGAAGGTTGTGGATGGTAAGTATTCAAAGCATAAGCGATTTAATACATTTATTGCGGCCTTTCCGATGGAGGATCCATCCTATATTATTTTGACGTTTGTTGATGAACCGAAACCCGAGGTGGGCGTGTATTCTGCTACTGCAGCTTTTAATGCAGCACCTATTGTTGCTAATATCGTTCGCCGCTCGGCAAGCTTTCTAGGAATTGCGCCGGATTTTGACGAAGAAAACAGGCCAATATCCGCTGTCAGCGTAGAAGAGTAAGAAAGCGGATTTCCGATATAATTTCAGTTATATGTTTTTTAGGACAGTCTGGGGAAAGAGGCACAATATGGAGCTCGCTGAATGGATAAAAGCAATAGATAATGCACCTGTAGTCAAAGTTGCTGGTATTACTGCTGACTCTAGGCAAGTTATGGCTGGCTTTGTTTTTTTCGCAATTAAAGGAAATTCCGCAGATGGTCATCTTTATATATTGGATGCAGCAAAACAAGGTGCTATTGCCATCGTTATAGAAAAAGGGACTACTATACCCAATGTATCCGTTCCTGTGTTGCAGGTAGATGATATTCGTCGCGCACTGGCAATTACAGCAGCCTATTTTTATCGACAGCAGCCAGACGTCATAATAGCAGTTACCGGTACAAGTGGCAAGACATCTGTTGTTTCCTTCATGCGTGAAATTTGGGGTGATACGGGGTTTTCTGCGGCAAGTATTGGGACACTGGGTGTTATATCGCCGAAGCTTGTTAAATACGCCTCTTTGACAACACCGGATCCTCTTGAACTGCATCAGCTATTGAAAGAGCTTGCCAAAGAAGGCGTGACCCATGTTGCCATAGAGGCTTCCTCACACGGAATCAAGCAGCGTAGGCTTGATGGTGTGCATCTTGCCGCTGCAGCCTTTACCAATCTTGGGCGTGATCATATGGATTATCATGCAACGATTGAGGATTATTTCACTGCTAAGATGCGTTTATTTGATACTTTATTACCTAAAGGCGCACCGGCAATTATTTTTACGGACAACAAATATTCAGATAAAGCAATAGAATATCTACAGCAGGCAAAGTGCAATGTTCTGACTGTTGGGCGCAAAGGTGCCTTTATCCGTATTAAGCGGGTGGAACATGAGCGTTTTCGTCAGTATATTGAGTTTAAGTTTGAGGGTGATATTTACGAGGTGCTTCTACCATTAGCAGGAGAATTTCAGATAATAAATGCCGTGGTTGCAGCAGGGATTGCCATTGCAATTGGTGTGCAGCCGGCTGTTGTATTCCACGCGCTGGAGCGGCTTAAAGGTGCACCAGGGCGGCTCGATCTGGTCGGATCAACCCATAGAGGTGCTCCTGTTTATGTGGATTATGCTCATAAGCCCGATGCGCTGCAAAATGTCCTAAAATCTGTGCGCTCGTTTACTACTGGCCGCGTTGTGCTAGTTTTTGGCTGCGGTGGTGATCGCGATAAGGGCAAGCGGGCAATTATGGGAAAGATCGCGAAAAATCTTGCTGATGTGGTTATTGTCACGGATGATAATCCTCGCACGGAAAATCCGATAATAATCCGCAAGCAAATCCTGATAGGAGCTCCAGGAGCTATTGAAATCGGTGACAGGCGCGATGCCATCCGCAAGGCGGTAGCCATGCTACAACCCGGAGATACACTGATCATCGCTGGGAAAGGGCACGAGGAAGGCCAGTTTGTGGGTGATCGGCTTTTGCCTTTTGCCGATCATGTAGAAGTTCATGCAGCACTGGAGGCGTGTGTTAAATGATTCCTTTATGGAGCAAGCGTGCATTTACTGATGCCCTTGACGGTGAGAATGTGGGAACATTACATAGTGATATTACGGGTATTTCTATTGATACACGCACATTGCAAGATGGAGATGCATTTTTTGCTATTCAGGGTGAACGGTTTGATGGTCATGATTTTATTCAAGCAGCGGTAAAAAATGGTGCTAGTGTTCTTGTTGTGGCAAGGAAGCATGCAGGATCCGTGCGGCGAACTTCTGTTCCTCTAGTTATTGTTGATAATGTGCTTGTTGCGCTTGGAAAACTGGCAGAGGCGGCTCGTAGGCGTTCCCATGCAAAAATTGTTGCCATTACGGGCTCGGTTGGTAAGACTACAACCAAGGAAATCTTACGTCATGCGCTTTCAACCGTTGGCAGAGTACATGCCAATCTGGCTTCATTCAATAATCACTGGGGCCTTCCGCTGACTCTTGCTCGTCTGCCTATTGATGCGGATTTCGGCATTTTTGAAATTGGTATGAATCATGAAAACGAGATCCGGCAACTGGCAAGGCTAGTAGAACCGGATCTCGTCATTATAACCTGTATTGCAGCTGTCCACCTAGGATATTTTACCAGCATTGAAACGATTGCTGATGCTAAGGCGGAAATTTTTGAAGGATTGAAGGTTGGTGGCACAGCCCTGCTGAATGCGGATGATAGATTTTTCACTTATCTGGCAAAAAAAGCACAAAAGACTAATGTAGCCCATATTGTCTCTTTTGGTGAAGCGGCAAAAGCGGATTATCGTTTGCTGAATGTGCATCTGCATACGGATTGCTCATGTTTTAAGGTGATACTTGACGGACAGGAGGCAATGGTCAAGATTGGTGCACCTGGCTATCATATGGTGCAGAATGCACTTGCAGTCTTGAGTGCTGGAGATATTCTTAGGGCAGATATTGCTCGTCTATCAATTTCCTTGCAGAATTTCATAGCTGGGAGTGGGCGGGGGGGGCGCTATAAACTGATTTTGCCATCAGGCGGCATATTTTTGCTTATTGATGAAAGTTACAATGCGAACCCTGTTTCAATGCGAGCCGGGCTTTCCTTGCTTGCAAACAGTCATATTGGACGGCGCGGACGACGGATCGCAGTGCTAGGCGATATGCTGGAATTGGGATCTTTTTCACGCAAAGCGCATGAAAAGTTGAGTAAACCGATGCGGGAGGCCAATGTCAGCCTTGCATTTTTGGGTGGCCAAGAGATGAAATATCTTGCTGATATTTTGCGTAATGATCTACAAATTTTTTATCGCAAAACAGTAGCCGATCTTCTGCCTCTAGTTCTCAATGAAATCCGTTCTGGGGATGTTGTGATGGTCAAATCATCAAATGGTAGTGGTTCATCGCGTCTTGTTTCTGCACTTCTTGATCGTTATAAGCTCGCTCAGTCCTGAAAATTGTAGAGATAAAGGCAGTTTTCCGCCATGTTTATGTTTTTGTCGGCTTTATCCGATTATCTGCCGGGGGTTCGTATTTTATGGTATATTACGTTTCGTACAGGCGCGGCCATGATTACTTCAGCCATGATTGTCTTTCTGTTCGGCCCAAGCATTATTGCTTCGCTTAAAGTACGGCAGGGTAAAGGTCAGCCTATCAGAGCTGATGGACCGCAGACTCATTTTAAAAAAGCTGGCACACCTACCATGGGCGGTCTTATGATCTTGAGCGGCATGACTGTATCGGCCTTGCTGTGGTGCAATCTGCTCAATATTTATTTCTGGGTGGTGTTTGCAGTAACGCTTGCCTTTGGCGGCATCGGTTTTTATGATGACTATCTGAAGGTGATAAGGCAGGATCATAAAGGTTTTTCGAGCAAGATACGCCTCGGGCTGGAATTTCTGATTGCAGCAGTCACTGTTTTTGTCATCATGCATATAGGTTCATCCGGTCTAGCTTTTCCCTTTGTCAATTATATCTATAATCTTGGGTGGTTTTTTATTCCCTTTGCAACTTTTGTCATTGTTGGAGCTGGAAATGCGGTTAATCTGACTGATGGTTTAGACGGGCTGGCCATTGTGCCGGTCATGGTTGCCGCTTCTTCTTTTGCACTGATTGCCTATCTTTCGGGCAATGCTGTTTTTGCCAATTATCTGCAGATTCATTTTGTGTTTGGCACAGGTGAGTTGACTGTGCTTCTTGGCGCTGTAGTTGGTGCAGGGCTTGGCTTTCTATGGTTTAATGTACCGCCTGCTGCCATCTTCATGGGTGATACCGGTTCACTTGCGCTTGGCGGTTTGCTTGGTGCTGTCGCTGTTGCGACAAAGCATGAAATTGTCCTTGCAATTATTGGAGGGGTATTTATAATAGAGGCTCTTTCTGTCATCATACAGGTCAGCCTTTTCAAGATAATGGGGCGGCGCGTTTTTCTTATGGCACCTATTCACCATCATTTTGAAAAGAAAGGCTGGACAGAAAGCCAAGTTGTCATTCGTTTCTGGATTATTTCCATAATTCTCGCCCTTGTTGGCCTGTCAACACTGAAACTCAGATAAGATCATGATTCCTGTTCAGTGTTTCCGCGGAAAAAAAATTGTGCTTTTCGGGCTTGGCGATTCGGGTCTTGCGACAGCAAGGGCGCTTGTTGCTGGTGGTGCTGCAGTTATTTTGTGGGATGATAATACACAGGCGGTTACAAAGGCACGGGAACAGGGATTTGATACGAAAAATCTGCATGATATTGCTTGGAAGGAAACAGCAGCCCTTATTCTATCTCCCGGTGTGCCACTTACCCACCCTGAACCGCATTGGAGTGTAAAGTTAGCCGCAGCCCATAATGTGGAGGTGATTGGTGATATTGAGCTTTTTGTGCGTGAGCGCAACGCTTTTTTGCAGCGGAAAGGCCTTACTGCAAAGGACTGTCCTTTTATTGCCATTACCGGTACAAACGGCAAATCCACGACAACAGCACTTATTACCTATCTGTTAAGTGTTGCCGGGTATGATGTACAGATGGGTGGCAATATAGGTACGGCAATTCTGTTGCTTGAGCCACCGGCGGATCGGCGGTTTTATGTTATTGAGTGCTCGTCCTATCAAATTGACCTCACACCATCACTTGTTCCAACTATCGGTATTTTGTTGAACCTGACACCGGATCATATTGACCGCCATGGAAATTTTAAGCATTACGCCGCTATTAAGGAAAGACTTGTGGAAGCTGCGCAGACAGCGATCATCAGTGTTGATGATATACCATGCCGTAAAATTTATGAATGCCTAAAAACAAAGGGTAAATATATTCTGCCTATCGCAGTTGGCCATTCTCTGCAGGATGGTTATTTTGCTGAAGGCAAAAAAATGCTTGTTTGTGGCCATGATGGTAGCATTGAGCAACTGGCTTCGATAAAGGGTGCTTCATTGTTTCGCGGTATACATAATATGCAGAATGTCCTTGCTGCGCTTGCCTGCTGCCATATCCTAAAAATAGCTTTTCAAGATACAGATACCGTGCTTGCATCTTTTCAGGGATTATCTCACCGCATGGAGGAAGTCAGGCGCAAAGAACATATTCTGTTCATTAATGATAGTAAAGCAACGAATGCGGAAGCGGCAGCGTCTGCACTTTCTGTCTTTGATCATATTTATTGGATTGCCGGTGGGATGCCGAAAGAAGGCGGTATTCATATATTGCGGGAGTTTTTTCCAAAAATCAGAAAAGCCTATCTGATTGGTGAGGCAGCTGCTGAATTTATCCACACAATAGGTAAAGATGTTCCTGTATTTCTAGCCGATACACTTGCAAATGCCCTGCGCCAAGCAGTGTATGACGCGACACAAGATAAGGTGGGCGATGTTGTGGTACTGCTTTCACCGGCTTGTGCGAGTTTTGATCAGTTTGCAAATTATAGAGAGCGCGGCGACATGTTTCGCAAGTTTGTGCAGGAGCTTTAGGGACATGTTTCTTGATTTATCGGGTTTTGGTTCAAATGTTAACGATCTGGAATTTCTTTCAGCTTATTGTGCCTGAAACGAAGCTTGATAGGGCAATATCATGGTTTATATTTGGCAAGTGCGGTAAAATCCGCTTTTTATTTATCATCATTGCAGATATTAAGAAGCATTTACATAATGGTCTTAGCTTTTTGGCAACCAAACAGGATTGTGCATATAAATGCATCGGGGATGATGTTTTGATATAAACGCAAATACCTCCGTGTTTTTCTATTGGTGTAAAATGCCCGAAAGAAAGGAGTATCATGGTTAGTCGCATCGATGGCGGACCGATCGCCAACTGGTGGTGGACAATTGATCGCTCGATTTTGGCTGCCTGTCTATTACTGATGGGGATAGGACTGCTTCTGTCTTTTGCTGCAAGCCCTTCTGTTGCGCACAGGATCGGCATTGCCGACAACTTTCATTTTGTCAAACTGCATATCAAATACATCTTACCAGCATTTTTTGTGATGATTATCGTTTCATTCATGGATCCGCATAATATACGCTGCTGCTGTTTGCTGCTGCTTGGCATTACTATGGTACTTATGATTCTAACTCTGTTCGCCGGCATCGAGATTAAGGGTGCAAGGCGTTGGATTTCGCTTCTGGCATTCACAATCCAGCCCTCTGAATTCATGAAGCCAGCTTTTATAGTCATACTGGCGTGGCTTTTTGCTAAGCAGAAAGGCCATCATAATATGCTAGGCTATCTGCTGGCTATGGTGCTTTACGCTGTTTGCGTTTTTCTTCTGGTTCTTGAGCCGGATATCGGCCAGACTGTATTGATCAGTGTAACAGGTTTTGCGCTGTTTTTCTTAGCTGGCGTTTCACAGATTATTATTCTCCTATTTCTTGGGTTTATTATTGTTGGGGGTATTAGTGCGTATATAGTGTTCGATTATGTACGTGAACGTATCAAAGGTTTTCTAACCGGAGATGGGAATACATTTCAGGTTGATGTCGGACGGGAAGCTATCATCAACGGCGGCTGGTTTGGCCAAGGGCCGGGAGAAGGTACTGTCAAGCGCATCATTCCTGACAGCCATACCGATTTTGTTTTTTCTGTTGCAGCAGAGGAATATGGCATCGTACTGTGCATGCTTATTGTAGGGTTATTTACTTTCATTGTGATTCGCTCATTATTTATTGCCATAAAGGAGCATGAGCATTTCATACGTTTTTCAACTGCCGGTCTTGCGATGCTATTTGGCTTTCAATCGATTGTCAATATGGCAGTCAACCTGCACTTAGTGCCACCTAAGGGTATGACACTTCCCTTCATTTCCTATGGTGGCTCATCATTAGTTGCTGTTGCCTTTGCCATGGGGGCCCTGCTTGCATTTACGCGCAAGCGGCCTGAAGCACGTATGTCTGCATCTTTAAGCAATATGGTTATAACAGTATGATAATATGAATACAAAAGGCACGATTATTCTTGCAGCCGGTGGAACAGGGGGGCATTTTTTCCCTGCTGAGGCACTTGGTATTGAGCTGACATGCCGCGGTTTTGATGTGCATTTTCTCACGGATGAACGTGCACGGCATTTTCTTGATTCCTTTCCGGATGATCATGTACATGTGATAAGTTCTGCAACGATCATGGGAAAAAATCCTTTTAGATTCATGCGTGCCCTTTTCTATTTGATATATGGCGTGTGTCAATCCCATCGACTTATTCGACGACTCAAGCCCCGCCTTGTTATCGGTTTTGGCGGTTATCCGACATTGCCGCCGCTTTATGCTGCCACCATTATGCATATTCCGACCTTTATTCATGAGCAGAATGCGGTAATGGGGCGTGCAAATAGGTTTTTGGCGGCACGTGTTGATGCCATTGCCGGTGGTTTTCTTGAAAGTAAAGATAAATTTGCCGACAAAATTATTATTACCGGAAATCCGTTGCGGGCCTCAGTTATTGAGGCGTCTCATGTGCCTTACAGCGAGGCAAAGGGAGATGAGCCGTTTTTATTGTTGGTTTTTGGCGGCAGTCAAGGTGCCACATTTTTTTCTGAAATTGTGCCGCAAGCGCTTGCACTTATGGATAAATCTGTGCGTAGTCGCCTTATTATTACACAGCAAGCGCGTGATTCTAACATTGTAAAACTTACGCAATCCTATAAATCCCTTGGGATTAAGGCGGAGATTCAGCCCTTTTTCAGTAATATGGCAGAGCTGATTGCCCGTGCGCATTACATTATCGCGCGGGCTGGAGCTTCGACAGTTGCTGAGATTGCTGCTATCGGTCGCCCGGCGCTGTTGGTGCCTTATCCTCATGCGCTTGATCATGATCAGATGCAAAATGCATTGACTCTGGCATTTTCGGGCGGTGTCAAGGTTGTTCGGCAGGAGGAGCTTACACCTGTCGGACTTGCTACAATAATCCATGGCGCTATCAGTGACCCTGCCCTGCTGGCAACCATGGCAATAGAAGCACATGCGGCAGGTCGCATTGGGGCCACACAGGACTTAGCAGATATGGCACAAGCACTAGCCGCCGGAAAAAATGCAAATAACTTTAAGAAGGAGATTCATACATGAAAATGCCATTTAATGTCGGGCTTATTCATTTTATCGGCATAGGTGGTATCGGCATGAGCGGGATCGCTGAGGTTTTGCATAATTTGGGTTATAAAGTGCAGGGGTCAGATCAGATCGATAATTCCAATGTTGATCGCCTCCGAGAAAAGGGTATCAAGGTTTTGGTCGGCCATGATGTTAGAAATCTTGGCGATGCAGAAATTATCGTTATTTCAACAGCAATCCGCAAGGATAATCCTGAATATGCTGCGGCCCGGGAAAAGCTGCTGCCGATTGTTCAACGTGCTGAAATGCTTGCTGAATTGATGCGTTTTCGCCAAGCGGTCGCTATTGGCGGTACGCACGGTAAAACGACAACAACTTCGCTTGTGGGGACACTACTGGAGGCAGGCGGTTTTGATCCTACCGTCATCAATGGCGGAATTATCAATGCCTATGGCACGAATACCCGTGTGGGAGCAGGTGAATGGATGGTGGTGGAAGCCGATGAAAGTGATGGTTCATTTCTAAAATTGCCTGCTGATATTGCTGTTGTCACCAATGTCGATCCCGAGCATCTCGACTATTATGGTAGTTTCGAGGGCGTACGCAAAGCCTTTTGCCAGTTTGTGGAGAATATTCCTTTTTATGGCTTTGGTGTTATGTGCCTTGACCATCCAGAAATGCAGGCCATCATCAGTGATATCAACGACCGTCGTGTGACTACCTATGGTGCTAATTCGCAGGCTGATGTGCGGTTTCTAAACTATTGGATGGAAGGGACGCGCTCGCATTTTGATGTTATCATCCATAATCGTAAGACAGGACTAACGATAGAAATGGGCAATCTGGTTTTGCCCATGCCAGGACGCCATAATGTTTCCAATGCGACAGCGGCAATCGCAGTTGCCCATGAACTTGGTGTTTCTGATAAAGCAATTGCACATGGACTTGCTTCCTTTTGCGGTGTCAAGCGACGTTTTACCCATACCGGTTCGTGGAAAGGCGTGGAAATTTTTGATGATTACGGTCATCATCCAGTTGAGATCATGGCAGTCCTTGCTGCAGCTCGTGATGTCGTCCTAGGCAAGATTATTGCCATTGTGCAGCCGCACCGATTTAGCCGTCTGCGTGATTTATTTTATGAATTTGCAACTTGTTTCAATAATGCCGATATTGTGATTGTTGCACCGGTTTATCCTGCAGGAGAAGAGCCAATCAAGGGTATTGATGCGCAGGTCCTTGTAGCTCGCATAAAGGCTGCTGGCCATTGTGTTGTCCGTTATATTAACGGGCCTGAAGAAATAGCGCCTTTGATCAGGAAAACAGCAAAATCCGGTGATGGAATTGTTTTTCTTGGGGCCGGTAATATTACACAGTGGGCTTATGATTTACCACGTGAACTGGAGGAATACTGTAAAAATGATCAGTTTTCAGCCTGTTGATAGTAAGGCATTGTTGAAGCAGCTTGCGCTTTCCGGTTTGCGCGGGCGCATAATGTCCGATGTCGATATGAGCAAGATTACATGGTTTCGTACCGGTGGACCAGCAGAGTTACTTTACCAACCTGCTGATGAGAAAGATCTGGCATACTTTCTTAAAAACCTGCCAGAAAAAATACCCGTCTTGGTGGTTGGTATTGGCTCTAACCTTCTTGTGCGGGATGGTGGTATACCGGGGATTGTCATCCAACTGCCTGTCAAAGGGTTTGGCGATGTGCATGCAGTATCTGAAGATATGCTTCTGGCCGGCGCTGCGGTATCCGACAAACGTCTTGCCGCTGCCGCTCTTAAGGCCGGTATTGCGGGGTTCCATTTTTATCATGGTATTCCGGGTGGCCTTGGTGGTGCATTGCGCATGAATAGTGGTGCCAATGGCGTTGAGACCTCGCAGCGGGTAATTGAGGTTTACGGCCTTGATCGTAGGGGCAATCGTCGGATACTTTCGTATCGTGATATGCAATATTCTTATCGCCAGGCAGGCGCCTCTGAGGATCTGATTTTTATTTCTGCCCTACTGAAAGGACAGAAGGGCGAACCGGATGCGATCCGCAAGGCAATGGATGATGTACAGAGTCATCGTGAAACAGCACAGCCAGTGCATGAGAAGACAGGAGGATCGACATTCCGTAACCCTGAAGGAACATCGGCTTGGAAGGTAATTGATGATGCCGGTTGCCGTGGGCTTGCAATCGGTGGGGCCCAGATATCTGACATGCATTGCAATTTCATGATCAATACAGGAAATGCAACAGGTTATGATCTTGAATTGCTCGGTGAGATTGTACGGAAAAGGGTCTTTACCCATAGCGATATAAAGTTGCATTGGGAAATCAGGCGTATCGGCCAGTTCCTGCCTGGTAAGACAATTATACCCGCAATTGGGTTTGATGACTAAAATCTTTCCGCAGTTGTATTTTATACCTGTCGATTTGTGTAATCTGAATTCTATGGAATGAGGCAGTTTTAGACTGCTATATTAGAATATTCGTCCGAAAAAATATATTTTTAGTCTTTTCAAAGTGGTAAGTTATTAGAGGTTAGAAAGAATGGCTATCTAAAACAACGTAGTAGGGATTGTCAATAAATCAACTTTTTGATCCTGTAGGTAGGACAGCGTATACAATTGATTCGAAAAGGTGAATCCTATTCTGCGGTTTCTACTAGAAGTTGTGGTTTTATAAAACCACTCCAATTTCAAAGGGTGTTCGTGTGGCTAAAAAACATATTGCGGTTTTGATGGGTGGTTTTTCATCAGAGCGTTCTGTGAGTCTGTCTTCGGGGCGTGCCTGCGCTGCTGCATTTAAAAAAGAAGAGTATCACGTTAGCCATGTTGATGTAGGGCATGATATTGCCTCGGTACTGGCTGATCTTAGGCCGGATGTTGCTTTTAATGCACTACATGGTCCTTATGGTGAAGATGGAACCATTCAGGGTATTCTTGAATATTTACAGATACCTTATACTCATTCAGGGGTTCTTGCTTCCGCGCTTGCCATGAATAAGGCTCAGGCCAAGATTATAGCTGCCGCCGCCGGGGTTTCCGTGGCACCATCATGCATCATAAGGCGTTTTGACATAGGGCGTGAACATCCGATTGAACCACCTTATGTGGTCAAACCTGTTCGTGAAGGATCAAGTTTTGGTGTTGTTATTGTAAAGCCTGATCAGCTCTTTCCCCCGCAGATTCTTGTATCTTCTGACTGGAAGTATGGTGATGAAGTGTTGGTGGAGCGTTATGTTAGCGGACGCGAGCTGACCTGCGCTGTTATGGGAAACACAGTGCTTGATGTGTGCGAGATTATGCCTGAACAGCGTTTTCAGTTTTATGATTATAATTCAAAATATACGTTAGGTGGCTCAAAGCATGTCTGTCCGGCAAAAATTTCATCAAATATTTACCAAAATATAAAAAGAATGGCGTTGATAGCTCATCAGGCTCTTGGTTGTCGTGGGATAAGTCGATCAGACTTCCGTTATGATGACATGGGTGATGGAGCATTAGTCTGGCTCGAGATTAACACACAACCGGGCATGACATCGACATCTCTGATGCCTGAGATTGCAAAGGTCTCAGGGCATAGTCTTCCTGATCTTGCCCGCTGGATAGTGGAGGATGCATCATGTATGCGTTGAATAAGAAATCTGGAGCAAAAATATCATCATTTTTGCGGATTGCAGATATGTACGTGCCGCATCATTCTAGTTCTATTTTTGTTCTTGGGTTTCTTGCTATTACGGTGGTTTTTGGCATATTTGCCGGCGGGCATGCCTATCAGGCTTTCAATGTGACGGCTGCGATGGCTGGCTTTTCTGTTAACAAGGTGAATATAATTGGGAACCGGCAGACTTCTGAAATTGATATCTTTAGCGCACTAAGCCTTGATTGCGGTATCTCCCTGCCCGGTTTTGATATTGAGAAGGCACGAGCAGCTATTGCTGTATTTCCGTGGATAGAATCGGTTTCTGTTCAAAAAATTTATCCTGATCAGGTTAATATTTCCGTTGTGGAACGTCAGCCTATTGCTATCTGGCAACATCATGGCAGCGTCGATATTATTGATAGGGAAGGTAATATCATTGTGCCTTATAGGAGGGCTTTCAGTCGTGGATTGCCACTGCTGGTTGGCCAAGGAGCCGCCCGTCAGGCGGCAGCTTTTCTCAAAGAAATAAAACCATTTTCGACTATCAGGCAGCATGCTCGGGCTTATATCCGCATTGGCGGCCGGCGCTGGGATATTCTTCTGGACAATGGTGTACGGATAAAGCTGCCTGAGAAGGATGTGTCTAGGCATCTGGCTGCCGCATTAATGATGCAGAACAGGAACAGTTTATTTTTTCGAGATGTTGAAATTATTGACCTGCGGCTAGATGATCGGATTACTGTTGGCCTGTCAGCTGAGGCGCTGGCACACCGTGCTATCGCCGTCAAAAATTTGGAACGCCAAGAAAAGGCACGGAAAGCAGGCTAAGTATGAGTATGATGTCATCTATCAACTCGGCAGGAGTGCGCAAGACGCGGTTGCTAACTGTACTTGATATAGGTTCAAGCAAGATAGCCTGTATCATTGCGCGTTTGCGGCCGCTTAATCACATACAGCATTTGCCTGGGCGTACGTACCGAATGGAAGTTCTGGGATTTGGCGTTCAACGCTCGCGTGGTGTGAAGTCGGGCGTCATTATTGATCTTGCAGTGGCCGAACAGGCCGTAAGGCTTGCTGTTGATGCGGCCGAACGCATGGCAGGACTAATTGTGGATTCAGTTATTGTCAATTTTTCATGTCGTGGCATGAAAAGCAGCCATATAGCGGCCGAAGTGCCTGTTAAGGGACATGCCGTGACCATGCGTGATATCCGCCGTGTTTTGTCTGCAGGATCGCATATAGCGTTTCATCATGATCGACCTGTTATTCATTCCTTGCCTGTTTCCTTTAGTCTTGATGGTGAACAGAATATGACTGATCCCCAGGATATGATTGGCAATGTTCTTGGTGTTGATATGCATATTGTCACGGCAGATTCGGCCCCTTTGCGTAATCTTGAGCATTGTATCAACCGTGCTCACCTGAGTGTTGAGCGCATGGTGGCAACACCGTTTGCAAGCGGCCTGTCCATTCTGGTGGATGATGAGGCAGAGCTTGGTGCAGTCTGTATTGATATAGGTGGCGGTATGACAACCATGTCTGTGTTTAATAAGGGAAAATTTGTTTTTGCTGATAGCCTTGCCTTGGGTGGTAATCACATTACTCTTGATATCGCTCATGGTTTTTCAATTTCTATTGAAGAAGCCGAAAGGCTGAAAGTGATGCATGGTTCGGCACTTTCTTTTGGGGCGGATGACAGGAATATCATTACGCTTCCGCCTTTACATACCACAGGCGATGGTGCTGCTCAGTATCCACGGAGCATGTTATCGCGCATCATTCGGGCCCGGGTTGAAGAAATACTGGAATTGGTGCGTGCTAGGCTTGGCTGCTCCAATTTTGGTACTGTAATTGGTAAGCGCCTAATCCTGACTGGTGGCGGTTCGCAACTTACAGGTCTGCCGGAGGTTGCACGGCGTATATTAAGCCGTAGATTGCGCATCGGACGTCCGCTGGGGATTTCAGGGTTGCCGGATATAGCCAGAGGTGGTGCATTTTCAACAATAGTCGGTTTACTGATTTACCCTCAGTCAGCTGGGTTTGATGACCAGAAGCTGCGCTTTATCTCAGCAGAATGGCCAGAAGCGAAAGAAGGGCGTTTTCAACGTGTAGGCAGATGGCTGCGTGAGAGCTTTTGAGTAAAAATGATTGACTCCGCAACTTAATTAAGGGAACTGCGGTGGAAATGTGAGAAGGAAAGAAAATGACAATCAATTTGCACAAGCCGGATATTACTGAGCTTAAGCCACGTATCAACGTTTTTGGTGTCGGCGGCGGCGGCGGTAATGCTGTTAATAATATGATCAATGCCGGTTTGCAAGGTGTTGAATTTGTAGTTGCCAATACAGATGCTCAAGCTCTAACCATGTCGAAAGCAGAACGGGTTATTCAATTGGGCGCTGCTGTTACAGAAGGGTTGGGGGCGGGCTCGCACCCGGAGGTGGGGCGTGCCGCGGCAGAAGAGTGTCTTGATGAGATCCTTGATCATTTGACTCATTCCCATATGGTGTTTGTGACAGCTGGCATGGGTGGCGGCACCGGTACAGGGGCTGCTCCTGTCATTGCGCGCGCTGCTCGTGAAAAGGGCTTACTTACGGTTGGTGTTGTAACTAAGCCTTTTCATTTTGAAGGTCAGCGTCGGATGAAGACAGCTGAGGCTGGTATTGAAGACTTGCAGAAGAGTGTTGATACCTTAATCGTCATTCCTAATCAGAATCTTTTTCGCATTGCCAATGAGAAAACCACTTTTGCTGATGCTTTTGCCATGGCTGATCAGGTGCTCTATTCCGGTGTTGCTTCGATCACCGATCTGATGGTGCGTGAAGGGTTGATCAACCTTGATTTTGCTGATGTGCGTTCTGTTATGCATGATATGGGTAAAGCGATGATGGGTACGGGCGAGGCTTCGGACCAAGGTCGCGCCTTGGCAGCGGCCGAGGCAGCCATTGCTAATCCTTTACTTGATGAAACATCCATGCGCGGTGCCCGTGGCCTTCTGATTTCTATTACCGGTGGCCGTGACATGACACTGTTTGAAGTGGATGAAGCAGCTAATCGTATCCGTGAAGAAGTTGATCCTGAAGCCAATGTTATTTTTGGAGCAATTGTTGATGAAGCACTTGAAGGTGTTATTCGGGTTTCTGTCGTGGCAACAGGTATTGACCGGGTTGCCAATGAAGCAGTCCATCCGACAGTTGTTGCAGTCCATCCCAAGCCTATAAAAAAGCTGGAAGCGGCGGCTTCGGTTGAGGCCAGATCAGAGCAGCCGCGTTCAGATTCATTGCTGGAAGTTATGGAAACATTTGAGGAAGAAGTTTCCTTCTCGACTGAAGAGTTCTTTCGTCCACAGAGCCGGATTTTTGGAAAAATATCACCTATTATGTTGGATGGACGAGTCCCTATCAAACCTGTTACACAGAAGCAGTCTTCTGCTAAATCACAGAGTGCACCCAGTATTACTTCTTTCGAATCTGGGCAGGAGATGACACTGCGCAACAACAATGCACAAAAAGCGCGTGAGTCTGATGTTGATAATCTTTTAATGGGGAATCAGCAAAATGCCTACGGACAGTCTTCCTCGCATCAAGAGCAAAGCTATAGCCCTCGCAGTCTTTGGCAAAGGTTGACTCAAGGTTTTATTTACCGTGACGATGAAGAGCCAATGGCTCGTTTAGAGCCTGCTCACGCTGAGCCTGCCGAGCGTAACATGCGTTCTATTATCAGACAGGAACAAATTCCCCGTCCGCTGGCACAGGATACAACAATTTATGCGCCACGTCGCGGATCTAATGAAGCACAGATTCGTACATCACAGCATATTGATGAAAACGAGGATGACAAACTCGAAATTCCAGCTTTTCTGCGCCGTCAAATCAACTGATACTTTTCTATCGTTTTTATTGTTCCGTTGCCATTTCTAGGTAACGGAACTTTTGACGATGCGGTGTAAAAACAACATTAGCTTTTATATATATCTTTTTGTTCGTGATAGAAGATTAGTGTTAAGGTTTGTTTTAAACTCGTTCATTCATGATAAGAGTTGATTATTCGGTGAAAAGTTTTCAATCCACATTAAAAAAGTCCGTTACATTTTCAGGCTACGGAGTACACAGCGGAAAGCCGTCTATAGTAATCCTCAACCCTGCCACTGCAGATCATGGCATTATTTTTTCCCGGGTTGATGAGGTAGGCAACCGTCATTTTTTTCCCGCAGATACCTTTCATGCAGGCCCGACAGATCTTTGTACAACCTTAGGCCAAGGCAATGTCCGTATTGATACGATCGAACATCTGATGGCTGCAATTACTGCAGCGAGCTTGGATAATCTGGCTGTTGAGGTTTCTACCTGTGAAATACCTATTCTTGATGGTAGTTCTGCTACATATATGCAGGCTATTGCGCAGGTCGGTATCAAAAAGCAGAAGGCTGCACGCAAATATATCCGCGTTCTTGAAACGGTGCGAGTTGAATCGGGCTCTAGCTATGCAGAATTTTCTCCTTCTGATGCCATGAATTTTGATATATCGATTGTTTTTAATTCAGCTGTGATCGCTAAACAACATCTAGCATTTTCCCTTAATACGGAATATTTCGTTCGTGAAATTGCGCCAGCCCGCACTTTTGGTTTTCTAAAAGATGTGGAAACCCTGTGGACCGCGGGGTTGGCTCTTGGCTCATCTTTTGAAAACTCTGTTGTTATTGGGCCAGATGATGCAATTCTTAATTCCGGTGGTTTGATAGCTGATGATGAATTTGTCCGCCACAAGGCACTTGATGCGATCGGAGATACAGCCCTTCTAGGGCGGCCGTTTATTGGTCTTTTTCGTTCTTTTAAGGGAGGGCATAGGCTGAATGCAGAAGCTGTCAGGGCTTTGCTTAATAATCCACAGCATTATGGAATTATAGAAATCCCATCTTAAAAAGATGTTAAAATTCTGTTTATTTATTGGGGCTACCTTATTTGCTTTTATAAGTAGTAATTGATCGATATAAAGGGGATCAGTTAATTTGTAGTTTGAAAAGGTATTAGAAGCAGCTGGAGTGAGTATAATAATGTCTGTATCAATGGCTGCTGTTGCACAGCAGCCAAAATGTAAAGCTATCCGTAATGCTTTGATTGCAGGAGTGATTGCTGGTGTCAACCTTCTGGCAGGATGTGCTGGTAAGGATAAAGGTATTGATCTGAATGCCTATGTCAACATGATTGATCCGCCAGATGTGCTTTATAAGCAAGCTCTGGCCAATTTTGATGCTGGACGCCTTGAGGAGGCATCCAGAAAATTTGCGGCGATTGACCAGCAGCATCCTTATACCGAATGGGCGCGCAAGGCACTTGTCATGGGAGCTTTTAGCTATTACCGGAGAAATAAATATGATGAAGCCATCAATATGGCAAAACGATATATTGCTCTTTATCCGACTTCAAGTGATGCAGCTTATGCTTATTATATCATTGGCCTTGCCTATTTCCGGCAGATACCGGATATAACTCGTGATCAGAAAGATACTCGCCGTGCCATTACTGCTATGCAGGAGGTGGTGGATCGTTATCCACGTTCAGAATATGTCTCTGATGCAAGGGCGAAAATTCATTTTGCACGCGAACAGCTTGCCGGCAAAGAGATGCAGATTGGTCACTATTATCTTGAGCGTAGGCAGTATCTTGCGGCGATTAAGCGTTTTCGTTTGGTGGTTAAGGAATATTCCAACACTAACCAGATCGAAGAAGCCCTTTATCGTCTAGTCGAGGCGAATTATGCTATGGGTCTGATATTAGAAGCACAGACAGTGGCCTATGTGCTTGGACAGAATTATTCCAAGAGCCGCTGGTATTCCGATGCCTATAAGCTTTTGCAGAAAAGTGACTTAAGTCCCCAAGAAAACAAACGGGGATGGTTATCCAATATTTTCTTGGCAGAGAAAAAGGTATCTTAATATTCTATGCTTATTCAGCTTTTGATCTGTGATATTGTTCTGATCGAAAGACTCGATATCAATTTCGAGGCGGGCCTTTCTGTTCTGACTGGTGAAACTGGTGGGGGAAAATCCATTCTGCTTGATTCACTCTCATTTGCTCTTGGTGCACGCGGTGATTCGTCTCTTGTGCGCTATGGTATGACTCAAGGGCAGGTCACAGCTGTTTTTGATATTGCATCTGATCATCCGACTCGGCGGCTTCTACGCGATAACAGTTTTGAATATGAGGGTGATATTGTTCTACGCCGCGTTCAGTCAGCTGATGGACGCTCGCGGGTTTTTATCAATGACCAGGTAGCGAGTGTTGGACTGATGCGTGCTATTGGCAGGTTGTTGGTTGAGATTCATGGACAACATGCCGACCGTGCATTGGTGGATACGGATGCCCACCGTGCGCTTCTGGATGCTTTTGGTGGATTTGAACTGGAGATAATAGAGTTGGAGGCACATTATCGTGACTGGCAGGATAGGGAGCAGGCGCTTAGCAAACACCGCAGGGCGGTTGAGGAAGCAGCCCGTGAAGCGGAATATCTGCGCTCTTCTGTTGAGGAACTGCGTCACCTTGATCCACAGAACGGCGAGGAAGAAGCGCTGGCAGAGTCTCGTCTCCGTATGATGAAATCTGAAAAGATTGCAGGTGATATCAATGAAGCTGGTGACCTCCTTTCAGGAGCCCGATCCCCGGTACCGGTACTTGCCAATCTAGTGCGGCGGCTTGAACGCAAAATACCTGAAGCACAAGCACTTGTTAAACCGGTTGTCCGTGCTATTGACCGGGCACTTGATGCACTGGGAGAGGCACAAGATGGTATTGATGTAGCTATGCGCGCCATCAATTTTGATCCGCATGAACTGGAAATTGCGGAAGAACGTTTATTTTCTTTACGTGCAGCAGCGCGTAAATATGGGGTTGCGGTGGAAAATCTTCCCCGGTTGCGCGAGGAAATGGAAATAAACCTTGCTGACCTTGATGTGGCGGAAATAACCCTTAAACGGATGGAGAAGGATGCTGAGGCCGTCCGTGCCCTTTATGATATAGCTGCTGTCAGTCTCTCTGCTAGGCGTGCAGAAGCTGCTCGACATCTTGAGCAGGCGGTTATGATGGAACTGCCTGCTCTCAAACTTGAGCGGGCAGAATTTATTGTTGAAATAACAGTGGATGGCGAGCAGCGCGGCGCACATGGTATTGATACGGTTGAGTACTGGGTGCGCACAAATCCAGGCACACGCCTCGGTCCGATGATGAAGGTGGCTTCAGGTGGAGAGTTATCGCGTTTTTTGCTAGCACTCAAGGTTGCTCTGGCAGATCGTGGCTCAGCGCCGACACTAGTTTTTGATGAGATTGATACTGGTGTCGGAGGTGCTGTCGCAGATAGTATCGGCCAGCGTCTCAAGCGTCTTTCGGAACGGGTACAGGTGCTTGCTGTTACCCATGCACCACAAGTTGCCGCCCGGGCAGATGCTCATTTTTTGATTGCAAAGCTGGAAACCGGCGAGGAAGGCAGGGTTACAACGCGGATCCATCTGATGGAACCGCAGGAAAGGCAGGAAGAAATTGCCCGTATGCTTGCCGGAGCTCATATTACGGATGAGGCACGTGCCGCTGCCCGCAAGCTGCTGATAGGTGAAAGTGAGACTATTTTATCATAGGATGATGCTTTCAAGACGTTTCTGATAAAAATGTGAAACGGTTTTATGTCCCGAAATCCAGTTGAATAAGTACCTTGAACATTTATTGCGAGAATAGAATTGATACTGATTCTGGTTCTTGCGTTTTGGAGCGCACGTTGATGACTGAAATTACTGTCGATAAACTTACAGAATCAGAGGCTTCGCGCGAGCTTGAACGGTTAGCAAAGGAAATTGCTCGTCATGATCATCTTTACAATACACAAAGCAGCCCGGAGATATTGGATGCAGAATATGATGCCCTGCGGCGGCGTAATTTAGCAATTGAACAATATTTTCCGAAGTTGGTCCGTAAAGATTCTCCTTCATTTAAAATTGGTGCTCCTGTTTTAGAAAAATTTGAAAAAGTAAGTCACCGGATGGCGATGCTATCGCTCGATAATGCATTTAGCGATCAGGATATATATGATTTTGTTGACCGTATTCGTCGTTTTTTACGTCTAGGCCCTGACCATCCGCTTGATTTTACTGCAGAACCGAAAGTTGATGGCTTATCTCTTTCCCTGCGTTATGAGAATGGCAGGCTTGTGAATGCTGCAACCCGTGGTGACGGGATGATGGGTGAAAATGTTACAGCCAATGCCCGTACGGTGGCCGATATTCCCAGCGTTCTCAGGGATAATTCGCCTGATATACTTGAGGTCCGTGGTGAAATCTATATGGCGCAGAAGGACTTTGTTGCCTTGAACAGACGACAGAAGGAGGCAGGCAATGCTCATTTTGCCAGTCCGCGCAATGCGGCTTCCGGCTCTCTACGCCAACTTAATTCTTCAATTACGGCAAATCGGGCCTTGCGTTTTTTTGCCTATGCATGGGGCGAGGTTAGTGAAATACCTGCGGATACCCAGCTTGGAATGATTGACTGTTTTCGCCGCTATGGATTTGCCATCAATCCGTTGACTCAGCTTTTTCATGATGCTACGGCCCTTCTGGGCCATTATCATGAAATTGAAAGAGAACGAGTGAGGCTTGATTATGATATTGACGGGGTTGTCTACAAAGTCAACGCAATTGCCCTACAAAATAGGCTTGGTTTTGTCTCGCGCTCGCCACGCTGGGCCATTGCCCATAAATTTCCGGCGGAAAAGGCCATAACTATTTTGCGCAATATTGATATCCAAGTTGGACGGACTGGGGCACTCACGCCTGTAGCACGCCTTGAACCAATCACGGTTGGTGGTGCTGTTGTGACTAATGCAACTCTGCATAATGAGGATTATATCCGCGGCGTTGATTCAGATGGCGCATCTGTCCGGAATGGCCGGGATATCCGTATTGGTGATACGGTCATTGTTCAGCGTGCGGGTGATGTGATTCCACAGGTTCTTGATATTATTCTGGAAAAGCGCCCGCCTGATGCGGTTCCCTATGTATTTCCACATATCTGTTCTGTCTGCGGCAGCCATGCGGTACGTAAGGAAGGAGAGGCTGTATATCGCTGCATGGGAGGATTAATTTGTTCTGCGCAGGCAGTAGAGCGCATCCGTCATTTTATTTCGCGTAATGCCTTTGATATTGAAGGATTGGGAGAAGAGAGGGTTGAATTTTTCTTCCATGCCGAAGATAAGTCCATCACAATTAAGTCACCAGCGGATATCTTCACTTTGGAGCAACGGCAAAAAAAATCGCTGATGAAACTTGAGAACATAGAAGGGTTTGGGATAACATCTGTGCGCAAACTCTATGATGCGATCAATGCCCGCCGTGAGATTATGTTCAGCCGATTTCTATTTGCCCTTGGTATCCGTCATGTGGGAGAGGTGAATGCTCGTCGTCTCGCCTGTCATTATCTGAGTTATGATGCTTTTGCAGAAGCAGCCAGAGAGGCAAAGCTACCACAGGATAAGACAGATGATGGCAATGAAGCATGGCAGGATATGGTAAGTATAGAAGGAATCGGATCGATCGTAGCTGAGGCTGTTGTCGATTTTTATGATGAGGAACATAATATTAAATTTCTTTCCGAACTTCTGGCGGAAGTGAGTGTTCTTACTGAAAAACGCTTGGGATTATCTAACTCTTCAATTGCAGGAAAAACGATTGTCTTTACCGGAAACTTGGAGCGCATGTCGCGTGATGAGGCAAAGGTAATGGTAGAGCGGTTAGGTGCTAAGGTGGCGGGCTCTGTCTCAGCAAAAACGGATCTGGTTATTGCTGCTCCAGGGGCAGGTTCAAAGCTTGCTAAGGCAAAAAAACTTGGGATCAGGATCATTGATGAGGACGAGTGGTTTACTTTAATGGATGAATAAATGGTCATAAACAAATACTTTATAGCTTTTCTGTTGCTAGGGTTTCTGTATTATAAATAGCTATATCGATTATGGTATGATTGGCATGTTGATTGAGTTTTGATGTGTTGTTTTAGTATTTTTTGGAGTTTTGTGATAGCGAGCGGGCGAATGGTTAGAGAATTGGCATAATTTTAAGATTGTGTGTGGTTTATGCCTATTGTGTTGAGTTTTTATGAAAGATGGGGCAAGGACACCGATGTCATGGTCTGGCCTGGACAATGCGTCTGGTTCTGGCCACCAAGGCAGATGAGTTTTCAACAAGAGAACCGGGCTTAAGGCGATGCCTGCACTCTTTGCTGCCCGAAGGTAACCAGCGCACGCTGTATGAAAGGCGATCCCTACCATAGTCCCCTCAAAATACGCACTAAACTCTACAGGCAGCTAGAAATAAACCCGCATGCACTCCTTACAAGAAATAACCTTCATCCCTAATCCTTCATCAGAAAACAATATGGATTAATATTGTCTTAGGAGTAAAATCCCAGCCAGTTGGCATCAACTGTATAGCAGCAAGCCGATGCACTTCATAAAATCTAATGATGATTCAGTAGTTTTTTAATCTTTTGCTTGCTTTCTATACACAAATTAGCGATATGAGTAGTGGGAGGTTGGTGGTGGACGAGCTACTCGCTAACCGGGTCAGATCCGGAAGGAAGCAGCCCTAACGGGTTTTTAGCACGGGTCACCGTGCCAGCCTCCTGCCGTTTCATTCATACTGGTGAGGACGCAAATTAAGGGAAAAAGAGCAGCAGGGATATGACCTACTTTAGCTTAATTTACAGATAATTATAACTTTTTTCTTCTGAGACTGGATGAACGGTATGGAGACGAAAACGGCAGAGAAAATCTACCGCGTTCTTGCCCGTAAATACCGCCCGCAGGATTTTTCTGATCTGATCGGTCAAGAGCCGATGGTTCGTACGCTGACCAATGCGTTTGAAGCAGACCGTATAGCCCAAGCATGGATGTTGACTGGTGTTCGCGGTGTTGGAAAAACAACAACAGCCCGTATTTTGGCACGAGCTCTCAATTACAAGACTGATGCGATTAATAAACCGATAATTGATCTTCGTGTGCCAGGTGAACATTGCCAAGCCATCATGGAGGGCCGCCATATTGATGTGCTTGAGATGGATGCTGCTTCCCATACAGGGATTGACAATATACGTGAAATCATTGAACAGGTATGCTACTGTCCAATTTCAGCTCGCTACAAGGTTTATATCATTGATGAGATACACATGCTTTCGACGCAGGCTTTTAACGGCCTGCTAAAAACTCTTGAAGAGCCACCACCCCATGTCAAATTTATCTTTGCTACGACAGAGATTCGCAAAGTACCGGTCACTGTATTGTCACGCTGCCAGCGGTTTGATTTGCGCCGGATTGATTCAGCGACACTAATGCAGCACCTGAAAAAAATTTCTGATGCTGAAAACATCAAGGCTGAGGAACCCGCGCTTGCCATGATTGCGCGTGTGGGTGAAGGTTCGGTTCGTGATGCGCTCTCTATTCTGGATCAGGCCATCGCCTACGGCCACGGAGAGGTAAGGATTGAAACCGTACGGGCCATGCTAGGCCTTGCGGACAAGGTGCAGATTATTGATCTCTTTGGCCATATTATGAATGGTGAGATTTCTGTAGCCTTGCAGGTATTCAAAAATCTCTATGATGCCGGCGCTGATCCGGCAGTTATTATGACCAGTCTAGCTGATTTTAATCATCTTGTCACGCGATTGCGATTCACGCCGGAACTGGGGGAAGATATATCCCTTTCAGAAGAAGAACGGCTACGCGGCAAGGCCTTTGCGGAAAAACTTTCAATCCGTGTTCTTGCACGGTGCTGGCAAATGCTGCTGAAAGGAATTGCAGAGGTTGAAAATGCTATGCGACCATTGCAGACAGCCGAGATGCTTCTGATCCGTCTGACCCATGCAGCAGACCTGCCGACAATTGACGAAGCATTGAAAGTTTTTGCCTGCAATCCGAGCGCCACGATAATGAAAACCTCTCCTGCAGCCCCTCTATTACCTGAAACGGCCGTTGCGAGGCCTATGTTACCAACAGCACTACCTGCCAAAGGGATCTCTGTAGATAAAAATAAAAAAAAGCGGCGGCTTGAAAGCCTGCAGGATATCATCCAGCTTGCCGATGAAAAAGATGACATCCAGTTCAAATTCATCATCAAGGAATATATCCGCCCTGTCTCTTTCAAATCCGGATATATGGAATTTGTGCCAGCAAAAGAAGCACCGTACGATCTTGCCCAGCAAATTGCCAAAACACTTTATAAATGGACAGATGAACGCTGGGTTATCAAGGCAGTTAATGAAGGCGGTGGACAAACCATCGCTGAAGAAGAACAATCAAAACGTAATGCCTTACTATTGGATGCGGAGACTGATTCTGATGTTGCTGCTATTCTAGCTTCTTTTCCGGGGTCTAGGGTTGTTGATGTACGTTTTAACAAGCAGAATGATGAACCGGTATCAAAAACCGATATAATAGCCTCTACTCCGAATATGGCTGATGAAGACTAGATCGATACGGCATTATAACAGACATAATTATGTACTGACCCTAGGAAGGAGTCCTCTCATGCGTGAGATAATGGATATGATCAAAAAAGCCAAAGAAATGCAGGAAGAAATTGCAAATTTGGAGGTTACAGGCTCATCTGGAGCAGGTCTTGTCAATATTACATTGAATGGACAGGGAAATATAAAGGCTATTAAAATTGATTCTTCTCTCATGAAGCCGGAAGAAAGCGAGATTTTGGAAGATCTAATTATAGCAGCCCATAATGAAGCGAAGGCAAAAATCGAAACTGCAGTAGCACAGAAAACTCAGGGGCTGACGGCCGGTTTGCCAATTCCTCCCGGTTTGAATCTGTGGTTTTAAGCAGATATTTTCTTTCTTAAAATTAAACAGAAAAGTTCAGCTAATGGCCAATCCATATTATGAAATATTCCAAGTTCCCGGTACGCTGGCTTTTTCCATTACAGGTCTTATCGCCCGCTACCCTCTTGCTATGATAACGCTTGGCATTGTTACTATGATTTCACAGACGCGAGGCCATTATGGCCTAGCCAGTCTAGTAGCGACCACTTATGCTATATCAGGTGCCTTCATTGCACCCCAGATTTCCCGTCTGGCCGACTGTTACGGTCAAGCGAAGGTCGCACTTCCGGCCAGCATTATCTCTGCATGTGCTATGGCGGGGCTTATTTTGGCCTCGTATTATCAAATACCGACTTGGAGTCTCTTTACCATTGCTGCACTTATCGGGGTCATGCCAAGTTTCGGTGCTTTTGTCCGGGCGCGTTGGTCCCGGCTCTTCAGCGGTTCGTTAAAATTGCATTCAGCTTTTGCTTATGAATCCATCATTGATGAAGCTATTTTTATGACAGGACCGGTCATTGCTATTTATCTGTCGACCGTATTTTTTCCGGAAGCGGGGCTTGGTGCAACTATCATTCTACTTATGATAGGTTGTATTCTGTTTTGTCTGCAAAAAAAGACAGAGCCTACTCTTTTATCCCGTCGGCATAGTGATGGGCGATCGGTTATTTTTTCGCCGTGCGTACAGATACTTGCTCTTACCCTACTTGCCATTGGCGGCATTTTCGGTACTGCAGAAGTAACAGCGATTGCCTTTGCCCAAGCACAGGGAAACGTGACTAACTCCATGTACCCACTAGTGGCATATGCGCTCGGTTCTTTCATTGCCGGCATTATCTACGGCGGACGGTCTATCAAAATGGAATTGTCGCGCCAATTTGGCGTGGCCATAACACTCGCTGCCCTGACAACCCTGCCGCTCCTTCTCGTCAGCAATGTCTGGCACCTGACATTGGCTTTCTTTATTGCGGGGGCAGCTGTTTCTCCGACGATCATTATCGCTATGAAACTGGTTGAAAGCTTAGTCCCGAAAGAAAAACTAACAGAAGGCATAACATGGAACAGCACAGGTTTGAGCATGGGACTAGCCATCGGCATTTCGCTTTCAGGACTGGTTATCGATAGGTTTGGTATCGAAAAAGGATTTTATATTCCAATTGCTGCAGGCTTTCTTGCTCTTCTTATTATTCTTGCATTCCGTAAAAAACTAGAACAGGAACCAACAACCATATAAGCGAGCTTATAGACGAATAAAAACATAACGCAAAAATAAAAAATAACTGAGCTGTGCATAGACTCATTGCTTTATATACGTTTGCCTGGTGGTAATGTCCATTATGTAAAACGATACAGCTTAATCCAAATATATAAAGCGAAGAAAACAACTCCTTTTGCAACAGACGTTATGCGACACTCGTTACAAAAACCGCTTCCATCTGACAATTTCAGCTTGGTATGGCATCACTGATAAGATGCTGATCTATTTTTATAGAGCAAGCAACCTTATTCTGCCGACTCCGCTATTGGAAGGACCGATACGAAACTGCGGCCATTAGCCTTGGTGCGGAATAAAACTGTACCGTTGGAAAGCGCAAAAAGTGTATGGTCCTTACCTATGCCAACATTTTCGCTTGCATGCCATTTGGTACCGCGCTGACGCACAATAATATTGCCAGCAGACACAGTCTCACCGCCAAACTTTTTCACGCCAAGGCGTTTAGATTCTGAGTCGCGACCATTGCGCGAGGAACCACCAGCTTTTTTATGTGCCATCAACGTTCTCCTTCAATTTCTGCTTACTCTACTGATTTCTTCCCTAAAGCCTTTCAGCTTTGCATCGCCTGCCAGAATTTCTGAAATACGGATTGTTGTAAATTCTTGGCGATGACCACGGCTGCGTTTGGAATTTTTGCGGCGGCGCTTTTTAAAAGCGATAACCTTGCGGGCACGACCCTGCTCCAGAACTTGGGCCCTAACTATGGCAGTTTCAACAAACGGTGAACCAATTAGAGTATTGGCACCTTCACCGATCATAAGAATTTCTGTAAACTCAATAATGTCACCGGCCTCGGCAGCAATTTTTTCGACCTTGAGAAGGCCATTGGCGACAACACGATACTGCTTGCCTCCGGTCTTGATGACTGCGAACATTTATTTTGCCTTCCATCCTACTAGTTCTTGCCTCAGAGAAGCAAACTACCTTTATTGCCAGCCGTGATGATTATCATACGCCAAAAACCAAGCCGAAATATATATCCATTCTGCCTCAGGAACGATACAAAGAACCTAAATTATGAATGAATGCATACCCGAACTCTAAAATTTAATTAAGAGATTACAGGTCGAAAAGTCAAGAATTTTCCTGCGATTTCTGTAAATTAGGGCTTGTCAGTAAGTAGTCTGGGAGCTATACATCCCAGCGTTTATGGGCTTTCGCTGATAATCTATTTTAATAGAACTTTATTTAGATGGAGAGGTGGCTGAGCGGTTGAATGCACCGCACTCGAAATGCGGCATGGGGGCAACTCCATCGGGGGTTCGAATCCCTCCCTCTCCGCCATTAATCTTGAAATATTCTTAAGCAGCTCGCAATTTTCCCCTGCACAGTGCAAAGTCGATAATAATATGATTATAGCCTTCCAATAAGTTCTACAGTAATCACTTTATTGCCATTCTATTCCTCAATTGGTTATTAGTCTGCTCGAAACCAACTTTTATCCCGTCTAATTGAGCATTTTGACTGATGAAATCGGTAATGATGCAGTTGCGCATTGTATAAGAATGGTTATCAGGATCAATCTCAAAGGAGACCATGAAGTACTCGAAAGCCCATACTGTAGTATAGATCAATGGTCTTCAGTTTGTTCCTTATAAACAATTCTGATGCTTTATTTATGATGACAGCTGGTATCCTTATTCGCCTCAAAAATCGGGCTTTTCTCCAGTGACTTTTGTAAATAAAATCCCATCAAATCTGATGGTAAGGATACCAGAAACAGTATATGCTGCCTTATGTGTATTGCTTCATCACCAATGCTGAATAAGAGGAGAAAACCACTATCCAGCGAAATTCAATCATTTTGCGAAAACCCCATTTTTTATCGGGTGAATATCTTGAGACAAAAATGATTGCTCTCGAATATTCTCTGCCGATGGAGACCAGAAAAAGCGGTACGAAATAATGATCGCCTCATAGGTTGGTTTGATACAAATCAAGAATATGCTGAGGCGGCATCATGAAAATAGTATAAATAAAATATATTGTTATCGCCTAGAACACGAAAGACAGTACCACAAAGATTAGTAATCATAATGATTTCTTTAATCTAATTATTCTCTACAATAGGAATACCCTTAGCTTTCAGGACTTGAACCTAATATGCGATATTTTTACATTTTTATAAAATATATCCCTTCTCTACATTTCAATTTAGATAATCCAATTTCATTGGACAAACATCTGAAAATTAAAATATCTATATTTATGCAAGATGTCGCTTTTTATAACGTTTTATCGTCTTAGATAAAATAATCTGACATAAATCAGTTTTTTCAAACATGACATCAACATCAAACACCGTAAGATCTTCAAGCTTGCTATCCTGTCTACCGGTTTTGAGACGTACATAATCTTTAGCGGTTGTTGCCAATGAAAGCTTATGGGCTTTGGCACTCTCGACAATATCTCTGATATCATACCCATTAAAAAAATAATGATCAGCAAAAATGCGATGCTGTTTAACGACACCGCCCATTTCTTTTATACTTAAAAAAAACTTGTGCGGATTACCAATTCCCGCAAAGGCTAGAAACTCACGACCGTAGACTTGTCTGTCTGCATGAGGTTTGAGTATAGCGTGGTAAACCGGCTTTTTTGCTAAACGCGCAGCGCAGCGCACTGTACAACCATCGCTTTCCCCTTCTCCAATGATCAGGATACCATCCGTATAGGCAAGCTGGGTTAATACAGGAGCACGCAACGGCCCTGCCGGAAATATTTTCCCGTTGCCGAAATTGCGGGTCGCATCCACTATTATCAATGCGTAGTCAGGATAAAGACAGCGGCTTTGAAAGCCATCATCCATAAGAATGATGTCGCACCCTGTTTCTTGCAATGCCAGACTTGCAGCATAACGATTTTTTGAAACAACTACCCTAGCATGCTTTGCCAGCAAAAGCGACTCATCACCAACATCACGTGCGCGGTCATATTGGATATTGACTATATGCTGACTTTGGACAGAGCCTCCATATCCGCGTGAAACAATGCCGGGTTTAAGTCCCATCTTTTCAGCAGCCTGTGCAAAAGCAATCGTAACCGGCGTCTTACCTGTACCGCCCAGTGTAAAATTACCAATACACAAAACAGGAAGATCAATTTTCTCAGGAATACGATTTTCCATATTACAACGGGAAAAGAAACTATAAATCCATGCAGCCGGCATAAGAAGATGACTGGAAAACCCTGGTGCCTCCCACCAAAAACGCGGAGTTTTACTTGCCATCCCAACCTCCTGCTCTGTTAAGCTGAGCAGATAGCGTCAAAGGTTGCAGAAACGGGTTTAGAATTTCAAAAGTGCGCTTGAGAGCACCACTCATCCTAAAGGCTGTCTGATGAGCAGACTCTATCATCTTCTGACGCAGATCAGGCCGATCCAGCAGATGATGGATATAACCCGCCAGCATGCTTGAATCATCAACAAGCCGGGCTGCTTTGTTTTTCATGAATTCCTGATAGATTTTCCTGAAATTTTCAATATTCGGACCGCTGAGAATCACTGCCCCTATCATAGCTGGTTCTAAGGGGTTATGCCCACCTTTCGCCATCAGAGACTTTCCAACAAAGGCAATTTCTGTCAGTCGCAAATAAAGACCCATATCACCGATTGTATCGCCAAGCAGAATATCAGTTCTAGCATTTGGCAATTCATCCAAGCTTTTGCGGGAAAAGGAATAATTATTATCCTTGAGCATCTGTATAATGGCATCAACTCGCTTTAAGTGACGCGGAACAATGATCGTCAGAAGATCAGGATAACGTTTGCGTAAAATCGTATGGACCCGTGCTGCCATCAATTCTTCCCCTTCATGGGTCGAAATGGCAGCCCAGTTAGGCCGACTACCAATAGCATCACGGTAACGTCCCAGTTCGCATGAATGGCCCGGCAAAACAACATCTGCCTTGAGATTTCCTGAAACCATCACCCTAGGCACATCAAATTTCTTATAACGTTCTGCATCCGCACTGGACTGACATATCACCACAGAAAATTTTGAAAATATCTCACGCGCCAAAAAAGTATATCTTTTCCACGAATTATAAGAACGCTCGGAAAACCTTGCATTAAGAAGAATTTGCGGGATGCGGCGCTGTGCAAGTTCGTTTATTCTCATCGGCCAGATTTCAGATTCGCATACAAGCACAAGATCCGGTTTCCAGTGATCAAGAAATCGCCGCACGGCAGAGGCAAAATCAAGCGGCACATATTGATGGATAAGCCGGGTTTTGAAACGTTCGCGGACAAGCTGTGCTGAGGCAATAGTCCCCGTTGTCAGAAGAATTTTGATATCAAGCAACAGAATACGCTCAATCAGGGGCATAAGGGCTATTGTTTCACCAACACTTGACGCGTGGAACCATATCAGCGGCCCTTCAGGACGTGGTTTTGATGGCTTGCCAATCCGTTCACGAAAGCATTTTTTTTCTTCTTTAGCGCGGACGGCGCGCCACGAAAGATAAGGCGGAACAAGAGGGTATAGAAACACTCCAAGGCCGCGATAGACAGAAAAAATCAGACGTGCTCTGATATTTTTCATTTAATCCTCATACACTCACTTTTTCCAAGCCGGAAATAAGCTTCTTCTGTCAAATTATTCATGATATCTGTCAATTCAAGCCGTTTTTTTTCTAATAAGGCATCATCTGCATCCTGAGGCACAAAAAATGCATCTCCCATCAGAAAAACCGAATGGCCAAAAGGCAGTGGTATTGCCATCTTATCCCACGTTTTTTCTAGGATCTTTTCCCGCGAGAAAGCATAGATATAAGGTACAATTGGCCTTCCAGAAAGCTTAGCCAATAAAATAATGCCCCTGCCCGCTTCCCGTGCCTTGTTATGGGCAATATCGGCAATCATTGCTGTGGTCTTGCCGTAACGCAAAGCTCTGTTCAATAATAGAAGCGCGCGTGCACCTCCCTTGTTCGTATCATGCCGGTCTTTTCTGCTGCCTGAACCCCGAACCGTTTCCAGCCCAAGCTTTTCACCCGTAAGCGCATTAAGCTCAGCATCAACAGAGCGTGAAAACATCGCCAGTATATTTTCCCCACGTGGGCGCAGAAATGGCCCCATGATATGACGCCCATGCCAGAACGTTATAATAAAGGGGGTATATTTACGATGAGCTTCGCGCGGATTAGCCGAACCCTTTATCCAAGGGTTTGTCCAATAGACAAGACGCAGATAGTTTGTAATAAGGAATACAATAATTCCCTTGCCAACACGCGAATCCATTAATAATTTACGGATTTTTCGCCATAACTGCTTCAAAGTAGCACCTTTACTGCTGATTTTCTGTGAACCATTCACCTATGGTGTATTTAATTAATACTGCACATAGTCATCAATAAATTATTAAAAGTTTTTTTGTTTGATTATATCATCTCTCCTGTTGGGACCGAGAAAACGGTGTAAATAGTGCAGGACATTATCAACACTCGCCCGCACCTCTACTTTCCATGCGACTAGTGCAGATGCATAATCAAGGGGAAATATCCATACTAATATTAATATTGTCGATATGTTCCAGATCATCGCTGAAAATTAGAGGTAGCAATTGTTTTTTTCTTGCACGTTTCATGTATAATTTTTGTCCTTGGATATACCAGACAGGCAAACGGAATTTTCGTTTAAGGGGAAAACCCCAAAACCATATAAAACTCCCGACCCTAATATAGGATATGGTAAAATATCTGGTGATTATGTGCTACTGATCAGTTTAAATCCGTTTTGCAGACAATGTCTAACATCTTTCTAATGTTCTGATTTCTGCCTGCAACTAGGAAATCATGGCAAAATGGTGCCTGGAGATACAGAACAGATTGCTCCTCCAGCCCAACAATAATGCCGCCGCTTTGCCTGAGAATAATGTCAGCCGCCGCAATATCCCAGTCATGGCACCCGGAACGGATAAAAACTGCATCCAAGCAACCTCGGCTCAAAAGCGCAAGACGATAGGCAAGAGAAGGAATATCTGTCTTTAACGTTACACAATCCACAAAGGCGCGAGGCAATTTTCTGATCATAGAAGAACGGCAGGAGATTACAGATCTTTCCCTACACGGAGGCAAGGCAATCTGAATAACATTCCCGTTCAACAGAGCGGGTTTCCCTTTCCGCGCCAGATAATGCTCATTTTTAACAGGACACTCCAGCACACCGGCAATAGGGTGCCCATTTTCAACAACCGCAATGGAAATACACCATTCGACTTTCCCTTCAAGAAAGCCGCGGGTTCCATCAATCGGATCTACGATAAAAAAACGATGGAAAGGCCGTGCGGCGCGTTCATCACCAGTTTCCTCAGATATCCAGCCATAGTCTGGTCTTGTATCAAGCAATGTACGTTTCAGAAAAGCATCAACGGCGAGATCAGCTTCACATACCGGCGAATTTCCGGTTTTTATCCAGACTTCGGGGGCTTGGCCAAAATGACGCATAGCAATCCTTCCGGCTTCTCGTGCTGTCTGGCTCAACAGTGCGAGATCATCCTCCAGAGCTCTATTATTTTCCGGCAAGAATCATCCCTTCAACAAGCAAGGTAGGTGCTGCAATACCATAACACCGATCAAGATCATTAGCCGGTGTCAGATGGGAAAGCATATGCAAAAGATCAGATCCAAGTGTTACTTCACTGACTGGATAAGTCAATACGCCATTCTCAATCCATAATCCTGAAGCACCCCGGCTGTATTGCCCAGCCACGAGGTCAACTCCGTGACCAAAAAGCTCTGTGACATAAAAACCGTTCCCCACATCCCTGATCATATCCTCAGGCGCGATATTGCCTGGCTCAATAGCAAAATTGGTGCATGCTGGAGGCACTGATGAAGAAGAACGCACAGCACGGCCATTTGTTTCAAGGCCAAGCTCTAGAGCTGCTGAGCAGGATAGCAGCCAAGTTTTCAAAACACCATTTTCAACGATATCGAGCGGAATACCCTCAACGCCCTCTCCATCAAATGGCCGGGAAGCTGCCCCCCGTTTACGCAAGGGATTGTCACTAACACGCACACCTGGCTTCATGATGCGCTGGCCGAGCTTGTCACGCAGCAGGCTTGTCTTACGAGCAACTGAGGCACCATTGACCATTGCTGCCAGATGTCCTGCAATACCGCGTGCCATGCGCGGATCAAAAATCACATTTACCGAGCCGGTCTTAACCTGACGAGGATTAAGCCGGCGTACAGCGCGCTCACCGGCATTTCTACCCACGGTTTCACAGGAATTCATATCAGCAAAATGCAAAGCAGAGCTGTAATCATAATCCCGCTCCATAGCCGTACCTTCACCTGCAATCGCGCTACATGAACGCCCGAAATGGGAAGACATATAATGACCGCAAAAACCATGGCTTGTTACAAGAACAAGACAGCCAACACTCTGGGAAGTACTTGCCCCTCCAGAATTGGTCACCCCTAAAACGGCCAAGGCTGCTGTTTCCGTTGCCAAAGCATCCTCGGTCATTTTCTGGCTGTCGGTCTCATAAGAATCAAGCAGATCAAGATCCTGTGGTTTCCTTGTCAGAAGGCTATCATCCGCAAGCCCTTCATATAAATTCTTGGATGCAACCTTAGCCATTGCAACAGCACGGTTAGCAAGAACATCCGGCTGGCAAGCCAGATTGGCGGACACACTCGCCATGCGATTGCCGACAAAAACACGCAGGCTGAAATCATCGCTCTCCGCAGCTTCGGTTACCTCGACCTTACCCAGACGAACAGTGATACTCTTAGAGCGTGTGCGGATAACAATCGCATCAGATGCATCGGCACCAGCCTTCTTTGCCGCTTTGACCAAAGCCGATGCTTTATCTACCAATCCTTGTGTTGCCGCATCCATCATCGTTCTCCAACAAATCAATCGAGTTATGTCTTTAAGTATTAAGGGTAAAATAAAAAGCCATCAATATCTGTTTTCTGCTCAATCCTTCACACGGCCAACCATAAGAATGGAAGGATCGATACTAAGCAGTTTTCTAGCAACCGCATTAACAGCATCCCGTGTCACCGCATTTATAAGATCAATCCGTTTACCGATATAGTCAATCGGCAGATTTTGCTCTTGCAAATCAACCAAGGTCGAAGCAATATCACTAGATGACCCCATATTTTGTATCGCATAAGAGCCGATAGCATAACTCTTCGCTATAACCAGCTCATCAGCTGTCATGCCCGCTGCCGCCATACGCCTAGCTTCCTCACGAATTATCTCTAGCGATTTTTGAGCACTGTCGGCACGCGTGCCCGTTGAAATTGCCAAAGCCGAGGCATAATCAAAATTCATCAGACGGGAACTTATATTATAAGCAAAGCCCCGTTTTTCACGAACCTCGGCAAACAGACGTGAGGTCAGACCTGGGCCACCCAGAGTATAATTCATCAAGTAAGCTGCAAAAAACTCTGGATCATCGCGCTTTATTCCGGGATAAAGCAACGTAATAGATGTCTGTGGCAAATTGTAATTGACTGTTATCATACCGCCCAAATGCAATTTTGCCGATTCAATCAGCTGCAGTTGCGCCTTCTTCGGCAAGATATCAAAAACCTGTTCAACAATTCTCCCCGCCTCTTCGGGAGAGATAGGTCCAACAATGCCAATCTTCACATTGTCACGTGCAAACATTCTTGCATGCGTCAAGACTAAATCATCACGGGTGATTTTCTCCAGACTTTCAGAGGATCCTTTACCCCATCGCCCATAAGGATGTTTGCCGTAAACCATTGCTGCAAATTTTTTTTGCGCAATAGTTGAAGGATCACGCTCGGATGCACGAATACCCGCAATAAGCTGCTCACGGATACGGTCAACCGCATCTTGATCAAACCGCGGCTTCTGTACCGCAAGTGCCAGAAGTTTTACTGCTTGATCACGGTTTTCAGCAAGTACACGCAAACTGCCACGAATAGAATCCCTGTTTGCTGAAAAACTCATGTCACCGCCAAGATCATCAAGGTATGCCTGAAATGCATCAGAGGAAATATCACCCGCGCCTTCATCAAACAAAGTGCTCATTAGATTTGTCAGACCTTCTTTTCCTACCGGGTCTTGGACTGAACCGCCTCTGAACGAAAATTGAATGGCTATAACCGGCACAGTATGATCTTCAACAAGCCAAGCATGAACACCTTTGGAAGAATGGACACTCTTAATCTCAATTGCATTAGCACTGCAACTGAAAGCCGGAAAAAATAATAGAAACCAACCGACCCATCCGGTAAAACGATATAATACCTTATTTCTTTCCATAGAAAGTATGATCCTCTTAATTGTTACGGCATATGGCGCATACCTTTTAAGGCGCGTTTTCTGTTTGAGTAGGCGGCAAAAGCCTTGACACAACACTGCGGTGTTCTGAAGCAAGATAACGTTGAGCCACAGCCTTGATATCAGCAACCTTTACTAATGATCTAAGTCGCTCCGGCCATGTATTCACATCTTCAATTGTCTGGCCGGTCGATAGGGCAATCCCATAAATTTGTGCCAATTCTGACGGGCTATCGAGCGAGAAAATCATTGTCTTAATAAAACGTTTACGTGCCTGTTCAAGCTCGCTTTCACTGATACCGTTCTTGATGATATCGGCAATTTCTGCATTAACAGCACCGCGCAAATCTTCAAGCTCTACTTCTCCGCGCGGCATGCCATAAACATAAAACATGCCATCATCAACAGCATTGCCCTGATAACTGGAGCCAACGACCGCAGCCATTCCTTTTTCGACCACCAGCCTTTGGTATAGGCGGCTGCGATTTCCGCCCCCAAGTATTTCACCAAGAAGATCAAGAGCCTCAGCCTCACCTGGCTTTGCATTGTGATAAGAAGGAACAATCCAGTACTGCTGATAAGTTGCCTTCGTTACACGCGAATCACGCATGGTTACTTCCCTGAATGTCCGACTTACAGGTTCCTGCGGACGAACACGGTTAATCGTTTTAACCCGACGCTTCACTCTGCCATAGGTTGCCATGGCCAGTTCACGCACCCTCTGTGGCGTTACATCGCCGGCAATAACCAAAATTGCATTGTTAGGTGTATAGAGACGGTTATAAAATGCGATGGCATCCTCACGAGTTAGTTTCTCCATTTCCTGTTTCCAGCCAATTACAGGATTACGGTAGGGGCTATTGAGATAAAGTGTGGCCCGAACTTCTTCAGAGAGCATAGCTGCCGGGTTATTATCAGTGCGCATGTGGCGTTCTTCAATAATGACCTGGCGTTCAGGCGCAATGACTTCATCACTCAGAATCAGATTTTCCATCCGATCAGCTTCACGCAACATGATATCTTCCAGATAAACAGAAGCAACACTCTGGTAGTAGCCGGTGTAATCATAAGAGGTGAAAGCATTTTCCTCCCCACCGATACGTGACACAAACCTAGAAAACTCCCCCGCGGGATATCTCAAGGTACCTTTAAACATCAGATGCTCTAGAAAATGGGCAATGCCGGTATAACCCCGTGGCTCATCTGCCGAACCAGCACGATACCAGACCATCTGCGTGACTACCGGCGAGCGGCGACTGGGAAGCACGACAAACTGCAAGTCATTGGCTAATGTGAATGTATAAGCCAGCCCGACAGTGCGGATTTCAGGTAACGGCATTTTTTCTACAGCCTTAGGAGCAGACACCTGTTTTGCCTGCAGCGATTTAGTCGCACCTGTTTTGTGCCCCAATACCAGAATCATACAGAATACACTGACAAGCAAGGTGGAAAACATCACTCTTTTTAATATGCAGGACATGTGAATACCTAAATCTCTTTAAGATAACAAAAATAATCAGGACAACATATAAAGGCGAACAGTCGTGCCACCGTAATGACGTTCGTCATCCACAACAAAATTCTCCGGTAATTTTATTGCAATATCCCTAGCTTCTTCAAGAACAAGTACGGCTTCATTGTGAAGCCACCCACCGGCAAGAGCTGCCACAAATGCCTTTTCGCCTGATCCCTGCCCATAAGGCGGATCAGCAAAAACCAGATGAAAGGGCGCCATAGTCCCAATAGAGCCCAATCGTGTTGCATCCCGCCTTAATATCCGGGTGGCGTCTGTCAGACCGAATGTTTCAATATTTGTACGAATAAGAGCACGTCCCTCGACTGATTCTTCTATAAAGACAGCTGTCTTTGCACCACGTGACAACGCTTCAAAACCAAAAGCACCGGTTCCAGCAAAAAGATCGAGAATGCGTCGACCGTCAAAACCTTTATCAAGCCGATGTTCCAGAATATTAAAGAGGTTTTCACGAATACGGTCACTGGTTGGTCGAATCTCCGGTGAAGAGGGCGGCGTAGCCAAAAGCCTGCTCTTGAATTTACCTCCGACGATCCGCATCGCGTCCTCCGCGTGTCTTTGTAGACCAACCGGACGGGTTGCGCTCATGTAGAGGACTACCTTTCTGTCGCAGCTGCCTAGTTTGACATGAGCGCGATGTAGATCTTTTAGAATCGAATCGGATATGTCGCCGGTTTGCATCATCAACTAGCTGTCTTGATTTTCTATCCCCTTGCTGATACCTATCAGGAGAATCATTACGTCTCCCCGTGGAAAAACCGCATCTGGCAGCCTCGCCTTTAGACACGCGCTGAGCAGGCTTTTGTTTCAGGCGACCTTGCGGCCGTGGCAGCCCCCCCCCCCCTTCATCGTGATTGAGGAACTGGTCACGGATGCGAGGCTGTTTGCCTACTGGCCGCGCGCCAAGAGCCATCCAGACATTGGCAGTACGATTGCGATAGCCCTGCCGCCTTTCACCCGCATCACGATCTAGCACCGGCTGTCTGTACAAGCGACTGCCGGATGAGATCCAGTCATGTTGCGGCGATGTCACAAATTGTCTCTTCTCGCGGGGAGATGTGGCGGTACGTGTATTTAAAACCGGTGCATCAAAATCGGTATTTGCCTCGGCAATCAATCTCTCGCCAAGCTGGTCACGCAGTGTCCGTCCGCGGATCTCACGTACTATTCCCTCAGGCAAATTACCCAATTGAAATGGCCCGAATGAAATACGAATCAACCGTGTAACTGTCAGACCCAATACACCGAGAATATTTTTGATTTCACGATTTTTTCCCTCTCTTAAGACAACGGAAAGCCATATATTGCTACCCTGCTTCCGTTCAATCCATGCTTGGACCGCGCCATAAAAAATACCGTTTACCGAAATGCCGTTTTTTAGTGTATCAAGCTTCGCTTGAGTGATTCTACCATGGGCTCTTACACGGTAGTGCCTTGTCCATCCCGTTGAAGGCAGTTCAAGAATCCGTGAAAGGCCGCCGTCATTGCTCAGTAGCAAAAGACCCTCGGTATTGATATCAAGACGTCCAACCGAAAGCACACGGGGCATATCATCAGGTAAATTGTCAAAAACTGTGGGTCGCCCCTCGGGATCACGCGTTGTAGTCACTACCCCCACTGGCTTATGATAAAGCCAAAGCCTCGTGCGCTCAGCCTGCGGCAGGAGCTTTCCATCAACAGTGATAACATCTGTCTTCCTGACATTAATGACCGGCGTTGTCAACACACGGCCGTTGACAACAATCCGGCCCGCGATAATCATGGTTTCCGCCTCACGCCGTGAAGCAATGCCAGCACGGGCCAACCTTTTGGCAACACGCTCGCCTTCCCTCACAGCAGCCTGTGAGAAAGGGATGGGCTTTGTACCTTTAGCAACACCGGACGCGTTTTGTCGTCTGCATTCCAGCGCAGTTCTATCACTGCTGTCTGTTCGTCGCCGTTTCGTTTTTTCTTGTCGTTCACGACTCATCTGGTTTTTACCTCTTGATGGCGCTATAGAGATTAAAAGATTTATCAAATGAAAATGGTAGGCGCGAGGAAAATATGCAACCAGCAGACAAAACAAACCTCACACCAATGAAAACCGCCCTTTCTGAAGCACACAAGGCTCTTGCTCTTGATGAAGTACCCGTTGGCGCTGTCATTGTGCATAATGGCCACATTATCGCTGCCGCCCATAATCTGACCCATTCAGTTTCAGACCCGACAGGACATGCCGAAATCCGGTCTATCCGCATGACCTGTTCAGCCCTACAATCAGAACGCCTTGCTGATTGCGACCTGTACGTGACACTTGAACCCTGTGCCATGTGCGCTGCTGCAATTTCTTTTGCTAGGATCCGTCGGCTCTATTACGGAGCATTAGACCCGAAAGGTGGAGCGGTTGAACATGGGCCGCGTTTCTTCAATCAGCCGACCTGCCATCACAGGCCTGAGATCTACTCAGCTATAGCAGAAAGCGAAGCGACAAACCTACTTAAGGATTTTTTTTACAGGAAACGCACAGAATAGAGCTAATCCCTTTGAAACCTCAATTCTTAAGAAGACAGGACGCCACCGATTCCACTGCAACCCCTGTCAAGTCAGTCGTTTGGATTTTATAGCTTTCTGGCAAAATCATGTGTACTTCAATCCATAGTTGAGCGCTTTACTTTAAGCAATAATTTAAGGCAGAAACCAAGTCCAAGCTTTTTCCTTAATGTATTATACGCCATATTCAGCCAGCATGCGCTTAACAAAAACAGAGACCGTCACGGTTGCCGGCCCTGAAAGGGTCTCATCAAAAAAAGTCCTATCATCCGAACTACAAACAAGATTGATTTCAAAAGTTCTAGCACCATTGCGCTGTGCGAGAAAAACAAAACCAGCAGCAGGATAAACTTGGCCAGATGTGCTAACTGATGCAAAGCCTTTTCAATAACATCCATATAATAAGGCATTTCACCAAACCAGACAATATCAGGCCGAAGACCGCCTTTAGCTCCGCATTGCGGACAAATGAAAACCGTTCCATATCCCCCTGCCACGGACTACGGTTCCCGCAATTCATACACAGGGCGTAATGAAGTATCCCATGCATATGCAATATTTTCTGCGAACCTGCTGCTTCATGCAAAGCATCAATATTCTGTGTAACGAGAAGAAATCCCCCGGCCATCCTTTCTCAAGCTGGACCAGTGCCTCATGAGCTGCATTAGGCTGTGCAACCGCCGCATCACGGCGCCGTCTATTATAGAATTCCAGCACAAGAGCAGGATTTTTGCGAAAGGCCTGTGGCGTAGCAACATCTTCAATACGCTGCTTTTCCCAAGTGCCGCTACTATCGCGGAATGTTGCAAGGCCCGATTCAGCAGAAATACCGGCACCTGTAAGCAAAATAATTGAAGGATTTTTCTCCATGAAGATAACTCGGTTATAAATTTGGAAAAATACTTTTAATTAATTGCCAAAAATGTGCATCCCATAAATATCTGAAAATATAAATTCGGGAAAAGAACAAGCTATTGCCATAATTATTAATGGAGAAGTCCACGCCCAGCTTAAGGAAAAATTGAGGATAGTGACCTTGCCTTGGCTCTCAAGACACAAAACGACACAGCTCCTTAGTGCGTAGCGGCTAGTATTGAACTTGCCGATGTTCCTTAAAAATTCTGTGTCGCTGGCATATCCCTATGCAAAAATATTGAGAAATTATGCTTTGCGTGAAGGGTAATATTAGAGTGCCTGTATCTGAACAGGCCGCTAACCGAAAGCCATGACGGAAACCTTCGAAAAATTCTCAGGATTATGAACTATCATGTAGTACATTATATTTGGACTAGCCCATAATTCCCCGAGCCTACACAGATAAGTACTGGATCTATTTTGAGAGAACAATTGCGGTTTTTGTATAAGCTGCAAAAATATTCAATTCCAAAGGAGAACTCGACAACTAAGCAACCAACCTTAAGCGGAGCCGGAATTGCAGAAAAACCGATTGTTGCATGTTAAATCACGCAGCCGCTAAACTTTACCGAAGTGTACTGGGCTATTCAATATCAGCTGCTGTTGCTGCAATGATTTTCCAGCTCTTGGCGAGCACAATTTATATCTATATATTTGCAAGAGCACACCCAAGAACAGAAAACGTTTCTGCACAAATAAATCTAGCAATACCATTTTCGCGGAAAAGCATGAATGACATAGAAACTGTGCATCTGATCCAATAGATGTTATCCTTAAGTTAGATCATAGGAAGTATTTGGAATTTCAGGCCAGTTAGCCTATGTGGTGAGGAGATTTCTTTAGCGTAGTGATTCGAGAATATTTTCCACCTTAACTTTAATGAAAAACGGACCAATTGTATGGTTGATACAACTAAGCTAAAAAACAGCGGCGAATACGATGCGGAATCAATCAAGATATTGAAAGGATTGGATGCAGTTCGTAAACGTCCTAGCATGTATATTGGCGATACGGACGATGGTTCGGGCTTGCATCACATGGTCTATGAAGTAGTGGACAACGCTATCGACGAGGTGCTGGCTGGTTATGCAAACCTTATAACCGTCACACTTAATCCCGATGGCTCCTGCACTGTTACGGACAATGGCCGCGGCATACCGACAAATATCCACCCCACAGAAGGAATATCAGCTGCTGAGGTTATTATGACCCAGTTGCATGCAGGCGGCAAGTTTGATCAAAACTCCTACAAAATTTCAGGCGGACTGCACGGCGTTGGCGTATCGGTCGTCAATGCGCTGTCAGCTTGGCTCAAGCTATGTATCCGGCGTGGTGGTAATCTGCATGAAATGACATTTATCCGCGGCGTCGCCAATGCGCCGCTGACTGTCATCGGTGATGCATGTGGCGAGACCGGCACGGAAGTTACATTCCTTCCAACTCCTGAAACATTCAGCATGGTGGATTTTGATTTCGACACACTTGAAAAACGACTGCGCGAGCTTGCTTTTCTGAATTCCGGAGTCCGCATCAGGTTGACCGACCACCGCCACGTAGACTTGCGTGAAGAAACACTGTATTATGATGGAGGCTTGATTGCGTTTGTCAGATATATCGACAATTCCAAAACATCGCTAATCGAGCAGCCGATTTATATCCGCGGCGAAAAAGAAAACATCACAGTGGAAATTGCTATGTGGTGGAATGATTCCTACCACGAAAAAGTCCTGTGTTTCACCAATAACATTCCCCAGCGCGATGGTGGTACCCATCTTGCCGGATTTCGCGGTGCCCTAACCCGTCAAATCAGCGGTTACGCTGAAACATCGGGCATTGCCAAAAAGGAAAAAGTACAGCTGATCGGTGATGACTGCCGTGAAGGTCTGACAGCGATTTTGTCTGTCAAGGTGCCTGATCCAAAATTTTCATCCCAAACCAAGGACAAGCTTGTTTCCTCGGAAGTGCGTTCCGTTGTTGAAAGCCTTGTCAATGAAGCACTTTCAACTTGGCTTGAAGAACATCCTGCGGAAGGGAAAATTCTTGTCGCCAAGGTAGTAGAAGCCGCGGCAGCCCGTGAAGCAGCCCGCAAGGCCCGTAACCTAACCCGACGCAAGGGCGCTCTTGATATTTCTTCCCTGCCCGGCAAGCTGGCGGATTGCCAAGAGCGCGACCCAATCAAATCTGAACTTTTTATTGTCGAGGGTGATTCTGCCGGCGGCTCGGCCAAAAGCGGGCGTTCACGCAAGAATCAAGCAATTCTACCCCTACGCGGCAAAATTCTCAATGTCGAGCGAGCACGTTTTGAACGCATGCTTTCCTCCGATATGATAGGTACACTCATCACTGCGCTTGGCACCTCTATCGGCAAGGACGAATTTACACCTGACAAACTACGTTATCATAAGATCATTATCATGACCGATGCCGATGTGGACGGTGCACATATCCGCACACTTCTACTCACCTTCTTTTTCCGGCAGATGCCAGAACTGATAGAGCGCGGGCATCTATATATTGCACAACCGCCACTTTATAAGGTTTCATGGGGAAAATCATCGCAATACATCAAGAATGAAGCGGCATTTGAAAAATTTCTAATTGAAACTGGCCTTGATGAAACCGTTCTGGAACTTGCCAACGGAGAGGTTTGGGCCGGTGAAGATCTACGCCAACTTGTAGAAAAGAAGGCATGCCTACTACGCCAATTACTCAACGGGCTTCACACCCGCTACAACCGTGCGATTGTTGAACAAGCTGCCATCGCCGGCGCACTTGCCCCCCAAACTGTCGCAAATAAGGAAAGTGCCCAACAAATGGCGAATAAGGTTGCCGCACGACTCAATATCATTTCTGAAGATATAGAACGTGGTTGGACCGGTCATGTGATGGATGACGGCGGTTTGCGTTTTGAACGCACTCTGCGCGGTGTCAAAGATATTGCATTCATTGACATGGCTCTGATCAGCTCAGCCGATGCCCGTCAGATCAACCGTTTTGCTCCACACCTAAATGATATCTACGCAATACCAGCCACACTGCACCGTAAGGACAGAGCAGAGATAGTGACTGGCCCCTTAGCATTGCTGGAAAGTGTTTTTGCCCAAGGCCGCAAGGGACTGACTCTGCAGCGTTACAAAGGCCTTGGTGAAATGAATGCTGACCAGCTTTGGAAAACAACCCTTGATCCCGATGCGCGTTCACTACTCCAAGTCAAAATATCGGATGCCATGGATGCTGACTCCCTATTTTCCAAACTGATGGGAGACAATGTCGAGCCGCGACGTGAATTCATCCAAGCCAACGCCTTGACTGTTGCTAATCTGGATGTTTAATGTTTTTCACTTTCATAACTAAACCTATGAAAGTAAAAAATATTAATAGATTAAAGCGTTCTTTCCATAAATTTTAAAGATAATGCTTTGCTTGTGTTTTGAACAAATCAGACTTCAACTTACCGGTTAATTACTGTCATTAAGTATGCAAGAGTTTTCTTGACATAGGAAACAGTAGGAATATTGTGTTGTAAAGAGGTTCGAGGTGTCCTGACACTGCTTGATGCGCAGTGGCCCATTGAACCTGATCCAGTTCATATTTGGTGGAGAGATGCTGACTTTATTGCTGAAAAAATAGTTTTTTCAGGTTCTGGTTTCCCCTTCATACCAATCGCAACTTGGTTTTCTTACGCCATGGATAAGGAGATATTATACCATGCCACAGGATGCCCCTAAGGTTACGACAGGGCCGCTGCCTTCTTCATGCAAAATCTACCAGAAAGGAAAAATTTTCCCTGAAATCAGGGTGCCTATGCGCGTCATTACCCTGCACCCGTCAACTGCAGAAAATGCCGTGACTGTTTATGATTCTTCCGGCCCTTATACCGATTCTACAGCCATAACAGCAATTGATAAAGGGTTATCGCGCGTCCGTGAAAACTGGCTTCTGTCCAATGGGGATGTTGAAACCTGTCAGGGTCAACATATCAGGCCAACAGACGAAGATAACGATTCCACCAATGGTGCCTATCAGACCTCTGCATTTCCTGTACCGCACAAAATTTTACGCGCTAGTAAAAACAAAATTGTAACACAAATTGCCTATGCCCGGGCAGGAATCATCACGCCAGAGATGGAATTTGTCGCCATCCGCGAAAATATTGGCCGAGAAAAAATCAGAACTGCACAAAAACACACAAATGAATATTTTGATACTTCCATACCTGACTATGTTACACCGGAATTTGTCCGTGATGAAATTGCCCAGGGCCGGGCAATCATCCCTGCCAATATTAATCATGCAGAAGTTGAGCCCATGATCATCGGGCGCAACTTTCTGGTTAAGATTAACGCCAATATCGGCAATTCAGCCATCACCTCTTCTATGGCAGAAGAAGTGGAAAAGATGATTTGGGCTATCCGCTGGGGTGCCGATACGGTAATGGACCTATCAACTGGGCGTAATATCCACAATACCCGGGAGTGGATTATCCGCAATTCTCCAGTGCCGATCGGTACTGTACCGATTTACCAAGCTCTAGAAAAAGTCAACGGTGTTGCTGAAAATCTGACATGGAAAGTGTTCCGGGACACATTGATCGAGCAAGCGGAACAAGGCGTAGATTATTTTACGATCCATGCCGGTATCAGGCTTGCCCATATTCCGTTGACTATAGATCGCATTACTGGCATTGTCTCACGCGGTGGTTCGATCATGGCCAAATGGTGTTTACATCACCACTGCGAAAATTTCCTTTATGAGCATTTTGATGAGATATGCGACATTGCTCGCATGTATGATGTTTCATTCTCTCTTGGGGACGGCTTACGCCCTGGTTCCATTACTGATGCTAATGATAAGGCGCAATTCGCCGAATTGGAAACATTGGGTGAACTAACGAAGATCGCTTGGACAAAGGGCTGTCAGGTAATGATAGAAGGGCCAGGACACATTCCCATGCACAAGATCAAAGAAAATATGGACCGACAATTGGAACATTGTGGTGAAGCCCCTTTCTACACCCTTGGCCCTCTGACCACCGATATTGCACCGGGATACGACCATATCACATCGGCCATCGGAGCGGCCATGATCGGTTGGTATGGCACGGCCATGCTGTGTTATGTTACACCAAAAGAGCATCTCGGCCTGCCCGACCGTAATGATGTTAAAACCGGTGTAATTACCTACAAGATCGCTGCTCATGCAGCAGATCTTGCTAAAGGTATCCCAGGCGCACAGGAGCGGGATGATGCCCTTTCTCGCGCCCGATTCGATTTCCGCTGGCAAGATCAGTTCAACCTATCGCTTGACCCGGATACGGCTTGTGCCTTCCATGATAAAACCATGCCAAAGGAAGCGCACAAACTAGCGCATTTCTGTTCCATGTGTGGACCGAAATTTTGCTCAATGCAAATTTCTCATGAAATACGTGAGAAAGCAAAAACAGAAAAGATCCATGAAGAAGGAATGAAAGCCATGGCAGAGAAATACCGCGATAATGGAGATCTTTATATTCCGATATCGCCGCAGCCTAATCACAATGCGAAAAGCAGCAGTACCTGATCGTTATAAAACAGAGATTGCCGAAATTTAGAATGGAACAATAGATCACAGAAATGCTGTAGAAAGTAAAGGCTCCTTCGCGGAATATTTATTCTCCCTATCAGTGATGTGCCAACAATTGTAGCACCCAAATAGGATACACTCGGGATCATGGCCAGACACTGGCAAAGCTAAGGATAGCATCTTACATTATGATAGCGCACCTTAGTGTTAAGTCTATCAGTCCAAAACAGTATCTATTTCACCAGCGAATTGCAGGTGAGATGAAGGGCTTAGAAAGCCATGCAGCAGAACACCCATGACAACTGCAAGAAGGACGATCAGAATATGAAAATAAAACGCTGCGGTAATATGCGGCAGACAAGTTTCTCCAATAAACATTTAAATCGTATAAAAACTCTAAGCTTAAAATTTATATTCGCTTAGGCATATCATGGAATAAACTGCCTTTATCAATATCAGTCTCTTGTCCGTAAAGCCCATGCTCCTTTATTAAGACATTAAATTGAAAGAATCATATTAAAGTAAACTATTCTATCATTTTATGCAGAAAACATATTACAATGGAACATTTCCTATTTACAGGAAAACAGAGAATACGGTTCCATATTCCAGTTGAAACACTCCAATATTCTTGTTCATTACGTTCATCGTATTTATATGACCTTAGGTAACAACCTCAGCGTCTCATAACGACTTCAGAAATTCTGCCCATGCCAACGCTTTTTCACCATCCCATGTCTTCTGCATCACGCTATATACGTCTAATTCTCAGTGAATATGGGGTAGAAACCAAACTGATTGTAGAATATGAATGGCAGCGGCGTCATAAATTTCGCTCGATCAATCTTGCTGGTACAGTTCCTGTTCTACTTGAGGAGGGAAAAACACCAATCTGCGGTGCATCGGTTATCTGCGAATATCTTGATGAAACCCATGGCATATACAAGACACAAAACTATCTTTTCCCACAGAACCCGCTTGGCAGGGCTGAGACAAGGCGGCTTTGCGAATGGTTTCTGATCAAGTTAGAAAATGAAATTACCCGCCATCTGGTTCGGGAACGCATTTACAAACAGGAAATGCCAAAAACACAGGGCGGAGGCGCTCCGGATTCGACCATCCTGCGCACGGCGCGGGCTAATATCCGACCGCATATGCAATACCTGAACTGGCTTGCTGCAACCCGTGATTGGCTTGGCGGTTCTTCGCTTTCCTATGCAGATTTCGCAGCAAGTGCCACAGTTTCCGTCCTCGATTATATGGGAGAGGTGGAGTGGGCTACCTATCCCATGGCACATGACTGGTATGCTCGCCTGAAATCCCGCCCTTCATTCCGCCCGATTCTGGCTGACCGTATCCTCGCAATAGGGCCAATCGCCCATTATGCAGACCTTGACTTTTGAGCAGTCACAAAAAAAATTGAAAGCACTTCTGTCCGAAGAAGCACACGCCCAAGGTTTTGATTTAATCGGTATCACCTGACCGGATGCCATCCGTGATGCAGGACAAAGACTAAAGCAGGCTCTCCGCGCCGGCTATCATGGCACAATGAATTGGATAGAAGATACCGTTGAACGCCGGTCAAGACCTGATATTCTATGGCCTGAAGCTCGCTCTATTATCATGCTAGCCATGAATTACGGCCCCGACAGTGATCCATGCACACTGCAGACCCTGCCTAGTCAAGGTACTATATCGGTTTATGCCCGCCATCGTGATTATCATGATCTTATCAAGGGGCGACTAAAACAGATAGCTTCGCGTTTCTCTGCCCGTACAGGCAATCCTGTCAAAGTCTTTGTTGATACAAGCTCCTGTGATGGAAAAACCGCTGGCCGCCGCCGCAGGCCTAGGCTGGCAGGGCAAGCATACCAACCTTTTTAACCGCTCTTTTGGAGCATAGTTATTTCTTGGCTCTATTTTCACGACAGTAGAACTTCCCTTTGATGAAATGAAAGGAACCATTGCGGCTCCTGCCGAGCTTGCCTTGACAGTTGCCCGACAAACGCCTTTCCTGCACCATATCAACTGGATGCAAGACGTTGCATTTCTTATCTGACAATTGAGCTGAAGGAACAGATTCCACTAGTCTTTCGCAAAAAGATCGGCAATCGTATCTATGGCTGCGATGATTGCCTGGCTGTCTGCCCATGGAACAAATTTGCTAGCCTTGCGCGTGAAATCAAATTTCAGGCCCGAGAAGAACTCAAGGTACCCATTCTCTCCATGCTACTGCAACTAGATGAGACCGCCTTTCGACAACTGTTTTCTAGCTCACCTGTCAAGCGTATCGGCCGCGACCGATTTATCCGCAACGTCTTGGTTGCTGCAGGCAACAGTGATGATAAAACGCTATCACCCCATATAAAACCCCATCTCTCAGATCCTTCATCACTGGTGCGCGGCATGGCAATATGGGCCCTAGCACAACTTTTACCAACCCAAGAGTTTGCAATCCTGCGTCAACAGCTTGCTTCACAAGAAATTAATGATAATATCAAAAGAGAATGGAAGGCTGATATATGACATTTTTTATCTTCGGCGCCGGTTATAGTGGAAGGGCTTTTGCCCTGACTCAGTCAGCGCCAGTATATGGCACAACAAGAGATCCAACACATTTCGGCACGTTGAAAGCAGCCAACGTCATCCCTCTTCTGTTTGATGGCGTAAACCTCAATACTTCTCTCACCTCCGCATTGGAAAAAACCACACATCTTATCATCAGTATTCCACCAACTGCCAAAGAGGATATAGTGTTAGCACTGTCTGATCTGCGGAACAGAGTACCCGCTCTTCAATGGATCGGATATCTGTCAACCGTTGGTGTTTACGGAAACCATGATGGTCGATGGATCAATGAAGCAGCTCCCTGCCAGACAACCCTACCTCGAAATAGAAAACGCATAGAGGCTGAAAAAGCTTGGCAGCGTTTTGCCCGGCAACATAATATTCCGCTGGCTATTCTGCGACTTGCCGGTATTTATGGCCCAGATCGCAATGCTTTTGTCAAATTGCAGCAAAGCAAAGCTCACCGCATTATCAAGCCGGGACAGGTATTCAACCGTATCCATGTAGTGGATATTGCCGGCGCGATAAAACATTTAGCTGATAACAAGCACTGCGGCATCTTCAATATCTGTGATAACGAACCGGCATCCCCACAGGATGTTGTTACATTTGCAGCCCGACTGATAGGAGTGCAAGCACCTCCAGAAATTCCTTTTGAAAAGGCCGATATTTCCCCCATGGCTCGTTCTTTTTATGCTGATAATAAAAGGGTTTCCAATGAGCTACTTATTAAAACCGGTTATCATCTTAATTACCCTGACTATCGCCAAGCATTAACGGCAATCTGGCAAGCACAAGATTGGTAGAATGAACAGGCAGAAATTATAATGACAAAGACTCAACTGACCTACCCCATAAAATCATCCCTGATTGCAATACACTTGGCTTTTCTGGCAAGTAAAAAAATGAATACGGCCGATAAACCGGAAAAACAACTCTTTAGTAAACAGAAAACGCGAACAAAGTGTATTCCTAAATCAATCGATTTTTATTCCAAAAGATGCCTTATCGACGCGCAGGTTGTTCTGTTGGATGATCTCGACTGGCAGATCATGCGCTTTGGCTGCAAACGCAAGAAGTATCCAGCACTGATCAGTTTTATTGAAAACCTACCACAGCAAGGAGCAAAAAAGGGCTGCTTGGGGTCACTTGCCGATGATATATCACGGAAACGTGGGGATCCGATACCTAAAAGAGATACCTCCCATCAGATCGGGCTAAATGTTGATATTTTGTTTTCATGAATACCTGAACAGATTTGATTATGGCACAAAAAGGAAAGCATGTTTTGTGTTTTTATGCTGAAAGCCAAAATTTTTATCGACCCGGCAAAATGGAGCGTGCCCCAATGGAAATATTGAAATTTGCCACTCAGGAATCGCAGATCACCGGCATCAAAAAGTATCTTTGTGATATAATAGCTGCTGGTAACCAGTTATGGCTTCGCAAAATGCGTCCTTTCTGGAGGTATAATTTGCATTTTTATCTACACTTCAAATGCCAGAGCGGATCCCCCACTTTCTGGTCGCAGCCGATAGCTATCAAAAGGAGTGGGCGTGATTCCTCGCTTGACTGGTGGTTTACAGATGAGTCGTATTTTCTCAAAAAACAACAACCGAAAATTTCTTTTAAAGTTATGATGATGTCTAATGTACTATACGTCTACATGAGACTTATCAGTAAAATGACTCCATAAATAATATCGTGAGCTAAATTATGAGTCTTTTTTTTCCCAAACTACCCGGTCCGTTTCTCATCGGTGATATTGGCGGTACCAATGCACGCTTTTCGATGATCAGCCCGGATGAAGATGATGAACAGATTTTTCCGACAGATAAAGTATCTGACTTTGAAAATATTGACGAGGCTATTGAACAAAGTATCTTGCCTCTTGCCAAAAAAAAACCATACAGTCTTATCTTAGCGGTTGCCGCACCGGTAGAGGGAAAGATTATCCCCCTCACCAATTCACACTGGTTCATCAATGCACAGTCTCTTATCAAGCGTTTTGGCTTTAAAAGCGTCCTTGTGATCAATGATTTTGAAGCTCAAGCTATGGCAACTACGGCCCTAGATGAAAAGTATCTCTGGAAAATTGGCAACAAAGGAATAAGCAGCTATGGTGCCCGTGTTGTCCTAGGACCCGGAACAGGTCTTGGTGTCGCTGGTCTTGCCTGTGCCAATAAACGGTATATGCCAGTAGCGGGCGAAGGGGGGCATATAGATTTTGCCCCACGTACTAAACGTGACATGCAACTTTTCCCGCATTTTCTTCACAATGAAGGACGTGTTAGCGCCGAAGAGATTCTTAGCGGACGTGGACTTTCTGGTATTTACCGGGCAATCTGTAATGTCGATGGCATAAAGGCAGAATTTGATAAAGCCGATGCTATTACCGGCGCCGCACACCATGAAGACCAACTCCAAGCTAGTGAAGCCGTTAATCTTTTTCTAAGTTATCTTGCCCGTTTTGCTGGTGATTTTGCCTTGATTTTTAAAGCACATGGTGGAGTTTATATTGGTGGCGGTATCATTCCTAAAATCATGGCTTTGATTCACGAAGATTCATTCAGAGCACAGTTTGAAGATAAGGCACCGCACAAAAAGCTTTTAGAAACCATACCAATCTACGTTATGACCCATCCGCGTGCTCCTTTGGAAGGTATGGCTGCTTTTATCCGCAACGAAGAGCATTTCCTGCTGGATTACCAGGACCGACTGTGGAAAAAAGAATAGAGGAGATGAGAAAATCGGCCCTGCATCATCAATTAACTGGGCGCAAGGCCAATTTTCCTTTTCTATTATTTTATAAGCAGACAGCCTGAAGCTGCGTTATCTCATTATACGAAACACTCATTATTGCCCTCATTTTCCTTGACGCAACTGACCGATATCACGCAGCTTTCTCCCATGCATCAGATTGGCTTCGATCCTTTCCAGCGAAATCTCTTTTGTTTCCGGTACAAACCACCAGGTTACAGCAATAAACAGGGCATTGAGTACACCATACAGCCAAAATGTATTAGCTGCCCCCAGTGCATTAAGTAGCGACAGGAATGTTGCGGCAAGAATCATATTGGACAGCCAATTGGTCGCTGTTGAAATGGTAATACCAAAATCCCGGCCTTTAAGCGGCTGGATTTCTGAACACAGAACCCAGATTAGAGGCCCTGCACTCATGGCAAATCCGGCAATGAACACCAGGAGCATTATAACTGAAAAATAACTTGCCCAAATCCCATCCAAATCAAGATATAGCATTAGCCCCAATAAACCCATGGAAAATGCCATAACAGAAAAACCAAGCAGCAATGTCGGGCGCCTTCCCCAACGATCCACGACACCAATGGCAATGAAAGTTGCCAATACATTAACCAGACCCACTACTACTGAACCCCACATCTGTTCTGCCGTGGTTGAAAATCCCGCCATTCCCATGATTCTGGGCGCATAATACAAAACAATATTGATACCGGTGCACTGCTGCATAATCTGCAACAGAACACCAAGACCAACAGAACGGCGAAAATTGCTGTTCTCCCTGAAAAGAGACCAGCCGCTTTGTTTGACCTGTAGACTCTGCTTGATTTCTTGCAGTTCGGTTATGACTTCCTGCTGTGTCAGGCGGATTTCTCCAAGTACCTGCTCCGCCTCCTGCCCACGTCCCTTGGATACAAGCCAGCGGGGACTGCGTGGGAGCGTTGCTACGCCTATAAACAAGAATACAGCAGGAATCACGACAATCCCCAACATCCATCGCCATGCTTCATAATAGCTTAACAATGTATCGGAAACAAAAGCCGCCAACAGGCCGACTGTAATCAGAAGCTGGTAAAGTGAAATCATGCTGCCTCGGATTTTTTCCGGCGCAATTTCTGAAAGATAAAGAGGCGCAGCATAGGAAGCGATACCAACCGCAACACCAAGCAGAACGCGCGCCGCAATAAGAATTTCCACATTAGGTGTAAACGCACACAGAAACGAACCAATAACAAAAAGGACCGCTCCAACCAGAAGGCTGTATTTACGCCCTATATAATAAGAAAGTCCGCCGGCAAAAATCGCCCCGACTGCTGCTCCTAGCATCAGGGCTCCCATAACATGTTCCTGCATCCTATCCGACAATCTAAATTCTTCAGCGATAAATTGGAGCGCCCCAGAAATAACCCCCGTATCAAGTCCGAACAACAGGCCTGCAATAGCACCCAAAAAACCAACAACAGCAATCGTTCTCTTTTTCGATCTTGTATCAATGTCCAATTTCATTTCCTCCCTTTTCCTTTTCTATTATTTTATAAGCAGACAGCCTGAAGCTGCGTTATCTCATTATACGAAACACTCATTATTGCCCTCATTTTCCTTGACGCAACTGACCGATATCACGCAGCTTTCTCCCATGCATCAGATTGGCTTCGATCCTTTCCAGCGAAATCTCTTTTGTTTCCGGTACAAACCACCAGGTTACAGCAATAAACAGGGCATTGAGTACACCATACAGCCAAAATGTATTAGCTGCCCCCAGTGCATTAAGTAGCGACAGGAATGTTGCGGCAAGAATCATATTGGACAGCCAATTGGTCGCTGTTGAAATGGTAATACCAAAATCCCGGCCTTTAAGCGGCTGGATTTCTGAACACAGAACCCAGATTAGAGGCCCTGCACTCATGGCAAATCCGGCAATGAACACCAGGAGCATTATAACTGAAAAATAACTTGCCCAAATCCCATCCAAATCAAGATATAGCATTAGCCCCAATAAACCCATGGAAAATGCCATAACAGAAAAACCAAGCAGCAATGTCGGGCGCCTTCCCCAACGATCCACGACACCAATGGCAATGAAAGTTGCCAATACATTAACCAGACCCACTACTACTGAACCCCACATCTGTTCTGCCGTGGTTGAAAATCCCGCCATTCCCATGATTCTGGGCGCATAATACAAAACAATATTGATACCGGTGCACTGCTGCATAATCTGCAACAGAACACCAAGACCAACAGAACGGCGAAAATTGCTGTTCTCCCTGAAAAGAGACCAGCCGCTTTGTTTGACCTGTAGACTCTGCTTGATTTCTTGCAGTTCGGTTATGACTTCCTGCTGTGTCAGGCGGATTTCTCCAAGTACCTGCTCCGCCTCCTGCCCACGTCCCTTGGATACAAGCCAGCGGGGACTGCGTGGGAGCGTTGCTACGCCTATAAACAAGAATACAGCAGGAATCACGACAATCCCCAACATCCATCGCCATGCTTCATAATAGCTTAACAATGTATCGGAAACAAAAGCCGCCAACAGGCCGACTGTAATCAGAAGCTGGTAAAGTGAAATCATGCTGCCTCGGATTTTTTCCGGCGCAATTTCTGAAAGATAAAGAGGCGCAGCATAGGAAGCGATACCAACCGCAACACCAAGCAGAACGCGCGCCGCAATAAGAATTTCCACATTAGGTGTAAACGCACACAGAAACGAACCAATAACAAAAAGGACCGCTCCAACCAGAAGGCTGTATTTACGCCCTATATAATAAGAAAGTCCGCCGGCAAAAATCGCCCCGACTGCTGCTCCTAGCATCAGGGCTCCCATAACATGTTCCTGCATCCTATCCGACAATCTAAATTCTTCAGCGATAAATTGGAGCGCCCCAGAAATAACCCCCGTATCAAGTCCGAACAACAGGCCTGCAATAGCACCCAAAAAACCAACAACAGCAATCGTTCTCTTTTTCGATCTTGTATCAATGTCCAATTTCATTTCCTCCCTTTTCCTTTTCTATTATTTTATAAGCAGATTTTAATTCAGAAAAAGAAAAATTTTTATAAAAAAAATACAGTTGCTGCTTAAAAATATTTTGTCCATCAATCAGTTATTGATAATATGATATATAGACATACAGGAGAGAAATATCATGCGTCTTGCAGTTGTTGGCGCCAGCGGGCGCATGGGGCGAGAACTTATCCGCGCAGTTGCACAAACAGATGGCGTTAAGCTTGCCGCAGCCATTGATCGTAAAGGGTCTGAATGGCTAGGAAAAGATGCCGGTGCATTAGCTGGTATTGAATCGCTTGGCATCAAGGTCACAGAGGACATCCCCTCTGCTTTTGCCAGAATTGACGGCATTCTGGATTTTACAAGGCCAGAGGCCAGTGTTGCTTATGCCAATCATGCGGCACGGGTACATATTGTCCATATCATTGGCACAACCGGTTTTTCCCAAGCGGATGAAGAAAAAATAGCGGCGGCGGCACATCAGGCAACAATTGTCAAATCCGGTAACATGAGTCTTGGCGTCAACCTGCTTGCTGGATTGGCCAAAAATGCGGCCCAGACTCTCGGTCCCGAAGATTTTGATATTGAAATCCTTGAAATGCATCACCGTCGTAAGGTAGATACCCCCTCAGGCACAGCACTACTGCTCGGAGGCGCGGTAGCAAAGGGCCTTAAAACTGACCTTGCGAAAAAAAGTATCTACAGTCGTGATGGGCATATCGGTCCACGAGAAAAAGGTCCAATCGGCTTTGCCTCTTTGCGTGGCGGGACAGTTGTAGGCGAACATTCTGTCATCTTTGCTGGAAAAGATGAGCGCATCATTCTTTCTCATATTGCCGAGAACAGATCAATTTTTGCATATGGTGCCATCAAGGCCGCTTTCTGGGCCAAAAGCAAACCGCATGGCCTTTACTCCATGCTGGATGTACTCAATATGGCTGATTAAAATACGAAAATAACCGATGTAAATATATTTAATAGGAGATGATTAACAGTGACACGTACGCTCGTTCTTGTTCGCCACGGTCAAAGTGAATGGAATCTAAAAAATCTTTTTACTGGCTGGCGTGACCCAGACCTGACAGATCAAGGTCATAAAGAAGCGATCTCAGCTGGCAAAAAACTTAAGATCGAGGGGTTGAAATTCGATATCGCCTATACTTCTGCTCTGCAGCGGGCACAAGCCACATGCCAGCATATCTTTGATGAAATGGGCCACTCAAACTTCGAAACCATCAGAGATCAGGCTTTGAATGAACGCGATTATGGTGACCTGTCAGGTCTAAACAAGGATGATGCGCGCAAAAAATGGGGAGAGGAGCAGGTTTATATCTGGCGGCGCTCCTACGATATCTCTCCTCCCGGCGGTGAAAGCCTGCGGGATACTGGCGCACGAGTATGGCCCTATTATATAAACACCATCCAGCCACATGTGCTGCGGAGTGAAACTGTCCTAGTAGTAGCACACGGCAATTCTCTGCGCGCACTTATCATGGCACTGGAAGGACTAAGCAGCGAGGAAATTATCAGGCAGGAGCTACCAACCGGCATTCCGATCATTTATCGACTCAACGCTGACTCAACAATCGCTAGCAAGAAGATTCTGGAAAGCTGATAAACCCCCTATTATCAATGATAAGAAGGCCAGTGGTGGAGCGGTATTTTTTGAATTTCCTGCTATCTGTCATGAATTACAATTGACATGAACCACTTATCAGTTTAGGTGGAGCGCGCTGCCCAGATGGCGGAATTGGTAGACGCGCAGGTTTCAGGTATCTGTGCCGCAAGGGTGTGGAGGTTCGAGTCCTCTTCTGGGCACCATTCATCATTTTATGATAGAATCAATTGTTTCTATTGACTTAATTTTCAGGTGCGGGAGAAATTCATTGATTATTCTTTTTTGTAATTTTTAAATAACGTCTTTTGCGCTACGGTTCCATGGGCGTTCGCGGCTCTGGTTGCGCTTATCTTGCCTAGACCATGTGCTGATTTTTTTATTCCGGTAGTCTTGCAAACTTCTTCTGAAAGAATTACCGAGAACGTGAATTCTATGCGAAATATTACAGAATCTACAGCCCATTTGAATAATCTATTCATAGCCTTCAAAAAGTTACCTACCTATGCAGGTGGTTACCATCATTGCATCCCTGCCGGCAATAATAATTTTTCATGCTAACGGCGCGTAGCTGGTGACAAATCAATCCAATCAGAACTTTTTTGGTATTGTTTAATCAGCCATTTCAACGTGCTGTTTTTTATTGTCTTTGGCTGTTTCTTTTCCCCATTGATAGCTGCATAATAGATTTTTCTAAATTCAGGAATGCCCATAGTAGTCCGTGAATGCGTGGATACGGATACGCACGTACCATTTGATATTACCGTGCTATCTCACGCTATAGATTTATGGAGGTCTGAGGCGTGGCATACTTCTGCATTTAATGGAGAATCAGTCTCCAGAAAAGATATAGAAAAACGATAAGTTTTCCTATATCCATCATAAAACTGAAATGTATTATCCTTGACGCGAAAGGATAAAGTATTTCTCGATGCATCACCACCCATGTCTTCAACAGGATTCTTCTTCTCCACTTCGAAAATCTCAAGCAGAGACCAGCATTTGCCGCTATGGCGCTGATAGCCAGAACCGTGATTTGATATCATCACCATTTAGAATCCCTTCAACCCCATCCATTTCTACCACTACTTCTTATCCACGATCTGAAGATATTGCTGCCCAAAAAAGCTTCTGCAGTTTATCTGTCAAAGAATACTGTACTGCAAGGCAAGATAAAATATTGCAGTAAATCAGCTATTTTCAAACATGACATATTATGAATATGTAAAGAGATAATAGGGCGAATCCATGATGGAAAAGGCAGCTTTATACATTAAAGGTTGCATTTTCTCTTTTATTTACACATTTTCTAGACCCAAAGATAATTCCATATATATCAGAAATAAATAATTCAATACAGAGAAAATCTAATGATCCCAACCCCTTACTATCTGATTGATAAATCCCATCTCTTGCGCAATATGGAGACAATTGCCTATTTACGTGAGTCCTCAGGTGCCAAGGTATTGCTGGCGCTGAAATGTTTTGCCACATGGTCGGTTTTTGATTTCATGAGTGATTATATGGATGGAAGCACATCATCCTCGCTTTTTGAGCTTCGGCTGGGGCATGAGAAATTCGGTAAGGAAACCCATGCCTATTCCGTTGCCTGGGCTGATCACGAAATTGATGAGGCCATCAGCTATGCTGATAAAATCATTTTTAATTCTATCGGGCAGTTGCAACGTTTTCACCAAAACGCCCGTTCAATCCAGCGCGGACTGCGCCTTAATCCACAAATTAGTTCATCAAGCTTTGAGCTTGCCGATCCTGCACGACCTTTTAGCCGACTTGGAGAACGAGAACAGGAAAAGATTGAAGAGGTTATCGATGATATCAATGGCTTCATGATTCACAACAACTGTGAAAATAGTGACTATTCTCTTTTTGAACAAATGTTGGAAGCCATCGAAAAAAAATTCGGCGCATTTTTTTCCAAGGTTAAATGGGTAAGCCTTGGCGGTGGAATTCATTTCACAGGAGAAAACTATCCGATCGATGTTTTTGCTGATCGATTGAAAAAATTCTCTGACACTTATGGTGTTACAGTCTATCTTGAACCCGGAGAAGCGGCGATCACTAATTCCACGACACTTGAGGTTACGGTTCTTGACATATTCAATAACGGTAAGGATCTTGCTGTTGTTGACAGCTCCATTAAAGCTCATATGCTTGATCTGCTTATTTACCAAGAAAGTGCAAAGATTAAACCTAATAAAGGGCCGTATGAGATCATGATTTGCGGAAAGTCATGTCTTGCCGGCGATATCTTCGGCACATTTCAGTTTCCTGAAAAACTGAAAATCGGTGACCGCCTTTCCATTCAGGATGTTGGCGGCTATACAATGGTTAAGAAGAACTGGTTTAACGGCGTCGCAATGCCCGCCATTGTTGTTAGAGAACTTGATGGCACGAATCACCTTATACGCAATTTTGATTATATGGATTATATAACAAGTTTATCATAACAAAAACTTCACTCAATGCGAAGGAGACAAATCGGGAATGAAAAAGAATATTCTGATTATCGGTGCCGGAGGCGTAGCACAGGTTGTCGCTCATAAATGCGCTCAGAATAATGATATTCTCGGTGATCTCCATATTGCTTCCAGAACTGAAGCCAAATGCAAGGCAATTCTCGCCTCCATCAAGGAAAAAAATGCATTTAAGATCAAGGGCGTTTTTAAAACCCATACACTCGACGCAATGAATGTTGCGGCAACTACTGCGCTTATCCGCAAGACTAAAGCACAAATCGTCCTTAATGTCGGCTCTGCGTTTCTGAATATGGCTGTGCTCAGTGCATGCATTGAGGCAAAAGCTGCCTATATCGATACGGCGATCCATGAAGACCCTTTTCAGGTCTGCGAACCTCCGCCATGGTACAGCAATTACGAATGGCCACGCCGTGAAGAATGCAAGAAAGCCAGCATAACAGCCGTTCTTGGCATCGGTTTTGATCCCGGCGTAGTTAATGCCTATGCAGCTCTTGCGCGTGATGATTATTTTGACTGCATTGATGAGATTGATATAATTGACGTCAATACTGGCAGTCATGGCCGCTGGTTCGCCACCAATTTTGATCCGGAAATTAATTTCCGTGAATTTACAGGCCAAGTCCTATCATGGCAGAATCGCCAATGGACAGCAAACCAGATGTTTGAAATTCGCAAGGACTGGGATCTGCCGGTTGTAGGAACACGCACCACTTATATGACGGGTCATGATGAAATTCATTCCTTATCACAAAATCTGGATGTTCCAAACATCCGGTTCTGGATGGGATTCGGAAAGCGTTACATTAATGTCTTCACGGTTTTGAACAATCTTGGTCTTCTTTCTGAAAAACCTGTGAAAACGGCTGAGGGACTGGAAGTCATACCATTGAAAGTTGTCAAAGCCGTTCTTCCTAACCCCGCTTCTCTCGCGCCTGATTATATAGGAAATACCTGTATTGGCGACTTGATAAAAGGCAGGAAAAATAGTAAGCCGCGCGAAGTATTTATCTATAATATTGCCGATCATGGAGAAGCCTATGCTGAAACCGGTGCACAGGGTATTTCCTATACGGCAGGCGTACCGGCAGTTGCTGCGGCGCTCCTGATTGCCAAAGGCGAATGGGATGTCAAAACTATGGTTAATGTTGAGGAACTGCCTCCCCATCCATTTCTGGCGCTCCTAAACAGGATGGGACTACCAACACGTATTCGTGAAGGCAAAAATGACAAACCGTTAACATTCTTCTAAAAATACAAAAAGTAAACTAGCTTCTGTCTTTCATCGTCACAGCTTTCACACTGGGTATTTTTACTGTATAATAAGATAGATGCTTGTTCGCGCTGGAATGATCTAATCTAGCTTATGAATGAGCACAAACAAAGAAGGCTTGATGATGGGAGTTCCAGCCTAAGATTCCTTATCGCTAATTATGCATCGAGATTAGCAATATTGTCGAGTTTTTTCTGAAAAAAACATGGACAGATCCGTGCTTTTTGGAAGTTATTGTCCCATCTACCTATTGGTAGTTTTCACAAGAAGCTCTCTGCTAGAGAATGTGTAGATCGTAGAAATAAATACAAAGCCAAAGCACAGAATAGCATTTTGTGAATTGCCGTCCTTGAAATGATCATGGCCAGGTATAGAAAAAACTGTTCAGAGACTAGCAACCCATCTGGCGGGATTATGAAATGCACCGCTATAATACCGCTTCTGTCGTGGATGTTCCACCGCCACTACTTCCAAACCGCAAGATATGGAACTTCGCATCCTGATAGATGCTTTAATCCATAGTATGTATGATTTAGTTTTGATTCCGGTTTTTATCCAGCATAACTGTTATGATACGCCCATCAGCCAGAAATCGGTACTTATCTGGCACAGATCTCTATCAGAGGGATTTTTCGAATTCAATCCCGCTTTTTCCCTGATTCTTACTCGAATACCTTTACACCGCAAACTGCCCTTTAAGAGGCTGCCAATATTCAGCCTGAAAACAAAAAGGTTGTATTGCCGAGCAAATACTTTAAATATTTAGAGGTTGATACCTTCAACAAACCCTACACAATCGACTACGCTTGATTAGCATAAAATTGTCATACTACGAGGGCCTCTAATAACACCTGCAAGCAGGCAGGCATCTCGTAACATGGATCTAATGGCGCAGACTGAACCGCTATCCAGGAAGAAGATAATACAAAAACTAAATAGAAAATTCCAAAACAAAACTGCAAAATTTCCCAACCTTGATGATGACCACATTAACGGACTTTGCAATAGCGCATGCTATCGATAATTCTGCAGGTATCAACGACTTTAGATAAAGATTACAATTATTTAATTATATTGTTAAGACTATTTATAATCTGCCCAGAAGAACTTCGTGGCCGAATACTATCATGTTTCCCGAAGTTTTATCTTAAAAATAAAAACATAAATTTATTAAAATAAACGAAATTTATTGCTTGAAGTATCTTCTTCTCCATCATCGTCGCTTACCCCAGGATCATCAACAACACAGGTAACCGGATCAAGCCTTTTAATGCGGCGACACGCGGCAGTCTCCACATCGATATTGGAAGAAATAACAGGGCCATTTCTTTCTGCGGAAGATTTTCTACTCCAAGGCAGTACCGCATCCTCTGCTGTGCTGGCAACAAGATCAATAATTAGCGAACGGAATTCGCCCTCGCCCTGGCATTGATCACCATTTGCAGTACTCTTTCCCCTATAAGACTCAAAATGACGACGCTTTGCAGGTGCCTTCCATTCACAGGTGCCTATATAGCCTGTTACTGGCGAACAAGGTGACCATTCAACCAAGCTGATCCCATCTGCAATCCATGCCATATCCGGCTCGGCCTGTACAGCTTCGGTAAGCCAGTTACGGATTTTTCCCTGATCCCCAGTCTGAGCCGATTCAATATCAGCAAGGAGTAGAAATGTATTTCTGGTTGGTAGTGTCTTAGCAGCTTCCATTGCATTCTTACGCGCAAACGCTAGTTCTCCAGCCTCAAGTGCTGTCCAGGCAACCAGTATCTGCGACTCACGATTTGAAAGATTAAATTTTGCAAGCTGGCGAGCACGTTTTAGGCGATCGACCGCACTGCTGTACTGATAGCCGGCATTGACATAGGTAAACCCAAGATCAGGATGCGGTGTTTTTTTCCACATTGCTTCAATAAGTCTGGAGCCTTTGCGTATTTCCCCAAGATGAAACAGAATGCCGGCTGCAATATTGGCAGCTGGCACAAAAGAAGGCTGCAATTTATGCGCTTTGAGGGCAATTTGCCGAACCTCCTTTGGATGACGAAGAGCAAGATCTTGTGCTTGCCCTGTCATTAACACCGTGCGCAGATGCATAAATTTTTCACTGGCAGCAACACTTCTGGGCTGTGATTTGGCATATTTCTCAAATAGGGCAATAGCCTGCCTCCACTTACCCTCAGAAGCTAGCTGTTGTATAATAGCGGTATTTGCCCATTTTAAACAAGGATTTATCTGCAAAGCCTCTTGGGCATACTGATTGCCGGCTTCTACCACACCACTTTTGACTGCTTCCTGAAACAAACCCCTGAGTGCCAGCAATTGCGTTTGCGGATTTTTTCGCATTTTCTCAAAAAACCTGACAGCACCCCTATCATCCAAATCTAGAAGGTTTATCTGCGATTCAAGCAATGACAGTAATGGTTCCTTACAACACCCCAGCAATTTACCGCTTTTCCGTGCCATATGCCGGGCCGTCGCCACATCACCGGCGAATGCAGCAAATAGGCCAGTACAAACCAGTTGGTATCCACGATCTCTCCTGCCAGCTTGTACATGGCGCTTCAGCAGCAGCGGTCCAAAGATGATATATCTCAGAAGCCACCAGATGACTAGAAGACAAAAAAAAGACGCTAGCACACCTGTCACAGCTGCTAGAAGCGATACCGTGACATGAGTATAGCGGACAGTCATTACAAGCTCGCCAGGAAAATCGGCAAGCCATGCAAAACCGGCACCAATCATGACAACCAACAGAAAATACAGAAGAACACGCACCATGCAAATATTTTCCTGCCCCTCTTAATCACGTTAATGCGGTGAAAGCGCCTTAAATATAAACCGGGAAAGTAAACTATCCACCTCATAGCGGGCCTGAAGTATTTCCATGAAATCCGCAGAGACAGACTGCACACGCGGTGGCAATGTTTTCCACTCGTTGATAGCACGGGCATAATCACCTGCAGCAATGGCCACCTCCATCCGCGCAGCAACAGCACCCGGTGTATTTCCATCAACAATGCCAACAGGTCTTGCTAACACCATTCCTCGCATATCAGCCCATAGTTTTTCAACTATGCCGGCATTATCAGAGGGCCTGTTCTCCTCTTGGGCAATCTTATCGGCAACCCTAGAAAAACGAGCGGAAAGCTCTGCAGCCGAAGGCAGACCATTATCCGCATAGGTCTTCAGAAGATTTAACGAGGTATTTGGTGGGGCGACCGTTGAAAATGTCTGCAATTCGTTGGCATAAGCCCCCCCACGATCAACAGCTGACTTCAATGCACTGGCAGCAACAAACAATGTCACGCCAGTAGTGCTTATCCATTTCTGTTCGACCAGAGAAGCCATACCTTTCCTCAGAGCTTCTAACTGGATCTCGTGATTTTGCGTCACAGATTTCTCTGAAACCATATCCTGTTTTAATTTATCAAGTTCATTTAACTTTGCCTCAAGAGCACTGATGCGCTGGCTGATTGTTTCCTGCAGCTGATTAAAAGCTGTCTGATTCGGGATATCGCTCAATTCCTTGCGAGTTTTAGCAATCGCATCAATGACAAAACGAACCTGATTCTGCACATCGGCGAGTACAGCTTGGGCTGCATTCTGCTCTGCTTCAGAAAGCAAGGCCCTCTCTTTCTCCCTCATAGCCACATCACTCGGCATTGAAGGAATGCTTGCAAGCTTTTCTTTCAGCTCTAGAAGCTGATTTTTAATACTAGCATTAGAAAACTCTATACGATTCGCGTCAACCGCAAAAGAAGAGAAGATACCTGCATGCTGAAATACAACACCACCACCAAGAGCAATAATACCGCCAGTAATACCAGCGATAACAATCGAACTATACCCCAAGCCAAATTTCTTTTTTACACATGCGACCGGTTCAGCAGTATCGGGTTTCATCAAGACATCCTCTCCAAAGACTGTGCTATTCTCCTCTATCTCGATGGCTTTACCCACAGAGGTGACTTCCTCTGTGGCTTCATGCTCCATAGCTGCAACCTTACGCGCTGTATTCAAATGGCATGACTTCGCCGATTTTCCCATGTAATCCTCGTACTATCTCGTTTCTCAGCTCTAAAAATACATATCACACTGAAATCATGAAAAAAATTTAGACAGAAGAACTTTCAAGAATACAATTAAAATCCTCATGCATCAACGAAAGGAAAGGAGAGAAAGCAAAGCCTCCTCTGTCGGCTCTGCCACAGCCTGTATGTTACCTGCAAGACCGGCAGGCAAAACCTTCGCTATACGGAGTGAAAGGCACAGAATTCTCGTATTAGAACTAATGACACTTTCAAACGAAGAAAGCAACTGCATACTGCCTGCAGAATAGAGCAGGATATTATCAATCACTTCCGGTAAGGCAGCACATTGCTGCGGTGAAGGTTCCAACAGCTCTGTCTCATAAACCTCAATAACATCAACTGCCACTCCTGCGTTCTGTAAATGCTTTTCAAGAACAGGACGGCGCTGTTTTCCAGCAAGATACAGGAAATGCTGTTTTATTTTTCCATCAAGGACAGTGCAAAGTGCATCAACATTTTTTGCGACAGTAGCAATGATATCAAACCCATTTCTCCGTGCAGCCCGGGCAGTACGGTATCCAACACAATAAAGCGGCAGTGCAGCAAGATATGCGGCATTTTGCGGCAAGCGCTGTAAGAAAGCATTCTCGCTTGTAGCAATTAGCGCATCATAATTTTTATCAGGAAATAGAGCAGAAAGTGGCAATGCTACACTTAAGGGTATAACAAAAGGCATAAAACCTCGTGCCGCAACCAACGCAGCTGTCTGCTGTGCTGCCACATAAGGCCGGATAATCAAGACAGAGGGAATAGTCGACATTTTAAAATCACCAGCTTTGAAAAAAAGCAGGACCTGCATCTTTTTTAAGTTTTTCTGCCGCCTCACGGCCAATTTCCTCTGCCTCATTAACACCTCCATGCAGTTTTACCTCATAGAAACTTGTCCCGTCTGGCGTAAGAATGATACCCGAAAAACGGATTTTTTCATCTTCCACCCGGGCAAGTCCGCCTAAAGGGGTACGACATGATCCACCAAGTACAGCCATAAAAACCCGCTCACAGGTAATTTCATAATGGGTGATAGGGTCTGATAAAGAAGCGAGCCATGCATCGACAACCTTATCACCAACCCGGCTTTCCACAGCTATGGCCCCTTGTCCTGGAGCAGGCAGAAATTGTTCCTGATCCATTATCTGCGTAACAATACCTTGAAGGCCAAGCCGTTTCAGGCCTGCCAGAGCCAGAAATGTACCGTCAAAATTATCCTGCTTAAGCCTAGCAAGACGGGTCTGTACATTGCCGCGTAGCATAACAATATTGAGATTTGGCCACAATTTGCGAATCATTGCCTGTCTGCGTATTGAGGAAGAGCCGACTGTTGCCCCTTCCGGCAAGTCATATAAAAATTTGCCTGATGTACTGATAAAGGCATCACGAGGGTCTTCCCGCTCTAGAAAAACAGATAAATATAGATTAGTGGGTAGAGCAATGGGCATATCTTTCGCGGAATGAACCGCCATATCGATGCGGCCCTGCCCAAGAGCTATCTCTATCTCTCTGGTAAATAGTCCTTTACCGCCAATATCTGCAAGAGGTCGGTCAGAAATACGGTCTCCTGCGGTTGACATCGGTACAATCTTGAAGGCTTCCGCCGGTAAATCATGAGCTTTCATCAGGCGGACGCGTACTTCATGAGCTTGAGCAAGAGCAAGAGCACTGCTGCGTGTGCCGATTCTTAAGGGAGGTGTTTCCATAAACTGCTATCCGTGGTACCGATTTTCAAAAATGTTTTAAAAAGGTTTAGCTTTAATATGCGAATTCTAGGGATAGAAACAAGTTGTGATGAAACGGCGGCTGCTGTTATTGCACGTGATAGCAGCGGTAACGGGCGTATTCTTTCGAATATTGTGTGGAGTCAAACAGATAATCATGCCCCTTATGGCGGCGTGGTACCTGAAATTGCCGCCCGTACTCACGTGGAAATCCTTGACCGGCTGGTAAAGCAAGCATTGCAGGAGGCGGAGATTCAGCTTAAGGATATTGATGCTATTGCCGCAACCTCAGGACCAGGGCTTATCGGCGGACTGATTGTCGGCCTGATGACAGCCAAGGCCATTGCCCTTGGTATCAGAAAACCCTTTATTGCCATTAATCATCTAGAAGGCCATGCACTAACCGCACGGCTCACTGATAATCTGCCTTTTCCTTATCTTTTGCTGCTTGTCTCAGGTGGCCATACACAAATGCTTCTGGTACGCAGGCTTGGAGATTATGAGCGCCTTGGCACAACAATTGATGATGCACTTGGCGAAGCCTTTGACAAAATAGCCAAGCTTCTTGGCCTACCCTATCCCGGTGGTCCTGCCGTTGAAAGAGCAGCAATGACTGGCAATCCGGATCGCTTTATCCTTCCGCGCCCGCTCAAAGGTGAAAAACGGCTTGATTTTTCCTTTTCAGGATTAAAGACTGCTGTGCGCCAAGTAGCGATAGAATGCATTCCCTTGAAAAAACAGGATGTAACCGATATCTGTGCTGCCTTTCAGACGGCAGTGACAGATATACTTTCGGACCGGGTTGCGCTTTCCTTCGCCCTCTTTCGGGATACATTTCCTGATATGAGCCCCCCTGTTCTTGTCATAGCAGGCGGTGTTGCTGCCAACAAGGCGATCCGGCGTACGCTTGAAACACTTTGCGATGCACATGGCTTCCAGTTTATTGCACCACCCGCAGCGCTATGCAACGATAATGCGGCAATGATTGCTTGGGCAGGAGCAGAACATTGGGCCCGAGGTGAAACAAGCCTGCTTGATATGCCACCGCGTGCCCGTTGGCCCCTCGATGAAAAAACCGCCCCCCGGATCGGGGCCGGGCGCAAAGGAGCCAAGGCATGAAGATGCAAAAACATATCACTATTCTTGGCGGCGGTGCATGGGGAACAGCCCTTGCGGTACTAACAGCCACTCTGGGGCATCATACGCACATTTATGCCCGTGAGAAGAAAACAGCCAAGGAAATAAACAATAGACATCGGAACAGCCGCTACCTGCCGGATATCTCCTTGCCTGATACGATCAGGGCAACAGCTGATCCACAAAAAGCGCTTGCTGCCGCTGATATTGTTCTGGCCGTTATCCCTTCCCAGGCTTTTGGCGCTGCCCTTGAGCAGCTTGCCTCCTTTGTACCTGCCAAAGCTCCCCTAGTACTTTGCAACAAGGGAATTGAAGAAACCTCTGGCCGTTTCATGTCGGATGTCGTGCAAGACATTCTCCCATACCATCCGCTTGCCACTCTTTCAGGCCCAAGTTTTGCAAGGGATGTTGCCAAAGGTTTACCAGCTGCTGTCACCCTTGCATCCCGTGACAACAGTCTTGCTCATGATCTGGCCCATCTGCTTTCAGGGCGGAATTTCCGTTGCTATGCTTCAACAGACCTTATAGGAGTTGAAATCGGTGGTGCACTCAAGAATGTTCTGGCGCTTACAGCGGGTGTGGCAGCAGGACTCAAGATTGGTGCCAGCGCACAAGCCGCTCTTGTAACCCGCGGTTTCACTGAACTGCGACGCATCGGGATAACACTGGGCAGCAAACCCGAAACAATGACCGGGCTTGCTGTTCTGGGAGATATTGTATTAACCTGCTCATCACCGCAATCACGCAACTACACCTATGGTGTAGCACTGGGTGCGAGCCAACCTTTAACCGACCTGCCACTTGCCGAAGGAGTGGCAACCGCGTTAGTAGCTGCCCGATTATGCGAAAAGCATGGTATTGATGCTCCGATTATCGACACAATTGCGGCTATTCTTTCCGACAAAATGCATGTGGAGGATGCTATGCAGACCTTGATTACCCGGCCAGTTAAATTTGAGGATTAAAAATGCTTTATGCCATAATTTACCAGATAAACCCAATCATGCCAGAGTTTGTGAAAACCAGAAAGAATGCACATAAATCTCTAGGAAAGATATTATCCCATCCTCTTTACGTTTGCGAGTGATTATACCACTATGGTCCAAATGCACAGCGGAAGAGAATCCAGTCTGCTTCATGCCTGAACCTAATGAATAGAAAGACAATTGAGAAAACTGTTCACTAATTTCACAATTCTCTTTTCTTGTTTAGCTTCCATAAACCAGTATTCCTGTAAAGGATAAATAAACGCTAACGTGCCCCCCCTGAGTTAAATCTAAGTAACAGAAAACGCTCCAGCAAGGAGAAAAAATGCCAGACCGTACAATTTTAGTTATTGATGATGATGATGACTTGCGCTCAATTTTAGTTGAGCAGCTACAGATGTGTGAAGGATTCAATGTTCTTCATGAAAGTAATGCAACCAAAGCGTTTGAAACAGTAAAAAAAAGCAACATCGATCTTATCATCATGGATGTTTGTCTTCCGGATATTGATGGACGCAACGCTGTAAAGTTACTGAGACAGAAGGACTTTCGCGCTCCTGTTATTATGCTAATAGGACATGATATCGATTCTGATACAGTTCTGGGACTGGAAGTTGGTGCCAATGATTATATCACAAAACCATTCCGGTTTACGATCCTCCTAGCGCGTATTCGCGCACAACTGCGCCGGCATGAACAAAGCGAAGACGCAATATTCAAGATCGGACCTTATATCTTCAGGCCTGGGCAGAAACTGCTGCTTGATAAAAAAGGAGGTAAAATCTACCTGACTGAAAAAGAAGCTGCAATTATAAAATATCTCTATCGCACCAGTGGAAACATTATAAACCGCGATATACTTCTTGAAGAAATATGGGGATATAATCCTGGTGTGACAACTCATACACTGGAAACTCATATATACCGGCTACGGCAGAAAATTGAAAAAGACCCTTCCAATTCACAGATTCTTGTTACTGACAGTGGCGGTTACAAGCTGATACTCTAATAAAAATAGTCAAGCAAAAGGCTGGGCAGTGGAATTAGGTTGTATAGATTTTTATGGATCAATCGACATAATATTCTGACAGGTTATGGGTGGAGAAATGTCTTGGCACGCCGTGCATTCGGCTTGCAGATGAAATGCAGGAACAAAAACCCCATGAGAATAACGCTTGGGCACAGGCATACTCTTATAAAGTCGTTTTTGTGCTTCAATAATCAAAACTCCGCCGAAATATGGACAAAACCACTGCAGAATTTTTTCCCCCAACGATGGAAAAGGACCAAAATGCCAGTTTCTGCGTGGCAGAAAATGCAGTGTTTCCGTGATAGGGCCATAAAAAAAATTGGTTCGCCCGAGAAGTTTCTGCAATTGATAATGACTGTAGGACTCTCCCTTTCCGAAAGGCGTAAACTCCGCATGTGCCCAGAGACTGCTTCGATTTGTCACGACAACAATAAGCCGGCCGTTTGGTACTAGAACACGCCATAACTCCCGCATGGTTTCCTCAGCGTTTTCTGTATATTCCAAAGCATGAACCATGATAATACAATCAACTGAGGCATCCGATAGGGGCAAATCCCCTTCAAAGATCAGAGCCGTTGCCACACGATCAGCCGAAGGCCAAATACTTGCGCCTTGGTGGGCAGGCATAAATGCAAAACAGCGCTCAGCCTTTTGAGAAAAGGGAGCAAGATATGGGATGGCATAACCAAATCCCATGATACGCTCCCCTCTTATAGCACGGTAATAACATTTAAGGACACCCGCAATTGTCTGTTGCACATGCTGCCCCAACAAAGATGCATAAAAAGAACGCAGGGCAATGATACTGACACACACGATTATTTCCAATATTCGAGGCTGATCTTGACTCATGTAAGATATAGCGGATACAATTTTTGATTTCTAGCTTTTCTGGGCTGCCGTATTCAGTAGGTATTCTGATATCCTACAAGGCCATTTTCTCAGCCCAGTTGGTTGCACGATTTATACAGCCTCCCAGAAAAAGTAGCTGGCAAACAATATACCCAAGCACATATAATCTCTGCATTATAATATTTCTTATCCATAATCACCATTAATGAGCTGCATTTAAAGTTCAAAGTGAGGAAAAAACACGTGCCAGCCTTAGCGCCCTAATCAAACTAGTGAAAAGGCTTGTCAAAAGAAAAAATTTCATACCACAGCCTTCTCATAAAAAACAAATGCGATAAGAATTGTTATTTTTAGCATTGGTATAGTATGATTTTTGCCCTTACTGTTTTATTGTGCTGGCCTATTTGAAAAGGAAAATCATGGTGCAGAAACAGAAAGAAAAACTAGGACGCGGGCGCATCTACAATTCCATCGTCGAAACTATCGGTGATACGCCACTGGTGCGGGCAGATAAATTTACGAAGGCAAAAGATGTTGAGGCGCATTTTTTTCTCAAGCTTGAGTTTTTCAATCCATTGGCCAGTGTTAAGGATCGCATTGGTTTTGCGATGATTGAGGCACTTGAAAAAAAAGGTAAAATCATTCCCGGAAAGACAGTCTTGATTGAACCGACCTCAGGCAATACAGGAATTGCTCTTGCCTTTGTTGCTGCCTCCAGGGGGTATCATTTGATTCTGACCATGCCTGAAACTATGTCGGTCGAAAGACGTAAACTCCTAAAACTGCTTGGCGCCGAACTGATTCTGACAGAGGGAGCAAAGGGCATGAAAGGAGCTATTGCCAAAGCAGAAGAACTAGCAGCCGCAAATTCGGATGCTATTATCCCACAACAATTTGAAAATCCTAAAAATCCTGAAATCCATCGTCTGACAACAGCTGAAGAAATATGGAATGATATGAACGGCGAAATTGATTACCTCATTGCGGGTATTGGTACGGGTGGAACGATTACAGGTGTGGGACAGATGCTAAAATCCCGTAAGCCGAATATGAAGATTGTTGCGGTTGAACCGAAAGATTCCCCTGTCCTCTCAGGTGGCGATCCCGGCCCCCACAAAATTCAGGGAATCGGCGCCGGATTCATACCTAAAATCCTTGATACCCATGTCTATGATGAGATCATAACTGTTTCAAATGAAGATGCATTTGAAAATGCTCGCGCCATTGCTCGCATTGAAGGTATCCCTGTAGGTATTTCATCAGGCGCAGCCTTAACTGTGGCAACAAAAATTGGTAAGAGGCCAGAAAATAAAAACAAGAATATTGTTATTATTATTCCTTCTTTTGCAGAGCGCTATCTTTCAACTGCTCTGTTTGAAAGGCTTGAATAAACAGAACATAAAATACCTTGCCTATGAGTGCAATTGCTGTGATTTAAGCCGTAAATTTAATGAATAAAGCAGAGAGTAATATATGATCTAACAGATTCTACTCCTACATTGGTTGGAGTGAAAACACCATAAAGCCTGATGGGCAAAATTAAGCTTATTAAACGGTTAATCTCCTGGAACTCTGATATTAATCCTTCTAAGATCGCTGAGTTTTTTATGCTAGCCGTTATATAATGTTTTCGATATCTTCTAGGCTCATTTTTCAAAGATTAGTTCTACTAAAAGCACTATATATAAAAACTGTCGGTATTAATCATAACAAAATCCCTGATAACTGCATCAATCCCTCAGCCTTTACCAAATAATATCTCGGGTAGCAATTGTGGCGTTATGCCCTATTTTGCTAAATCAGCTACAGTTGCTTTATTTTCATCTATATTGATCCGGATTCGAAATATTTCTGCGAAATCTCAGAATATTTGCAATTTTTATCAATAAAATAGTTTCTCTAGCTTTCTCGGTCTATGTTTTACACATACTATGTAATAGAGCATATACAGCGACAACATGGTACATATTTTTTTGAAAAACTTGCTTGAAAAGAAGAAATACCTTCTAAGCTTCTGCAAAAAAATGCATTATAATCTCCATACCTGTATCAGTCCTGATAATTCTTGAATGCTGCAAAACGAATCGCCGACCAGCGTTTGGCTTCATAACTCAGAGAGAACCCGTTTTGAGCCAAGAAAACCGGAGCATGATTAAGATCATAGGCGATATCAGCACGGTGTGCATCAATAAAACGCGCAAGCTCTGCCGGATCTTCTGCTGAAATCCAGCGGCAGACAGAAAAACGCGCCACTTCAAATGCAACAGGCAATGAATACTCAATCTTGAGACGTTCGGTCAACACATCAATCTGCAAAGCACCAACAACACCGATAATTTCCGGAGAGCCATCATCAGGGGTAAAAAGCTGCACAATGCCTTCTTCTGCCATCTGCTGAAGAGCTTCCTTCAGCTTTTTGGCTTTCATGCCATCACCAAGACGTACACGGCGCAGAATTTCCGGAGCAAAATCGGGGACTCCTTTGAAAAGCAGTTCCTCCCCCTCTGTCAAAGTATCACCGATACGCAAAGTGCCATGGTTCGGAATACCAACAACATCGCCAGCAAAAGCCTCATCCACGATCCGGCGTGAGCGAGCAAAGAAAAATTGCGGCGTTAAAAGGGTCAGCTGCTTTCCTGTGCGGATCAGCTTTGCCTTCATGCCACGCACTAGTTTGCCCGAACAAACACGCAGAAAAGCAATCCGGTTACGATGATTGGAGTCCATATTTGCTTGGATTTTAAAGACAAAACCGGTCATCTGTGGCTCATCGGCATGGACAATCCGGGTATCAGCTACTTGATCACGCGGACTGGGGCCAAAATCAACCAAAGCATCAATCAGGTCGCGTACACCGTAATTACGCAAGGCAGAGCCAAAATAGACTGGTGTCATATGCCCTTCCCGAAAAGCTTGCATATAAAAACGCCTGCACGCATTACGGGCCAGCTCGACACTTTCCATGAAAGTTTCACGGTTATTTTTCGGCAAAAGTTCTGCGGCCTCGTTAGGACCTGACACCGATGTGACTTTTACATCTTCATCTTTCTGTCGCATCGTATTACCATGCAGATCATATGTGCCAACCAAAATTTTTCCTGAGCCGATCGGCCAAGTAATCGGCGCTGTTTCAAGCGCAAGTTTTTCCTCAATTTCATCAAGAATTTCAAATGGATCACGTGCTTCGCGATCCATTTTGTTGACAAATGTCACAATGGGAATATCGCGCATACGGCATACTTCAAACAGTTTGAATATGCGCGGCTCAATACCGCGGGCTGCATCAAGCACCATGACAGCACTATCAACAGCTGTCAGTGTCCGATATGTGTCATCGGCAAAATCCTCATGGCCAGGCGTGTCAAGAAGATTAAAAATACAATCGTCATATTCAAAAGTCATCGCCGAAGTGACAACCGAAATACCGCGCTCTCGCTCAATCTTCATCCAGTCGGAACGAGTCTGAATACGGTCTTTCTTAGCTCTTATTTCACCGGCAAACTGAATAGCCCCGCCAAAAAGCAGCAACTTTTCCGTCAGAGTGGTCTTGCCAGCATCCGGATGCGCAATAATTGCAAAGGTGCGCCGTCGGCTTACTTCGGTGTTCATAATATTCTCCTGTTTATCAAAACACCTCACCCCTTCACGCCCTAGCAAAAGATAGACATCGAGCACAAAAAACCAAGCATCCCACAGTAATCAGGAAATAAGTTTTTCATCCAGTATATTGGTAATCAGTTGGCGTGTTTTTTGCAGGCCATAGAGTGCAATAAAAGAACCAAAACGTGGGCCCTGTGTTTGACCAATAAGGACCTCGTAAATCATCTGAAAAAATGAAATGGAGACACCGGGGCCGCCCTCAGGGCTGACTTTACTGTGATCCTGATAACGTTGAATCCCGCGGGCAACATCAAGAAGCACACTCTGGATCAGATTGCCATCAGCGTGATGGTCCAATTGGCCAAGCTTTTCATGCAATATTGCCAGCGTTTCACGTTCAATCTCATCAGGCACTCGAAATTTTTTGCACGGTCTGACAAAATTATTGAAATAACAGATCGCATAATCAACCAGACGATCAAGCTCAGGATGGCTTTGCGCTGTTACGCCCGGTGCATAGCACGTGATATAGCCCCAGAGTATCATCTTGTTTTCAGCATTCAATGCACTAACCAGATTAAGCAGCATCGCAAAAGAAACCGGCAATTCAATTTGCGGCGGCCGTCCATTATGGATATGCCAAACGGGGTTGCTGAGACGCTCCTTCCATTCCTGTCTCTGATAAGCGGAAAGATACGCATAGTATTCATCAAGTGCCTTAGGAATAACATCAAAATAAAGCCGCTTGGCAGTCTTTGGCTTCTGATACATGTAAAGTGCAAGACTTTCCATTGGGGCATAGGTCAACCACTCATCAATGGTCAGGCCATTTCCCTTTGATTTGGAAATTTTCTGTCCCTGCTCATCCAGAAACAACTCATAGTTAAACCCTTCCGGCGGCGTGCCACCCAGTGTCCGACAAATTTTGGAAGACAGCAGGACAGAATTGATCAGATCCTTGCCCGCCATTTCATAATCAATACCAAGGGCTGTCCAGCGCATAGCCCAATCAGCCTTCCACTGACACTTAACCTTCCCACCTGTGACTTCCGTTTCAATCTTCTCGCCCGTTTCAGGCTCAATATAGGTAATTGTGCCTTTTTTTTGATCACGGGCGATAACCGGTACCTGTAATACCTTGCCACTCACAAGGCTGATCGGCAAAAAAGGAGAATAAGTCGCCCGCCGTTCCTCACCTAATGTGGGGAGAATAATATTCATCACATTGTCATAGACTGCTAGGATTCTGAGCAACGCCTCATCAAATCGGCCAGAAGTATAATAATCCGTTGCGCTAGCAAATTCATAGTCAAAACTGAATTGATCAAGAAAAGTGCGCAGCCGTGCATTATTGGCCGCTCCAAAGGAAGGATATTCATTAGAAAATGGGTCGGGAACACGCGTCAGCGGTTGACCGATATAATCCGCCATCATATCGCAGTTTGGCACATTATCAGGCACTTTGCGTAACCCATCCATATCATCAGAAAAACAAATAAGTCGTGTTTTGACCTTTCCTTGCGTCAGAATATGAAAAGCATGTCGCACCATGGTTGTGCGCGCCACTTCTCCAAAAGTACCGATATGCGGCAAACCGGACGGGCCATAGCCGGTTTCAAACAACACAACCTCTGAGTAGCAGGATCTTTCATAGCGTTTGATGATTTTCCGCGCTTCCTCAAAAGGCCAAGATTTTGCTTCACAGGCTGCCATCAACAATTCGGGGTTTATATCGCCAAAAAAATTAGATATCATGAAAATATAACCTCAACTGTTCCTCAACCATCTGCACTTTCACAGTTTTTAGCTTAAAATCGTTTCATACTTTCCAAGAACTTCTCTAAAACAATTTCCAAAACCTGTGAAGCATTTTTGCCAAAAAACTGCAATAAAACAAAACGCTAGACTATTTTATAATTAAATGAGGCCATTCAACCCCCAAAATTTAAAGTGAAATAGCTAGATATTTTTATAGAAAATTCCCTGTTTATGGCCAAGACATGAATAATATTCCAGACCATGATGGTGTTATTCTTTAATGCATTATAGAGAGCTTCTTTTTTTTAACCACTTTAATTCTCTGAAACAGAGCGATTTATTGCATTCAGCGACAAAATCCTTATGGCTGAAAATTAAAGAATTTATGCTAACAAGCTCGATCTTCGCAACCCCTTGCATGAACCCCTGATTTACATCATAATCTCCATAGTCGATGCTGCGAATTCCTCTCCAGCAGGCAATATTGTCGTGAGCTATCCGCAACCTTCATAGCTTCGACTAAGAACAGCTTGATGCCCACCCTGCAGCCAAACTGCTAGCCATCTTGAAGATGGCGACGAACTGGAACAAATTTCTAGATCTAAGATATCAGCTCTTCTGGGAAAATTTTATGCTCTTGCAGTTGAGCTGACCACTGAAATCAGCTTTGATACGAAACAAGAGAAGCTTCTATTTCTGCAGATATTGCACGACCGCTGGGAAATGGATAATCTCTGTTGCTTCCATTGAACACTCGGTTTACATGCGCTCGCAAAAACTTTAGAATGGCACGGTATTTATGTGCCATAATATCTAAAAACAGATCGGGAAACAGGGCAGATCAAGCTCTATCAGCTTGTCTTTGTATTCAAATGATTGCACGGCATAATTCATAGACAGCAGCGAGAACAAATCGGATGTCTGTCTGAACACAGGATGGTGATACGATTCACCCCTTTAATCTATCAGAAACTGAAACGCAAATTTAAAAATCCTACATCGTCATTATCTAGAGTTTAAAACATTTTCAGAAATAATCAGAAGAAAATTTTTGATAAGATACTACTGCATATTATATTGGATAATCAACACCGATAAGATAAAGCCCTTGTGGGGGTGCCACCATACCGCAGCGCGTGCGATCGCGCGCTTCAAGAGCTGCCTCAAGATCATCACTGCTCCAGCGGCCCCATCCGACCTCCGCAAGACTGCCGACAAAAGATCGTATCTGATTATGCAGAAAAGACCGAGCTGAAGCGTGGATTTCAATCCACTCGCCATTCCGTGTTACATCTAGCCGGTCCAGTGTACGAAAAGGGCTTCTGGCTTGGCATTGGGCCGCACGAAAGGTGGTAAAATCATGATAGCCGATAAGCTGTTGTGCCGCCTCGTGCATTTTTTCTGCATCAAGCGGGCGCAGCGCCCACCAGACATACCGAGCACCGATTGTCGGCGGTGAGCTACGGTTGAGAATACGGTAACAATAATGCCGTCTGAGCGCGGAAAATCGCGCATCAAAACTCTGCTCAATCTCTTCTGCCCGCAAAATGGACACAACTTCCCCGGCCTGTACCAGATGAGCGTTAAGCGCATCACGCACCTTTCTACCCTGCCATGTTTTTTGCAAATCAACATGGGCAACCTGCGCAACAGCATGCACACCTGCATCCGTCCGCCCTGCCGTAATGATCGTTACTGCTTCCCCGCAAAACCGACTGATTGCCGTTTCAATCGCGGCCTGAACACTTGGTAACTGACCCTGCCTCTGCCAACCAACATAAGGCGTTCCGTCATATTCGATGGTCAATTTATAACGCGGCATTTCAATAAACCGCCGTTACAGTAGCACCACGTATGAAATCCTGTACATCAAGCGACCTGCCACCTGCTTTCTGCAACCGGGTCAGCAGCAAAGCACCATCGCAGCAAGAAACAGCCAAAGTCAGCGGATCAAAACTGCTAGGCCGGCCAACAGGCTGACCAGCAGCAAGATGTGCTCCAAGAATCTTCACCCGCTCACGCCTACCAGCGATATCCATTTCACACCACGCTCCTGGAAAAGGTGATAGACCACAGATATGCCTGTAGACAACCGTAGCCGGCTTACCCCAGTCGATACGCGTTTCTTCCTTGCTGATTTTATAGGCATATGTAACGCTCTCTTCCCTTTGCGGTGTGAGAAGAAGCCTTCCCTGTTCCAAGTCAGCCATTGCCTTGACCATAAGATCAGCGGCCACCTGTGATAGCCGATCATGCAGTTCGCCCGCAGTCATATCCTGACCGATTGCCACCTTTTCCGCTAAAGCAACGGGACCAGTATCAAACCCTTCATCCATCTGCATGATCATGATTCCAGTTTCAGTATCACCAGCCATGATCGCACGCTGTATAGGAGCTGCTCCGCGCCAGCGGGGAAGCAAAGAGGCATGTGCATTAAAACAGCCAAAACGAGGGGCATCCAGCACGTCTCTTGGCAGCAACAAGCCATAGGCAACAGCAATTATAGCATCAAGGGAAAGCGCCCTAAAACGGGCCTGCTCTTCTGTGTTACGCAGGGTTCTGGGTGTATGAACCGTCAGCCTCAACATTTCCGCCTCATGCTGCACTGGCGATTTTGTGATATCCAACCCGCGCCTGCCTGCAGAACGCGGCGGCTGGCTGTAGACAGCAACAATGTCATGACCGGCAGCGACCAATGCCTTTAATATAGGCACAGAGAAGACCGATGTTCCCATAAAAGCAAGACGCAATGCCATTTTTAGATTGCTACACACTCTTCCATATCACGGGCCCGCTTTCTGAATTTGCGGATAACCATATCACGCTTCAGACGTGATATATGATCAATAAACAAAATGCCATTCAGGTGATCAACCTCATGCTGCAGACAGACCGCAAGAAGTCCCTCGGCTTCAATTTCCTGCTTTTCACCATCACGCTCAAAATAGGTGAGGCGCATCTTCTTGGGTCGCTCGACGTCAGCATAATAATTAGGGATGGAAAGACAACCTTCCTGATAGACATTGCGTTCGTCCGATGTCCAGACAATCTCTGGATTGATAAATATCTGCGGTTTTTTCGGCTTGTCCTTGTCGGCAAGATCAATCACCAGAAGGCGAAGCGGTTTGCCAATCTGTATAGCGGCAAGGCCGATCCCGGATGCATGATACATGCTTTCCAGCATGTCACTAGCAAGCCAGACAATACGATCATCAAAAACTGCAACAGGTTTTGACACCTCGCGCAAAAGTGGATTGGGAAATATGATAAGCGGTTTGATCGTCATAAACTTCCAGATAATATAATGATCGGCTTTACGTCAATGTGCTATCCGTGCAAATGTTCGTGTTTTGATCGCTTTTTTGGCAATTAAACGCTAAGATCAAGGGTATGATTGATTCGCACATACTCTCCACATCCCCACTATTACCTAGCGGCGGATATATCAGCCTTGTGGCTCTTATCCTTGGCTTTATCGCCATTTTTTCTGCGGGCGGGCTAGTTCTTGCCATCAGGCTGTGGCGTACAACCAACCATAGAACAATACTGGACTCCCAAGCAGCGGAACGGGCACGGGATGTGCAAATGGATATGAGCATACTGCTGCAGATGCAAGCCAAAATGCAAGGCCGCATGCAAACCATAGCAGAGCTTTTTGGCGCACGGCAGGCAGAGCTTAACAAATCAATCCGCGAGAAGCTTGATGGCATGACTACGCAACTCGGGCAGACTATTAACGCCCAGACTAAATCAACCCATGAAAACCTATGCAAACTGCAGGAGAGGCTGGCGGTAATTGATTCCGCCCAAAACAATATTCAATCACTGGCAGGTCAAGTTGTCGAGCTTCAGTCCATTCTTTCCAACAAGCAAACGCGCGGTGCTTTTGGGCAAGGGCGGATGGAGGCCATCATTGCAGATAACTTGCCGTCCAGCGCCTACGCGTTTCAGGCCACACTTTCCAATAACATGCGGCCGGACTGTATTGTTTACATGCCCAATAATGCGCCATCACTGATCATTGACGCTAAGTTCCCCCTTGAAGCATGGAATACCATGCGCAGCGAGACAAATCCACAGGCCCGCCGCCAGGCTGAAAAGCAGCTTCGCAAGGATATAGAAACTCATGTCCGCGATATTGCACAGAAATATCTCATTGCTGGTGAGACACAGGATACGGCTTTTCTGTTCGTGCCATCAGAATCCATTTTTGCCACCATACACGAAGAATTTGAGAATCTGGTGCAAAAAGCCAATCGCTCGCGGATCATCATTGTTTCACCTTCACTACTAATGCTTTCCATCCAAGTTGTGCAGGCAATCCTGAAAAATACTCGCATGCGCGAGCAGGCACACCTCATTCAGGCCGAGGTCAGGAAACTCATAGAAGATATCAAGCGCCTTGATGAACGGGTCCGCAAGCTCCAAGGCCATTTTCAGCAGACGGAAAAAGATGTGAATGATATTCTTGTCTCCACATCAAAACTGGCACGGCATGGCGCTAAAATAGAAGCACTTGAGCTCAGCACAACAAAAGAATCGGAAATGCCAAAACAGCGGTTGGGTCCTGAATAACACTGCAATTGCTTGAAGATGAACAAACAGAGCAACATAGCTTACCCGATATCAACTAATCAGAAATTCTCCTACTGGCTAGATATTTAGTTGAGAAAATCCAGTTAATTCCTTGTTAAGGAATCTTGAATTATCTTTAATAATCCGGAAAAATCCAAACAAAGCTTTCGATATATAATCAAAATCTGCAGATTAAACCGGAGAGGTGTAAAACGATGAAGCACATTCTGTTATCTGTAGCGCTTGTATCATTACTCGCGGGATGCGCAAGCACACCAACCCACATCACCAATGCCTGTGCTGTTCTCAACCAGAAAAATGGCCTTGTTTTCAACTGGCGGCGGTCAGCAAAAAAAGCAGAACGGAAATATGGGATTCCGATGCCGATTATCCTAGCAACCATCTATACCGAATCCGGTTTTAAGCAAAGAGCGCGCCCACCACGCAAAAAATTACTCGGCTTTATTCCATGGAAGCGTCCTTCAAGCGCTTATGGTTATCCACAGGCGGTTAATAGCGCATGGGAGCACTACCGTAAGCAGACAGGCCACACGAGGGCACGCCGTACAAATTTTGATCATGCTGCAAAATTTATTGCTTGGTATCATCGCGAAAGTGTGCTTAGAAATGGTGTTTTACCCAATGATGCTTATGCACTTTACCTCAATTATCATATGGGGCACACTGCCTATGCTAGAAATCATGGCCAAGGCAATAAAATTGCTATCCAAGCAGCCTATAACATGCAAACCATGGCAAGGCAATATGACATACAGTTGCGTAACTGTAATATGCGCTGAAATACGATGACAGCAGGCTAAGAATGACCTTATGATTTATGCTCATTCCTTTGTCGTACCGACCCTCCAATCAACTGCTCACGCCATCCGGTGAATTGAACAATAAGTTTCTCGATTTCTTTATTCAGTCATCTGGTCAACCATGACAATTATATGATCTATGTAGTCCTGCTACCGTGAGATATGGTCATCTCTTTTTCATAAAACTCATCCACGTTTCTCAGTAATAAATGCTTATTCTTCAAGATATCAAATTTGCCTTTAATGCCGACTGCATTTGCAAATATAAGGCGTTCGGATAAAACGTAAGTGACAGGGAATAATCCATATAACAGCAAGCCTTCTCCAGCTTTTCTGGCAATCACCTGCATACACATTTAAAGAAAAAATATTTAATCGATATTCATAATATCATTCGAAAATATTACTCAATATTTACTAATTACATATTAAATAAACTCATTTTTATATTTTCTTCAATTTTCTCTAAATAAGATCTGTTTTTGGTATTTAGATAATACTATTTCCAAATGTCATCTTTTTCCACTTTGAAAAAGTATCTCATAATTTTTGTTTAACGATGACAGCCCATATTTCAGGTGTAATTATGCACGCATAATATCCAAAAAATCCTTGACTGAATGCATCTCCACTTTGTTTATTACAGATGATGATAATAGTATATTTGTTATAAATACTAGCTTTGATAAGATTATTTTAGCGCATAATGTTCTTGAAACGAATGAATAGTAAAGACTCATAGCATTTGAATGTCCCTTCTCCGAAGGAGACTGGTTTCATAGCTCTCTTGTTCGACTATTTTTATTATAAATATCTAAAAACACAAAATTTCTGTTGGTGTCGTATTAAAGTTTAAGACTCATTATTCTTTTCCTGAGAACACATCAAATTTGTCTTTTCTAAATACTAGACAAAATTTCTCAAAATTAAAAAAGCTCTGCAGACGATGAATACAATCAAAAAACAGTCAAAGCATCAATAAAAACGAATTGACTTCAATGTCCTGCATTTCTCCATAAACACGTGACCTTACCCAAAACAACTTTGTTACAGGCTCTCAAGGTACAACTAAAAAAGCTATGGAAGTTATGTTAGCATCCATTCTGATCTGTTGGAATAATAGGAGGAATTTTGATGGAGTGTTAGAGATTTGTGTTTTTGGAGGATTGGGTATCCGAGTTTAAGGGATTTTCTGATTTCGATGGGCTCTGGCTGTGGGCTGGATGGGTTATTAGCGCTGTTCAGTGAAGGATTAGGGATGAAGGTTATTTCTTGTAAGGAGTGCATGCGGGTTTATTTCTAGCTGCCTGTAGAGTTTAGTGCGTATTTTGAGGGGACTATGGTAGGGATCGCCTTTCATACA
>QENA01000036.1 GCA_003331045.1 Candidatus Tokpelaia sp. JSC189
AACCCCCTATGCCCAATCTCCGACATAAAACCTGCACAGAGGTGCTGGTCTAATCGTGCAAATTAGTTTTAGCGCTGGGACTATGGACCTAGCACTCCAGAAATAGGCCGGTATTTATGCCTTTTTCATGCAACCATGGCAGCCGTCATCCGATCCCCTAACTAAATTGCAATGTCCATTCTCAAAATCAGCGAGTAAAACCAAAAGGGCTGGCTATCAATAGTAGATGTCAAATACTTTAATATATACTAGAAAAATAAACCACTGTTTACAGATTAGGTGCAATTTTATGACAATTGTCTGGAATAGACCGAACAAAACAACATGGATGGTTGGCAATGAATGGTATACAAAAAGCAACGCGAATAGCGATTATATCTATTCCGGTAGCTATCCTGATTTTTATCCTGAAATACCTTGCTTATTACCTGACCGGCTCGATTGCCCTTTATTCTGACGCATTTGAATCCATTGTCAATGTTATTGCTACAATTGCCGTCGTATACGTAATCTGGTTCAGTATAAAGCCAGCCGATGATAACCACCCTTTCGGTCATCACAAGGCTGAATATTTCTCAGCGGTTCTTGAAGGCGCGCTTATCATTTTTGCAGCCCTACTCATCATCCACCAGGCATGGATTGCATTAAAACACCCGTGTATACTTGATAAGCCCCTACTTGGATTGGCAATTAATTTGACTGCCAGCAGTATTAATTCCTTGTGGGCATATATTTTGATCCGAAACGGAAAAAAATACCGTTCACCAGCACTTGAGGCAGATGGTCGGCATTTTATGACAGATGTCGTATCCTCTGCCGGTATCTTTACCGGCCTTGTAGCTACCATCTGGACTGGCTGGCCTATTCTGGATCCGCTTATTGCTATTATTGTCGCTATGCATATTTTATGGCAGGGTTGGAAAATTATCAAAAATTCGATACAGGGATTGATGGATGTAGGGGTTGAGGTTGAGGAAATTATGCGAATCCACAATATCATTTCAGCCCATGCTAAAGGGACGATAGAAGTACATGACCTGCGCACACGTATTGCCGGACGTATTATTTTTATTGAATTTCATCTGGTCGTGCCCGCAGCAATGACAGTAAGCCATGCTCATACCATCTGTGACTATATTGAGCATGCTTTGCAGAATGAAATTAAAAATGCAAGGGTGCTTATTCATATCGAGCCAGAGGATGAGGCAAAACTCTCCCTAGCATAGTACGAACCCGTACTTGTTTGAAGGTAATATTCGCATTTCCGTCCTTAAAACAAATTCATTATAAGTTTTTCTTAAAGCTGGAAATAAGGGTATTAAACCCCAATTCTGCAAGTTTTTCAGCAAACAGGACCGATAACACGCCGCGTCCCAATCAAAACAAGCGAGCAAAAGACCTCTTTATTCCATGGAACAGCCAAACTAAAAATAAAGAACTATTCTTTATGCCTCACAAAATCTGCTGCACAGCCCACACAAGGCAGGTTTTATGAGAGGATTTTTAATTGCACGAATTGTAATAATCTGTTACATTTCTCATTGTAAAATTTTGTGAAATACAGGTGATGATTCAATGAATGATATTCTGAAAGCAGCGGTTGGTTACTGTTTTATGATTCTGTCGCTCAATGCAGCCGTCGCGATTGCGATACTCAGCATGGGTGCCATGTAATTAAAAACAAGACCTCTTGCCTGATTATTTCTTCTAAAAACACTGGTAGAAAGATCTAATAGGTTAGGAGATGTGGTCGTCGTAAAGAATACGATATAAATTCAATGACTGGCAGTTTTATATGATATCATCTATATTTAATCTCTTTTTATAAAACTAGAGGAGGTTTTCAGTATGAACATCCGTGAATGTGGTGAAGGTATCCATATCAGTGGACAAATTTCAGTTGCAGATCTGCCAACACTTTCTCAAGCAGGAATCCGCACGGTTATATGCAACCGGCCTGATATGGAGGTAGAAGAACAGCTCGATTTCGCTCATATACAACAGGCTGCTGCAAAATATGGCATAACTTTCCATTATATTCCTGTAATTTCTGCCAGCGACATTACTGAAAACAATCTCAATGATATGATTGCCGTCCTTAACAAGGCTGAGCGTCCTTTACTTGCCTATTGTCGCTCAGGAACCCGTTCGAATCGAATCTTCAACCTAGTTAAAAATACATGGAAGAAAAACAGACTTCCATTTCTACCTAAACATGCCATTCAAACAGAAGACGGTCGGTAATTTTTAACAGCTGGAGCAGTTTTTATTTTCATGACAATGTTATCTTATTAGTACTGCTTTTTCCTACCAGAGATTATCCTGCGCGATGGAAAGAAAGATGATGAAGGCCCAAATAATTAACCGTCGCCCAAGAGTCATCTTAATACCTCCCGAGAACATTGCATAACCGATATCGGTCACACCAGTCCAAATCTCATCACACCTTCCCGTAAGGGATTGCGTCAACCACCTGTCAAAACAACCATTATATCTATAAAAATTTCTTCACGCTTTCATTGACTACTTTTCTACCCTCTCTTTTGAAGCTAGCCTATATAGGCTTTCGGCTATTGCATAGTTGGCACAGCAGAAAATATAAGGCATCTAACGCAAGTGATGATTAACCCCCAAACTGCCTAATTTCGCCTTAGGAGGTGGAAACAAATCACAGCGGGCTTTCCATCCTCTCATACGCTTTTGCCATATAAGCGAGAGTCGACATCAATAGTATTTTTTAAATGGTTATATTCTTATTCCACAAAGTAGATCGCCCAGCGCAACTGCTGCAAAGGTTTTTGCGAGCTTACGATTAAAGCCTTAGAGGAGACTGGCTACGAGAATGGCCATTTATATTGCCTAGCCCATTAGGTTTTTAACCAATCAATAAAATCGTGCTGCGTTAAACTCAAAGTCTGAGAGTGTTTTACAAAGACACTAATAACTAAACAGACTATTCAAAAAACATGAAATTTTCATCAATTATTTACCAAAAGCTTTAAACGGGCAGCAATATTTCGGCATTAAAATGTCGCAAACTAGAGCGTAAAGGACAGCCCGCAATGAAACAATATTCCAAAATTCTTGATTTCTCATTGCGAAATCAAGAACATGTTCTGGCCAATATTCTTGAATATGCATTAATTATCAGCATAACGATGATCGCGATTATTGCGACAACATCCATACTCAAGGATCAGATTTCTATTATGAATTGATAAAGTAATTAATACAGATTTCTCAAAAACTATTATCCAAAAGTATCTCGCAATTATTAGCTATTAATTACAGATATATTTATTCATGACAATGTCAAATAATTTGTATATATAACAGAAAAACATGATGAGAATTTATTTTCAAAAGTAAAATTACGGTCCAGTATAGAAAGCGGCCTGATTTTTTCCAAAACGGCTCGGGCTTTCGCCTCATCCCTGTGCATCTGCGCAATAAGCAAATCAAGATTATCGAATTTCTTCTCCCCCCTTAAAAACGAGAAAAAAGAAACCGAACAAATCTTACCATAAAGATCACTTGAAAAATCAAAAATATAGGTTTCAAGCACTGGTTCGACAGTCTCGTTGACTGTCGGGCGATGACCAAAACTTGCCACGCCGTCATATATTTTCCCATCAGGGCAGCGAAACCGCACGGCATAAATACCCAGAGCCAAGTTTTTTTGCGAAGTAAGTGCCATATTGGCCGTAGGAAAACCAAGGATGCGACCAAAAGCAGAGCCATGGACAACTTCTGCTGAAACTGTGTGGTGATAACCAAGCAGTTCCGAAGCTTCTTCAATAGCGCTATGTTGCAATAATGTACGAATACGGCTGGATGATATAACCTGCCCGTCCCTGTCTTTCACAGAATCAACAATATTTATAGAAAGACCAATTTTTTTGCCGATCTGCTGAAGAAAATCCGGACTCCCTTGGCGTTTATAACCAAAGTAAAAGTTATCCCCTATTACAATGCTGCTCACTTTCATCCTGCCGCACAGAATATCTTCCACAAATGCTCCTGCTGTACATGCAGCAAACTCCCAGGTAAAAGCCTGTTCAATCACCGCTTCAAATCCCATCAAGCGGAAAATCTCTGCCTTTTCATCTGGAGATGTCAAACGACTGACGGACTCATTCGGACTGAAGACGGTGCGCGGATGTGGTTCAAAAGTCAGGACAATTGCCGGCCTGCCAAGTTCTCGTGCCTTATCCAGTGCACATTGCAGCACAATCTGATGGCCACGATGAACACCATCAAAATTGCCGATTGCAACAACAGCGCCCTTGAGTTTTCCGGGCAAGAAAGCAGATCGACTTAGACATAAAAACTGCCTTTTCATCTATATTAGCCAAGCTCCATCATGAAAGAAACCGGCTTCATGCCAAATTTTTTAAGAAAAGTATCAAGCTTTTTCCGATTGATCTTGCCCTCTTCCATATAATTATGTTTATGAATACCACCCCCGATAAAAAGAACATCAAGGTCATAAAGCTCAGCACCCTTCACATCAGTTAATATGCCATCACCAATGGCAAGGATGCGTGATTTATCCAGTGATTTTCCCGCAATCTTCTCAGCCATCTTATAGACCGCATCATAAATCGGCCGGTGTGGCTTTCCAGAAATAAGGGTACGCCCGCCAAGCTGTGTATAGACACGCGCAAGAGAGCCAGCACACCAAAATACTCGATCACCCCGCTGCACAACAATATCCGGATTGGCGCAGATAAAAGGCAGATTCCTCGCACACAAACTTTCCAGCAGCGGCAGATAATCATCTGGGGTTTCATTTTCATCATCAAATAGGCCGGTGCAAACAATTACCGAAGCCTCAAATTTTTTTACTAGTTCAACATCCAGCCCTTCAAAAAGGCTGTAATCCCGTTCTATCCCGATATGGAAAATACGACACGGTACTTCTTTTATCAAATCACGTGTCACATCTCCTGATGTAACAATTCCATCATAACATGATGGCCGGCCACCCAGCATTTCAAATTGTGCAACAACCCCCCCTCGTAACCTTGGCGAATTAGTAACAAAAAAAACATACTTTCCTGCTTGGCGAGCTTGTTCCAAGGCGGCAATAGCCGATGGGTAGGCAACAATGCCATTGTGCACAACTCCCCACACATCACAAAAGAAAATATCATAACTATCATAAAGCTCGGCAAGTTGATCAAGTTGTTTCATTATTGCACCGTTTCTTGATATTATCAAAATAGAGCCAGAAGGAAATACAATCAATCAAACGGCCTAATATACCCATCTATAATAAGATTATAGCCATATCACCAACCTCTGATATCGATTATGGTATGATTGGCATGTTGATTGAGTTTTGATGTGTTGTTTTAGTATTTTTTGGAGTTTTGTGATAGCGAGCGGGCGAATGGTTAGAGAATTGGCATAATTTTAAGATTGTGTGTGGTTTATGCCTATTGTGTTGAGTTTTTATGAAAGATGGGGCAAGGACACCGATGTCATGGTCTGGCCTGGACAATGCGTCTGGTTCTGGCCACCAAGGCAGATGAGTTTTCAACAAGAGAACCGGGCTTAAGGCGATGCCTGCACTCTTTGCTGCCCGAAGGTAACCAGCGCACGCTGTATGAAAGGCGATCCCTACCATAGTCCCCTCAAAATACGCACTAAACTCTACAGGCAGCTAGAAATAAACCCGCATGCACTCCTTACAAGAAATAACCTTCATCCCTAATCCTTCATCAGAAAACAATATGGATTAATAATAAAATTGATCAATAGCCTGATTTTGCAATTGGCTTCTGATAGCTAAAGTCCATATCCGATGGAAAATAAATCCATGTGTCCTGACTTACTTCTGTAACAATTGTATCAATCAACGGACGGCGGACAACCCTATTACCAATTTTAAGTTTTACGGCAAAGAAGAATACTGGGCCTATCCGGTTATAATACCGATGACTGTGAAGACTACGTGCTGCAGAAGCGCTACAAACTTTATATAAAGGGCTTTCTACTTTCCACATTGCTGCTCATTATCGTCAATAAACCCGATGAAGAAAGATACACTATTCTGGCAATCAGTACAGATCAGGCTATTTTTATGCGTCGATCTGAAAACATCTGTCTGTCCTATACTTGTCAGCAGCGCAGGTGCGCCTAGCCTACCCCTGCAATGGATAAATTAAGAGCGCTCTTCCAGAAAAGAATAGCTGAGAAAGACCTACAGCAGAACTCCTACGAATTTTCTAGTCAGAACAAAGCATCTGCAAACTTTGATTTAAGATTAATGGGTCTATCTATTAACAGATTTTATTTTCTCACCCTGTTAAAAGATAAAACGATGAGACAGTGTAGTATTTTTTTATTTCTTTCAACACTTCGCGGTACGAGGTGCAAACGGATTGTCAACTTTTTTGATCAAAAGCCGGATCGGCACACCGGGCATATCAAAATCTTGGCGCAGCCCATTGACAAGATAACGCAAGTACGACTGCGGCATGACATCAGGACGCGAGCAGGAAATGATAAACTTCGGTGGACGTGTCTTGATTTGAGTTATATATTTGAGTTTGAGTCTACGCCCTGAAACTACTGGTGGAGGATGCTGCGTCAGCGCCTTTCCAAACCAGCGATTGAGCCTTCCTGTGGGAATACGGCGATTCCATATACGATGAACTATCTCGACATTTTCCATTAACCTGTCTATGCCTTGCCCATATTCACCCGAAACCGGCAAGGCCCGCATGCCGCATATCTGTGGCAGAAGACGCTCACACCTTTCATAAAGTTCAGCCAGCGTTTCCTGTCTGTCCCTGACCAGATCCCATTTATTAAAAGCAATAACAGGAGCCCTGCCTTCACGGATAACAAGATCGGCAATCTGCAAATCTTGTTTTTTAAAGGGTATCATGGCATCAAGTAGAATAATGACAACCTCTGCAAAACGGATGGCGCGCAGTGTATCAGCAACAGAAAGTTTTTCAAGTTTCTCCTGAATACGCGCCTTACGGCGCAGACCAGCAGTATCATAGAGCCTGATTCTGCGGCTACGCCATATCCAATCAACCCAAATTGAATCACGCGTGATGCCCGCTTCAGGACCGGTCAGTAGCCTTTCCTCACCCAATATGGTATTAATGAGGGTTGATTTTCCTGCATTAGGCCTACCTACAATAGCGATACGCAGCGGTTTTGTCACATCATAAAGCGACTCTTTTCCATCAGTATTTTCAATATGATCGGCAATCAATTCTGCATCAGCCTGCTCTGCCTCTTCTTTCGTTTCATCTTCAAAAGCTTTTTGCTCACCGATGGCGGCAACGATTGCATCCCGCAGATCAGAAAGGCCCAGTCCATGCTCAGCCGAGATCGCACATGGCTCTCCCAATCCCAATTGCCATATCTCATAAAAACCAGTTGTAGACTGTTTTGATTCTGACTTATTAGCAACAAGCACTACCGGTTTTCTGGATTTTCGCACCAAGGATGCAAAAATCAGGTCAGTAGATATCATACCCACCTTAGCATCAAGAACAAAAAGAATAAGATCAGTTTTTTCAATTACAAGCTTTGTCTGGGCATGCATCCGGCCTTCCAGTGTAGCACTATCCACTTCTTCCAACCCTGCCGTATCAATGACATCAAAATGCAGATCCTGCAAACGCGCAGCATGAACACGATGATCACGCGTCACACCAGGCGTATCATCCACAATAGCCAATTTCTGGCCGACAAGACGGTTGAAAAGTGTTGACTTTCCGACATTGGGCCGTCCGATAATTGCAACAGTAAAAACCATGAATTCAGCCTTCCGTTTGCTTTTCTTTATTCTGAAGAAGATCCAGCATCATATCTGCCCGCTGGAGAAAACCTGTACCCGCTGCGCCCTTGTCATCACGAATCTTGCTGAAATAGTAAACAGAATCAGCTATCCTGCCAGTTCTCCATGCTGCAAGGCCAAGGGCATCACGCGCTGCAAAACGCATCGGGTCAATATTTGTCGCCAGTCTTTTGACACGTTCTTCCACATCAGCAAAAGAGCCTATATCAACAAGAATATAGGCAGCTCGCACAGATGCCATATTTTTCAGAATTTCGGGAGTGGAAACATTTGCAACAATATTATCGAGGAGCGCCACAGCATCAATCCTCTTGCCCTCATTTACCAAAATGGTAGCCTTACGCATTTTTGCCAACGCAGGATAAGCACCAAAACCGCTTTTTTCAATCTCCGCCAGCTTAGCTAGTACCCTGCCCTGCCCTGCCTTATCAGTCAGTTCAAATGTCGCCAGAAAAGAATCACCAATACGAGAGGCTTTACCATCTATCCAAGTCGTATAGCCCTGAACAGCGGTAATCACAAGAACAAGAATAACAGCAGCGCTAACTAACAGCGACCCGTAACGACGCCAAAGAGAACGGGCCTTTTCCTGCCTCAACTCTTGATTGATTTCGCAAATAAAACTATCTTCTGCCATGAAGCCTCACTCTGTTAGCACAATCTGTGGCGGCACTCGCTGTAAATATTCGAAATAATCTGCTTTTCATCCTCCTGAGATGGATGAAAATTACAGTCTCGGTACTGCTACGTCCCCTGATGTCAAGCTTTTAACCCTTAGTAATAATACAAAAATATCAATTCACGGAACGTTTGAACTGCCGCACATAAAAAAAACCATAAACGAGCCCAATTATGCCCGAAATAGTAGAGCCAAGCAAAACACCAATCTTTGCAATCGACGACAGATAGACTACCTTATCAAAGGTAATTACGGTAAGAAAGATTGCCATCGTGAAACCTATACCCGCCAGCAGACCAACCAGAACCATCCCCCCCCACGAAACATTGGGCGGAAGACGACAAAATCCGGCTTTGACAGCGACAAAACTCGCCAAAAGAATACCGGTAGGTTTGCCAACAATCAGCCCAAAAGCCACACCAACCAGAACAAAGCTAGCACCCTTACCTGAAAAATTGATATCATCCAAATGTATGCCTGTATTTGCAAAGACAAAAATCGGCATGATACCAAAAGCCACCCAAGGGCGTAATGCTATCTGTACACGCATAACTGGCGATATCATATCCCGCAGAGCATGGTTAATAACATTTATATTCGGCTTTTTATTATCCGGCTGCCTCTGAATTGCTTTGACCGCTTTCATAATCCGCTTCAGTGACAGCTCAGATGTATGAGCCGGCAAAACAGGTGTCAGCAGCCCAAGAACAACTCCTGCAAGTGAAGGATGGGCCCCTATTTTTAACAGGCCAATCCATAAAACAACCCCAGGTATAGTATAGACCCAAATAGTTCCCAATCCCAACCATTGCATCAAAAGGACAAGGCCAATACCGGAAGAAGCAATAAACAGTCCTGAAGGATCAAACTCGTTTGAGTAAAAAAACGCAATGATAACAATAGCAATCACATCATCAATGATTGCAAGGGATAAAAGCATAATACGAACATTGCTAGGTATTGATCTGCCCAAAAGCGCTAAAATCCCGATCGCAAAGGCAATATCGGTTGCTGTGGGGATCGCCCAGCCGGAATGCCGCGCCGGATCAGCATTTAACGCAATATAGATTATCGCAGGAAAACAAATACCGCCTGCAGCTGCAACCACAGGCAATATTGCCTGTTTCAGATCAGAAAGAGCACCATCATAAATCTCACAGCGGATTTCCATTCCTGCAACGAGGAAAAATGCGGTCATCAGAATATCATTGACCCAGAAACGTAGATCCCAAGACAGATTGTAGCGCGCTAGTGAAAATGATAACGGTGCGTGCCACAAAGCATCGTAGCTTTCATGGAAAGAAGAATTGGCCCAAAAAAATGCGCCTGCTGCAGCTATTAGCAATACAACACCGCTCATTGCCTCAATATGCAGAAAACGTTCCACAATATTCAGTATCTGTTGTGTCAGCATATAGACACAGGTCGGCGGCCTACGCCGGCCTAATGAAAACATATTATCAATTTCCATGCTCTGGCTAGTCCAACCAGAATTACAAATCCTGTCCGCAGACCCATTCTGCAAAACACCCTGCTTTTATTTATATCCAATAGATAAAGTATTTACGCAACCAGTTATTTATTGATTATGCGTTATTTAATCCGGCCTACTGACCAACAATAATGATCATAATTGCCCCATCGCTGATGAATCACATTCAGTTCTAAAATTGCTGTATTGACAAGAATAACCAATATCAAGGGATTTATGACTGCCTGAAAACCCTTCATCAAAATTAATCAACTTCACCTTTCAGCTCAGCAGAATTTCCCCTATAATTCTTGTCTGAAAACAAAATACGATGAGGAATCATAACCCGCTCCTCAGGCTTGTCCCAAATCATATCAGCATTCAATGATAGGCTGAGCTTTTATACCCCATCTCACGCAGAAACTCTGCTACGCGTCACCCATCTGTGTCATATCCACGCTAAAACCCTCTAGGCTTAGAATCACGCTAAAACCCTCTAGGCTTAGAATAAAGGCTTGAGGAATGATCTAGTCCTAATCGCTTGGCTTCAGAAACAAAGAAGTAAATCCATTTTAAGCTGCGGTATACCGACAGCAACATTCCTCTATTTCAATATCTATGACTAGAATACTGCTCAGAAGATAGAGTAACGCCTGCTAGGCTTTCTTCTGTCAAAATATCACGAAAATTGCCGGCTGCAAAATAAGGCCTTTATCGTTTCAAACGAAGATATCTCGGCCGAATTGAGCACCAAACCGTTCCTGCTCAAAGCGCCAACGAAAGACACGGAAATCCTCATCTCCTTAGCATTAATAAAATTAATTTTCAGATCATTAAAAAAACCGGCCTCCAAATAATGATTTGGGTACAGATCCGGAACTTTAATTGATAGAATATCAGGGTAAATCTTACGAGAAAGTAATAGCAAAACTTAAAAGAGCCTAGAAAGCCGGTGTCCAATTGTTGGAGTTGATCATGTGACAACTGCAATTATACCATCAAGATGAAATATGGACTGATAACTCGTCTTTAAATTTTCAGAAAAACATTACGAATGTCTTAAACTATCTCTCTCAAGAAACCACAGTGGCGGACGGGCTGAAATCAGATATTATCTTAACCACGTCATTTCGTATTGCCATAATACTTTGAAATATAAACCGTATGTTTCGCCGCAGAAACCTCAAAAACGCACCTCATTACCCGAAACCGTTTTTATGTTATTCATAACAATAATATTTAAAAATTCTTTTACCAAATTTATATCAGATCCCAAAGGAAAATAACAGGCTGTGGTAGGTGCCAAATCTACCTTTATACAGCGTTGATCATAAAAGCCAGAAGCTGAAATCCCATTGCAACCAGGTTATTAATTTTCCATGACAGCGGCATAGAATCTCTAGAATGGTCTTCATGATACCATTCACCCACAAATGTACATGATTAAACAAGAAAAAATAAATAAAAACAAAACTTCCTTTCACTTTTCTATAACTAAAGAGTATGATGGAAAAAAATTTCTCTGCATAAAAATAAACACTCTGTAAATTATAAATTTTCTCATCAGCTAACTGGCAACAAACGGGTAAAGATTCTGTCAGTGCTTGTCAAAACAGTCTAGGGTAAACAGATGGTTTATAATATAGAACTTCCATCTGTTCCTGCTGTTTCAGAAATTAAAATCAGGTCTTAGATGTATTATGCAGAGATGGGAGTGCTTGGCCGATGACTGATGAACAAATATTATCTCTTTCTATTCTCGGGCTACTGATGGCTGCCCTGATTCTGGATCGTTTCCGTTATGATATTGTTGCCGTAATTGCATTGCTTGTTTCTGTTGCAGTCGGAATTGTTAATCCTAAACAGGCTTTTTCGGGTTTTAGCAATGATATTGTTATCATTGTCGGCAGTGCGCTACTTGTCAGCGCAGGAGTTGCACGTTCTGGCATCATGGAAAACCTGATCCAGCGCATATGGCCAGATACAAAATCTGTCCAGTTGCAACTTACTTTCCTAGTTATCACTGTCACCATCTTATCCGCTTTTGTAAAAAATATCGGTGCCCTTGCCATGATGCTGCCGATTGCCTTTCAGTTTGCACGCCGCTCCGGCGCATCACCTTCGGTTTTTCTCATGCCGATGGCCTATAGCGCCCTTCTCGGCGGCCTGATGACCCAGATTGGCACATCACCGAACATTGTCGTCTCACAGATCCGCGAAAGGATGACTGGGCAAGGTTTTTCAATGTTTGACTATATGCCGGTCGGTGCTACTGTTGCTAGCGCAGGGGTTTTATATCTTATCTTTTTTTACTGGCTTTTGCCTACACGCAACCGTAATAACATTTCACGGGAGGATGCAATAGAGATCCGTGATTACATTTCTGAAGCCACAGTCCCGGCCGAGGCCTCAATCATTGGCAAAACATTAACCGATCTAATGCGACCTGCCGGCGGGGAAGCGATGATTCTCCGAATTATCCGCAACAAAAAAAATATTCTGCCACTGCCAGATACAGTTATTGCCCATAAAGACGTAATTTTATTTGAAGGATCTCCAAAGGCACTCGATGCCATTACAAATACAGCACGTCTTGAGTTATCAACGGGAAGAACTGTTGCAGAAGGTGAAAAAAACCGTGAAATTGATGTTGTTGAAGCCGTTATCACGGACAATTCACCACTTATTGGCATATCTGCCAAGCAATTAGCACTTTTTGATCGGTATGATGCTAATCTTCTGGCTGTCAGTCGGCAGCATGAACGTATCCGCGACCGACTTGGTGAAATTGTTTTCCGCCTAGGTGATATCATCGTACTTCAGGGGCGCGAAAGTGTGCTGCCCAATCTTTTGCGTGAGCTTAAGTGTCTCCCCCTTGCACGGCGCACAATCATGCTCGGCAATCTGCGCCACGGGTTGATTCCTATTATCATTCTTGCAGTAGCTGTCCTTGCCACGGCTTTACAGATTGTACCTGTCGCTATGGCTTTTTTCACGGCGGCAATAGCTATGGTAGTTTTCCGTATTATACCAAGCCGTGAAATCTATCAGGCGCTTGATGGACAGATTCTTGTTCTACTGGCAGCACTCATCCCTGTCAGTGAATCGCTGACTGATACAGGCTGTGCACAGCTTATCGGTGAATGGCTCGGCCATCTGGCTGCAAGACTACCGTCCTATGGTGCATTGTCGCTTATTCTTATTGCCGCTATGCTTGTAACACCTTTTCTCAATAATGCAGCAACGGTGATGGTCATGGCACCTGTTGCCTCGAGTTTTGCAACATCATTGGATTATCGGCCAGATCCTTTCCTAATGGCTGTCGCTATCGGTGCAGCATGTGATTTTCTTACGCCCATCGGCCATCAATGCAATATGCTGGTCATGAGTCCTGGAGGCTACCGTTTCATTGACTACCCGAGACTTGGTTTACCTCTGTCTACCTTAATTGTCATTATTGCAGTCCCCATGATCATCCTATTGTGGCCCCTTTCATGATTAAATTTCAACACTTTAATAACCACCTGAAACAAGCAATGCTGCAAATCAAGACGAACTGGAAAGATGCTCTCTATGCCGGAATTGCGGCTGGCATTTCATGGTTTATCTCGCTTAATCTTCTCTCCCATTCGCATCCTATCTTTGCTGCCATGTCCGCCCTGATCTGCCTTGCCCCAGGCCAACCAGACCATAGACGACAAGCCATATATGTGCTGATCGGTGTTATGACCGGTGTTCTGATCGGAGAAATAACATTACTTCTTCCACCTATGCCGATAGAGATGCGGATAGCGCTTGTGGGCTTTATAGGGCTTCTTATAGCATCGAGCTATGCGACCATCCCAGTCATTATTATACAGGCCGGTGTTTCAGCCATCATGGTCTTTGCAATGGGAACAGAAGTTGCAGGCTTTACACGGGTAACTGATGTCATGGTTGGAACCGGTGTGGGGCTTATCTTCAGCCAGATTCTCTTTACCCCCGATCAGATCCAAGTTCTCAAGATTTCAATTGAGCGCTTTTTCCATGAACTGGCGAATAACTTCACACTGGCGGCAGATTCCCTTGAAAAAAGTGATACGGCAACAGCCAATCGCGCACTTAAAAGTTGCGGGCGAGTGCATACGGCGCTAATTACACTGATTGGTAGCATTAATATTGTACGCGACAATGCCCGCTGGACATTGCGTGGACGGATATCATCACGGGAGGTTACTACGCTTGCCTTGCGTTATGATAAGACTGCAATCAGGCTTTATGCGGCTACACTTCTGTTCTGTGAAGCACTTGTCAATGCAATCAAAAAACAACGTGAGGAACCCCCGGAATGGCTTACGGATTCTGTCAGGTTAGCTGCCTCAAATTGCCGATTCCTAGCAGGTGACATCAAGGGTGACGAGGCTTTTAAAAAACCCGACCGTTCAATACGGGAGGACCCTTCCATTACTTGGCGTGACTGTATTAAAAGTATGGAACTTGTGGAAAATACACTGGCCCGTTTCTACAAAAGCAAAACCCGCAGCTCGCGTTTACAGTCTTGGAGAAAAAAAAGGATTATAAATGCTGTGCGTGAGGAAATGATCTGGCAGAAAAATAAGAAATAAAGCAAAGGAATTGTCTATGATTGGTTTCAATTTTTCAGAACGAAAATATGATCTTGGATTTGTAGAGGCTACTACCTAACAAGAAAACAATAGAAAGCGACTTTGAACCCTTCACTATCCAACAACCATATAAAAATTTAAATCAGCCGCAATAGACAGGAATATCCCCTTTAGTCCAAAGAGTACGCACTTCGGTATCAAAGGCAGCAAAACGCCCTTCTTCTATTGCATCACGGATACCCTGCATCAACTGCTGATAATAGGCAAGGTTATTCCATGTCAGCAGCATGCCTCCCAGTGTCTCGCCGGACTTAACAAGATGATGCAGATAGGCGCGGCTGTAACCACGTGCTGCCGGACAGGAAGATTGCTCATCAAGCGGTCGCGGATCCTCTGCATGGCGAACATTAAGCAGGTTGATTTTGCCAAAACGCGTAAAAGCAAGTCCATGCCGACCGGCACGTGTCGGCATGACACAGTCAAACATATCAATACCACAAGCCACGCTTCGCAGAATATCATCCGGTGTGCCAACCCCCATTAGATAACGCGGTTTTTTATTAGGCAGAAGTGGACAGATGAAATCCAGAACCCGTAACATCACCTCCTGCGATTCTCCAACAGCAAGGCCGCCAATAGCATACCCTTTTAGATCCATCATTTTCAATGCCTGTGCAGAATATTCACGTAGCTTTTCATCATCTCCACCCTGCACAATACCGAACATGGCCTTGCCCGACTGCAAACCAAAAGCGATCTTGCAACGTTCGGCCCAACGCAGTGACATTTCCATTGCCCGTTGCATTTCATCAAGAGATGCAGGCAATGCAATACATTGGTCAAGTTGCATCTGGATATCTGAATCAAGAAGCCCCTGAATTTCAATCGAGCGCTCCGGCGTCATTTCATAATAAGCGCCATCAATATGCGATTGGAAGATAACGCCATTTTCATTCAGCTTACGCAAGCCGGCTAGCGACATAACCTGAAAACCACCTGAATCAGTCAAAATCGGCCCATTCCAGCGAATAAATTTATGTAAACCGCCCAAGCGAGTGATTCTTTCAGCACCTGGGCGCAACATCAGATGATAGGTATTTCCGAGAATGATATCAGTCCCAAGCTCGCGAACCTGCTCCATATACATGGCTTTAACTGTGCCGGTTGTTCCTACAGGCATAAATGCTGGTGTACGTACAATACCGCGCGACGTCAAAATCTCACCATGGCGGGCATTTCTCTCACAGGCAAGTAGTCTGAAAGCGAAATTTTCTGTCATCATATCTTAAACCCTGCATATATATATTTCTGATCAGGCGCGATTTTTATCTTAAAGCCAGGTTCCGGCTTTCCGAAAACCGATCTAGTAGGCTTGCGTCACCATATGAATAAAAGCGATAATCGTTCTCAATCGCATGTTTATAAGCTGCCTTCATGGTTTCAAGACCGCTGAATGCTGAAACCAGCATAAATAGGGTTGAACGCGGCAAATGAAAATTGGTGATAAGCCGATCCACAAACCGGAACTGATAGCCCGGCGTGATAAAGATATCCGTAGCCCCTGACCAAGCGCCGAGTTGCCCTATCTCTGAAGTGGCACTTTCAAGCAGCCGCAAAGTCGTCGTACCCACTGCGATAATCTGCCCCCCTTGGGCCTTAACAGCCATAAGCCGTTCAGCAGTTTCGGCATCAATATGACCGATCTCTGCATGCATTTTATGGTTTTCTGTATCATCGACCCTTACCGGCAGAAATGTTCCTGCCCCGACATGCAATGTGATAAAATGCTCCTCTATGCCATGTTCTGCCAGTTTTTTAAGAAGATCGATAGTAAAATGCAGCCCAGCGGTCGGCGCAGCCACGGCACCTTCCTCGCGTGCATAAACAGTCTGATAATCAATCCTATCCTGGGCATCCTCTGCACGGCGCGCAGCAATATAAGGTGGCAATGGCATACGGCCGACAAGCTTAATTGCCGCATCCAATGCCATCCCCGATTTGTCAAAGATCAGCAGTATTTCGCCTGCATCGCCCTTTTCAGCTACTGCGGCAACAAGTTCTATGCCATGGCCGCTAAAAATAATCGTTCCCCCCCGCTGCAATCTTTTTGCTGGCCTGACAAAAGCTTTCCAACCATCAAGAGCAGTGCGCATGTGCAATGTAGCCCCGATACGAACAACCACACCATCATGGTGATATTCCCCTTCAAGGCGAGCAGGAATAACCCTCGTATCATTAAATACCAGCGCATCACCAGGCTGAAGCAACGCAGGCAGATCAGCCATATGAAAATCCCTCGGTGGCTGGAATGGTGCAACGTACTGCAACCGCGCGGATTCGCGCGACTTTGCGGGGCGCAAAGCTATGTTTTTTTTAGGTAAATCAAAATCGAAGAGATTAACATTCATCGAAAAATACATCGAAACAAAATAATGTCAAAATAGTTGATATGCTCAATTTATTATCCGCAACAATACCCACCCTGATGATCTTGTGAGGTTCCAATAATGACTCACCGTACTTGATCTGGTCAACATTATAATACTTTCCACAATTTGAGCCCAGATTGTACACTCGCGACGCCATAATTTATCCTTAAAACAGATAAAAAACTACGAGTCCGCCGAATTGGGATTCGGCACACATCATCCTAACTATACCGGGCCTAAAAAGCTTAAAAGAAAATTCAGCAGCGATATTCCCATACTTCAAATGTCTTCATATTGATATAACTAATATATTCATTTTCCAGATTATCATACTCGATATCTTCCGTTTAGGCCATAAATACCATTGATAAAATCAATTAAAATATTATATTAATTATAGATATCATTACGTACAAATTTTTTGCATCTACTCCACATGGCGAGGGTAATATCAGGTCGCAGCTTTATGGGAAGATAGACCATCCTTCAAAGTTAAGAGCAAAGATATTTGTCCTATCTGTTGCCTGGTGCTAATACTCTGAAGAGAATTTCAGCCCAAAACCTCTTTCATGATAGAACCATAAATATTTCGTGGAAAATTATCGAATTTTTCGCATTGTCGGGATTAATAATTAAATTTCTTATTGAGAGTCTGCATAACAATTTTAGGCACAAAAGGTGAGACATCACCCTTCATGGATGCAATTTGGCGCACTAAGGTAGCCGTAATGGCACGGGCAGAAACGCTAGCCGGTAAAAAGACAGTTTGTATATCCGGTGCCATAGCGCTATTCATGCCCGCAAGCTGCATTTCATAATCAAGATCTGTCCCATCCCGTAAGCTACGAATTAAAAACGAAGCACCAATTTCCCGCGCCTTTTCAACCAGAAGATTATCAAAAGCTATTACCTCGACACGGGCTGCTTTCTTGCCCAAAAGCTCCTCTGCCACAATCCTAATAAGTTCTGCCCGCTCTTCAAATGTGAAGAGCGGTATCTTGCCTACATGAAGACCGATCGCAACAACAATCTTTTCCGCAATATTGAAACCTGCCCGCAAAACGTCGACATGTCCGTTTGTGATAGGATCAAACGACCCTGCATATATGGCAACATACCCCATAAAATCTTCTCTGATAAAGCATCAATTATAAGAAACAAGTCTTTATTTCTGATATAGTCAACTTCTGAACTGATCAGTATCACAACACTCCCGCATTATACAGAGAAAACTGCTGGTAAGAAAAAAGCAAAAACAGCCATCTTTCCGATCCTATGTAAAAAACAAGGGCACCTACCAGAAAGACGGATAGTCCCACAGTTTAGCAAAGGCATCCCCGCAAAATGCAGTCTCAACCTAATTATCACCATTTCCTAATCCTCACCCTCCGTTTCATTTTCTGAAATACGCTCAACCGACATCACCTTCTCACCCTTTGCAGTATTGAAAATAATCACACCCTTGGTTGAACGCCCCGCAATGCGAATTCCTTCAACCGGCACACGGATAAGTTGACCTTTGTCAGAAACAAGCATAAGCTGGTCATTTGCATCAACTGGAAAAACTGCAACAAGCTTGCCGATTTCATTGGTTCTGGATGTGTCAGTGGCCTTAATACCTTTGCCACCCCGGCCTGATACACGAAAATCATAGGAAGAGGCACGTTTACCGTAGCCAAATTCGCTAACCGTCAAAACCATCTGTTCATAGGCCTGCAATTCTTCATAACGGGCATCATCCAAGACCAGATTAACCTCATCATCGGTAATTCCCTCATCATGAATAGCGATATCATCCGCCTCAGCACCAGATGCACGTCGTTCAGCAATCGAACGCTTGATATAGGACGCCCGCTCTGCGGGTGTCGCATTAACATGAGAGAGGATCGCCATCGAAATAACCTTATCACTCTTGTCTAAATTAATACCCCGAACACCAATAGAACTGCGACCTGAAAAAATACGCACATCAGTCACCGGAAAACGGATACACCGGCCATTTTCCGTCGTTAGTAGCACATCATCATGAGCTGTGCAGGTTTCAACCGAAAGAATCTCGTCACCTTCCTCTTCCAGCTTCATGGCAATTTTGCCATTGCGGTTGATTTGCGAAAAATCCGACAGCTTATTACGCCGCACTGTACCTCGCGTTGTTGCAAACATTACATCAAGCTCACCCCAACTTGCCTCATCCTCCGGCAGGGGCATGATCGTAGTGATACACTCATCTTGCTGCAAAGGCAGCATATTGATAAGTGCCTTCCCACGTGATTGGGGGGTACCAATCGGCAGATGCCAAACCTTTTCCTTATATGCAATGCCGCGCGAAGAGAAGAAAAGTACCGGCTGGTGCGTGTTGGCAATAAAAAGCCATGTAACAAAATCCTCATCCCTAGTTGCCATACCCGAACGGCCCTTGCCGCCGCGGCGCTGCGCACGGTAGGTTGAAAGCGGAACCCGCTTGATATAGCCTGTATGACTGACAGTCACCACCATATCCTCACGTGCAATCAGGTCTTCATCATCAACATCAGCGCCGCCAATGCCAAAAGTTGTACGCCGCTCGGTGGAAAACTCATCACGCAAGGCCATCAATTCATCCTTGACAATTGCTAAAATACGGATCCGCGATGCCAAGATATCTAGATAAGAAGCAATTTCGGATCCGATTGTCTTCAGTTCACCGATAATCTCATCACGTCCGAGCGCGGTAAGCCGTTGCAACCGCAGATCAAGAATGGCCCGCGCCTGTTTTTCTGAAAGATTATATGTATTATTTTCATGGATCACATGGCGCGGATCATCAATCAAGCGGATAAGAGCTTTAACATCGGCAGATGGCCAACACCGCTCCATCAATTTCTGACGGGCTGTTGCCGGATCAAGAGCACACCGGATAAAAGCGATCACTTCATCAATATTGTCAACAGTAATAGCAAGCCCGACCAAAACATGGGCACGTTCCCGCGCCTTATACAATAAGTACTTGGTACGGCGGGTGACAATTTCTTCACGGAAAGCGATAAAAGCGCGCAGGATGTCAAGCAATCCCATTTGCTCAGGGCGGCCACCATTCAATGCTACCATGTTGCAGCCGAAAGACGTCTGCAGCGACGTATAACGGTAAAGCTGGTTAAGGACCACATCGGCCTGCATATCACGCTTTAGCTCAATAACAACCCGATACCCTTCCCGGTCGGATTCATCACGCAGTTCAGCGATTCCTTCTATACGCTTTGCACGAACCAGTTCAGCTATCTTCTCTACCATAGATGCCTTATTCACCTGATAGGGAATTTCTGTCACCACAATGGCTTCACGTTCATTGCGCATAGGCTCGATATCAACCTTCGCACGTATAATAATCGAACCACGGCCTGTTTCATAAGCGGCATGAATACCCGTACGCCCCAGAATGATGCCACCAGTCGGAAAATCTGGCCCAGGAATAATATCCATTATTTCCTCAATAGAAAGCGCTGGATCGTTAATCAGGGCAATGCAGCCATTAATTACCTCATTTAGATTATGCGGCGGAATATTGGTTGCCATACCAACAGCAATACCACCTGACCCGTTGACAAGCAGGTTAGGGAAATGGGCAGGAAGAACCATCGGCTCTTGTTCACGCCCGTCATAATTGGGCTGGAAGTCAACCGTTTCCTTGTCAAGGTCAGAAAGTAGCATTTCAGAGATCTTCTCAAGACGGCACTCAGTATAACGCATTGCTGCCGGTGGGTCACCATCAATTGAACCAAAATTGCCCTGCCCATCAATCAATGGATCACGTAAGGAAAAATCCTGCGCCATACGCACTAGCGCATCATAAATAGAAGCATCACCATGGGGATGGTATTTACCCATCACCTCACCGACTACACCTGCAGATTTGCGATAAGCCCTGTTCCAAACAAGCCCCATCTCGTTCATAGCATAAAGAATGCGGCGATGAACCGGCTTAAAACCATCACGGACATCCGGCAGCGCACGCGAAACAATTACGCTCATCGCATAATCGAGATACGAACGCTGCATCTCTTCAATAATATTTACAGGCTCAACACCATATACATTGCCGACTTCCGGCGGCGGGATCGGATTACTCACGGGCGCAACCAATTCTTATAATATAATAAAGATTCAAGCATACTTCCAACTTATAGACAATATCTTCACAAAATGCCAACTGCAGCATTATGCAGACTTGCAAAAACATAATTTTACTTGAACGGATTAAAATTATCAGGACAAAAAACAGCGAATAAATCCACAATGCCCCCACAGAAGTGGACCAAAAAGATATTTTCCAATCTACCCTTAGATCATTGTCATAAAATTTAACAGAAGAGGGGTCTTGTTTCCTATAAAGAAGGAACCTTATAACTGCCATCATGTCATTATTTCCCTGAGAAAAACTAATGATCCTAGACGACAACCTACTCAACACTTTTATCACGCTTCTGGTCGTCATTGATCCTCCAGGAATCATACCTGTTTTTCTGGTACTGACTGTCGGCATGAACCGAAATGAGCAGCGCCAAACAGCGTTGACAGCCTCCTGCATTTCATTCAGTATATTAATTGTGTTTGCCTTTGCCGGTATGTCAATCTTAACCACACTGGGCATATCACTTGGGGCCTTTCGTATCGCAGGAGGTATTCTGCTTTTCTTCATTGCCTTTGAAATGATTTTTGAAAAACGAGCAGAACGTAAGGAAAAAACAGTCGAAGTCGCAATCACACGCGATCATATTCGTAATATTGCTGCCTTTCCGCTGGCAATACCCCTGATAGCCGGACCAGGTACAATCTCTGCAACTATCCTAATGGCCAGCAAGCATCACGGTCTGGATGGAGCCATAGCAACACTGCTTGTTGCAGGTGGAGCAACTTTAACCTGCTATTTATTTATGATACTTGCTTCACCAGTTGAAAAAATCATCGGCGGTACGGGACGTTCAATCGTTACGAGATTGTCCGGGGTTCTGCTGGCTGCGCTTGCCGTCCAGTTTGTCGCTGACGGTATCCGAACTTTGTTTTCCGATGGCTGAGGTATTTTCAGATGGTAGCCAGAACGGCCACAGCAGCATGCATTTCATTTTTACGGTAACTGCGGTGCGCCATGGCTTCTATATCCTGACCCCATTGCTCCGCTGTCCAGTCCTCATCAAGATAAGCCAACCGCCATCCCTTGGCAATATCAATTTCGCCCGTAGCTATGCCCAAAGCAATCAGTGCAGAACCAGTCAATGTTGTTATGGCATGCAATGCTGCCAAAGCAAAAGGCGAAGTAAACCTACGCAGATATAGGCTGACTGCCAAAACCGCTTCATATGGCTGTTCAATATGCATAACGCCTTCCCCAATTACAAAATATGCACCAATTTCCCTTTCTACCCAATCAAGTAGTGGATTCCATTGCTCATTTTGCCGAATAGCTAGCTTACGTGGGCTTACTGCCCGGTAAAAAAGCATATCGGTTGCAACAAAGCGCAGTATATCTTCCACTATCGGCTGGGAATCATCAACGATACCATCAATAACTGTATTGGCTAGACGGGTCACCGGCATCAGGGCCCGATCAATCACTTCTCGTTGTAACCGGAATTCATCAGCAATAAGATCTGCTAATGCCTTAGTCGGCAGATTGAGCGGGCGTAGTGCCGGTGTCATCACCCTGCTTCCATCCAACAGAACTGCAAACCCATCCTCATACCCATACGGCGCAGCAGAAACCTCCTTATAAAACCGCTTTGGCAATGGAATTTTCATCTGCTCTCGCACTTTTCTAGCCGAATCAGCTATCCTATTCATAGCATCAGTGAAAATATCGTGCATGATGTTGTCCCTATATCAAATGCGTGAAGATAATGGCGGAATTTGTGCAAAGTATGCTGCATATCAATCTATCTCAATGGGTTAAGCACTCATATCTTTTGAGAAAAACTCCTTGAAATAAACATTTTTTCCTTAAATTTCTTATCAGCGGTTGTTTCATCAAAACCAAGCAGATTAAAGGATTGCACCATATGCGGCGGCAAGGATGCAATTACATCCAGTGTCCCACCGGATGGATTGGGAATACGAATACGGCGGGCATGCAAATGCAGACGGTTCTGTATACCGCCCGGAAAAACCCAGTTTTTATCAGCATAAAAATATTTCGCATCGCCAATTATAGGATGGCCGATATAAGCAGCATGGACACGTAACTGGTGCGTACGCCCAGTATAAGGTTCCATTTCCAGCCAAGAAATACTGCGGCCCGCGGTATCAACTATGCGATAATAGGAAACAGCATGGTCAGCATTAAGCTCACCATGAGCGCACACATTTATTCGATCTCCCTGCGAATCGATTTCCTTAGCCAACCAAGTGGAAATTTTATCCTGTTTTTTGCGTGGCACATCTTGCACCAGCGCCCAGTAAAGCTTTTTTATATCACGGGCCCGGAAAGAAGCTGTGAGCGCACGTGCAGCTGAACGCGTACGGGCAACAATCAAAATACCCGAAGTATCACGATCGATTCGGTGCACAAGGCGAGGCTTTTCACCTTTCTTGTTGCGCCATGCCTCCAGCATACCATCCATATGACGCGAAACACCGGATCCTCCCTGAACAGCAAGCCCTGCGGGCTTGTTGAATACAAATATCTTGCTATCCTCGTAAAGTAGCATTTGCGACAGCAGATCATCATTTTTGGAGTCACGAATAGTATGATTTCTCAATGGCACCTTTATTTCTTCATCAACGCTGAGCGGCGGCACACGGATTATCTGACCAGAGTGAATCCGCGTATCTGATCTGGCGCGCGCGCCATCAAGCCTGATCTGTCCGGAGCGCAGTAGCTTCTGCAAGGAACCGAAAACAAGACCGGGATAATGCATCTTAAACCACCGATCCAATCGCATATCAGCTTCATCTTCGCCAATTTTTTTCAATTCAACGGTCTTGCCAATAACCATTATCATCTCCCTAGGGCACCTAGTGGACCATTTTGAGAATATACTCCATTACAATGGTAGCGATGGAGGAATTCCGATCTGATTATCTTGTCATGGCTTTTATAAAGCACTTTAGAATTTCACATCTCATTACAGTCAGATGTGAAATTTTGTGTCAAAAGCCCCATGCATTAGTTGTATCTCTGCCTATATAATTGAATTCAGTATCGAACAGAATATTATTTTCTGCCAGTATGGCCATACAGGAGCCAATCTGAAGTGTCATTATTCAAAACCTATCAGCGAGCTCTTTCCTACCTATGGACAGAGAAACATGCCTTTTTATCGATCTGCATTGCCAATATCGTACTGGCAATAATCACCATTGCTGAACCAATTCTGTTTGGTCATGTGATTGATTCCATTGCAGCAAAAACCAAAGTTTTCGTGACGCTAGCCATATGGGTAGGATTTGGTATTTTCAATATTATTGCCTATATTCTTGTAGCCCGCGGTGCTGACCGGCTGACCCATCGCTGCCGGCTTGCAGTCATAACGCAGTCTTTTGAGGAAATTATCAGGATGCCACTCTTCTGGCACCAGCAACACGGCACATCCAATGCACTGCACACCCTTATCCGCGCAACAGATGCACTAACAAATATCTGGCTGGAATTCATGCGACAGCACCTTTCAACATTCGTTGCGCTTGTAATTTTGATTCCAACAGCAATTGCTCTAGACTGGCGACTTTCCATGGTGCTAATCGTGCTCGGCGTCATGTATATGATGATTGCCCGTCTTGTTATGCGCAAAACCAAGTATGGCCAAGCTGCACTTGAACACCATTATCACATTTTTTTTAATCATGTTGCTGATTCCATCAGCAATGTTGCGGTCGTGCAGAGTTATAACCACCTCAATGAAGAGGTGCGCTTCCTTCGCAATCAAGCAGTCAATCTCCTGAAAGGGCAATATCCTGTTCTCAACTGGTGGGCACTGGCAAGTGGCCTTAACCGCATGGCGGCTACCATTTCTATGGTTATGGTGCTGCTTCTGGGTGCCTTTTTGGTTACACGCGGGCAACTACAGATTGGTGATGTGGTGACTTTTATCGGTTTTGCCCAATTGATAATCGGTCGCCTTGACCAAATTTCCGCCTTTATCAATCTAGCCGCCTCTTCCCGTGCCAAACTTGAAGAATTCTTTGAGATAGCTGATTCAGAGCACACTAATATTGAAACAGAAAAATTACCAAATCTTCATAACATCAAAGGCCATGTCCGATTTGACAAGGTCACTTACAAATTTGAAAAAACAGGCCAAGGTATCTTTGATATTTCCTTTGAAGTTGAACCAGGACAGACTGTCGCCATTATAGGGCCGACAGGTGCAGGCAAAACAACGCTTATTAATCTTCTCCAGCGAGTTTATGACCCTGATGCGGGACATATCAGCATTGATGGCATTGATACGTGTACAGTCTCACGCGAATCGCTTCGTGAAGCGCTTGCTACTGTGTTTCAAGATACAGGTCTTTTTAATCGCTCGATCGATGCTAATATCCGTATCGGTCGGATTAATGCCAGCCAAGTGCAGGTACACAAGGCGGCAAAAGCTGCTGCTGCCCATGATTTTATCATGGGCAAAAGCGAGGGCTATGACACAATTGTCGGCGAGCGGGGATCACAACTTTCAGGTGGGGAGCGGCAAAGACTAGCCATCGCCCGTGCTGTCCTGAAAAATACACCGATTCTTGTGCTTGATGAAGCAACAAGCGCCCTTGATGTCAAAACGGAAGCACACGTAAAAAAGGCTTTAGATATGCTAAGCCGAAACCGGACTACTTTTGTGATTACGCATCGCCTATCTACTATCCGCAACGCAGACATCATTCTGTTCATGGAACATGGCAGACTAGTGGAAAAAGGCAATTTCCATGAACTTGCAGCCAAAGGAGACTATTTTAGCTCGTTTTTAAGAGCTGGGGGCCTAACTTTCGACGAATCTATACCTAACCAGAAGACAAACAACGCTATACCCTTTTCCAGAAAGAATATTAAATAAGAAGCCTCTTAGCAGAAATAATAGCCGCACCGACGATCGTGGGAGCCAAACGCGGTACTTTCTTCCATGGTCATCCGGTTGATAATTTATAGCCTCAATACCCTGCTGCTGAGCGTCAAATATCTGTAAGACTAGGGATTAGTTCCCGCCCCCACCATTGACAGTTATGATTCCAAATGCCTACGCCAAGGCAATATTAATCCATATTGTTTTCTGGTGAAGGATTAGGGATGAAGGTTATTTCTTGTAAGGAGTGCATGCGGGCTTATTTCTAGCTGCCTGTATGGTAGGGATCGCCTTTCATACAGCGTGCGCTGGTTACCTTCGGGCAGCAAAGAGTGCAGGCATCGCCTTAAGCCCGGTTCTCTTGTTGAAAACTCATCTGCCTTGGTGGCCAGAACCAGACGCATTGTCCGGGCCAAACCATAACATCGGTGTCCTTGCCTAAAATTGGAGAAGAAGCTTCTTTTAGTAGGATGCATCCCACCTTCAGAGTAATTTCTGATCCAGCCACAATAGGCCACAATATCTGAAGCGGATACCGTAAGACAATAATGATCCTGCATCAGGATTAACGCTGGATGGGCCGTTTTTTCAGTAGCTCTTTCAGAAATTGTCCTGTATAAGAATTCTTTTCATTAACGATGTCTTCCGGCCGCCCAACAGCAACAATTCTGCCACCACCATTACCACCTTCCGGTCCAAGATCAATAATCCAGTCAGCGGTCTTGATGACTTCAAGGTTATGCTCAATTATTGCCACGGTATTTCCCTGATCCACCAATTCCCGCAAAACCTCGAGCAGTTTGGCAATATCATGAAAATGTAGCCCAGTTGTCGGCTCATCCAATATATAAAGCGTACGGCCTGTCGCTTTGCGAGAAAGTTCCTTTGCCAGTTTGACACGCTGAGCCTCACCACCTGAAAGAGTCGTAGCCTGCTGACCAATCCTGATATAGCCAAGGCCCACTTTCACGAGTGTTTCAAGTTTGCCATATATAGCTGGAACGGCGGAAAAGAAAGCCGATCCCTCTTCTACCGTCATATCAAGTATATTGGCAATCGATTTGTCCTTAAAGGTAATCTCCAATGTCTCACGGTTATAACGCTTACCATGACAGACATCACAGGTCACATAAACATCCGGCAGAAAGTGCATTTCAATTTTGATGACGCCATCGCCATGACAAGCTTCGCAGCGCCCACCTTTGACATTGAAAGAAAAACGTCCCAGCTGATAACCCCGGGCCTTTGCTTCTGGCAGACCGGCAAACCAGTCGCGGATTGGAGTAAAGGCACCGGTATATGTTGCCGGATTGGAGCGCGGCGTGCGACCGATCGGCGACTGGTTTATATCAATAATCTTATCGATAAATTCCAACCCCTCTATCCTGTTATAGGCAGCTGGGTGCTCACGGTTTCCCTGAATATGCCGGGATGCCGCTCTGAACAAGGTTTCAATCAAAAACGTTGATTTTCCGCCCCCTGAAACACCAGTCACACAAGTAAATGTGCCAATCGGTATTTCTGCTGTGATATTTTTCAAGTTATTTCCGCAGGCACCGATCACTTTGATGCATTTTTTCTTGTCAATTTTGCGCTGTACAGCAGGAATTGCCACCTCCATCTCGCCCGAAAGATAGCGTCCCGTAAGCGAATGAGGACTATCCATGATCTTCTGAGGAGTACCATGGGCAATAACCTCACCGCCATAAATACCAGCAGCGGGCCCTATATCTACCACATAATCAGCGGTCAAAATTGCATCCTCATCATGTTCAACCACAATCACTGTATTACCGAGATCGCGCAAATGGCGCAGCGTGTCGAGAAGCCGTGCATTATCACGCTGATGCAAACCTATTGATGGTTCATCCAGTACATAAAGCACACCTGTAAGCCCTGCACCAATCTGTGATGCGAGCCGGATACGCTGGCTTTCCCCTCCCGAAAGGGTTCCCGAACTGCGTGCAAGCGTCAGGTAATCAAGCCCCACATCATTGAGAAACCGCAAACGCTCGCGGATTTCCTTTAGAATACGTACTGCAATACCCCGCTGCTTAGGACTGAATGTCCTATCAATTTCCTGAAACCACTGATCTGCTTTGAAAATTGACATCTCAGTCACCTGCCCAATATGCAACCCACCAATTTTGACAGCAAGCGCCTCAGGTTTGAGACGATACCCATGACAGGAGAGACAGAGGGTTGATGACATATAGCGCTCAATTTCTTCGCGCGCGGAAATTGAATCTGTTCCCTTCCAGCGCCGCTCCATGTTGGGAATAACACCTTCAAACGGTTTATCCACCGCATAAAAACGTGTCCCGTCATTATGAACAAAATGGATTTCCCTATTGCCTGTGCCATAAAGAATAACATTTCGTGCTTTTTCTGAAAGCTTTTTCCAAGTATCGGTCAGTTTGAAACCATATGCATTCCCAATTGCTTCAAGAATTTTGTTATAATAGGCAGAAGAAGAGCGCGACCACAGTGCAATTGCCCATGTTTTCAATGTGGCATTTTCATCAGGCAATATCAGTGAAGGATTTATCGCCTGACGTACGCCTAGCCCATCACAAGCTGAACAGGCCCCGAACGGATTGTTGAAGGAAAAAAGACGAGGCTCAACCTCAGGAATTGTAAAATTCGATATCGGACAAGTAAATTTTTCCGAAAAAAGAATATGTTCATGCGTATCATTCTTTGATCTTTTGGAAAATTGGCAGGCCTGTTCATCTTCCAAAAAAGGTCTATCAGCAAATTCGGCAATTGTCAGTCCGTTGGAAAGACACAAACTCGTTTCAAGACTGTCAGCAAGGCGGGTCGTCAAGCCATCACGCACCACGACGCGGTCTACCACTACGTCAATGTCGTGCTTATATTTCTTATCAAGTGCAGGGACATTGGAAATGTCATAAAAAATACCATCCACCTTGACACGCTGAAAGCCTTTTTTCTGCAGATCTGCAAATTCCTTACGGTATTCACCTTTTCGCCCACGTGCAATCGGTGCCATAATTAGCAGACGCGTTCCTTCTCGCAGCGCCATCACCCGGTCAACCATCTCAGTTACCGTTTGACTTTCAATCGGCAATCCGGTTGCTGGCGAATAAGGCACACCGACCCGTGCAAAGAGAAGCCGCATATAATCATAAATTTCTGTAACCGTTCCAACGGTTGAACGTGGATTGCGGCTAGTGGTTTTCTGTTCGATGGAAATAGCTGGTGAAAGGCCATCAATCTGGTCAACGTCCGGTTTTTGCATCATCTCCAGAAACTGACGGGCATAAGCTGAAAGACTTTCAACATAACGCCTCTGACCTTCAGCATAAATAGTATCAAAAGCAAGAGACGACTTGCCTGATCCCGAAAGGCCGGTTATGATGATCAGTTTATCTCGTGGCAAATCAAGGTCAATATTCTTCAAATTATGTTCACGTGCACCACGTATCGAAATATATTTTCTCTCAGGCATAAAAATTCCAGATGCTGGAAGGAATAAAAAAGAATATTTCTTTTGAAATAAATATATTTGTTTCCAAATTCAATCAACAAACGTATCTTTCATGCATTTTCTATAGCCAGATGATATAAATTTACGGAAATAGGGAAAAATTTTCTAAAGAAAAAAATATCCAACAGTAGGAATAATTCTGCCACAATGACATTGTATATATGCTTCAATATATCATCTCAATTCTTATGGAGCAGACAGTGGCAGGCAGTATAAACAAGGTGATTCTCGTAGGAAATCTCGGTGCTGATCCAGATATCCGTCGTCTCAACTCAGGCGATCAGGTAGCAAGCTTACGGATCGCCACATCAGAAACTTGGCGCGATAAAAACAGTGGCGAGCGCAAAGATCGCACTGAGTGGCACAATATTGTTATCTTTAATGAACATTTTATCAATATTGCTGAACAATATTTAAAAAAGGCATCAAAGGTTTATCTTGAGGGTCAGCTGCAAACTCGTAAATGGCAGGATCAGAACGGCAACGATCGCTATACCACAGAAGTGGTCCTACAAAAATACCGCGGTGAGCTGCAGATACTGGATTCACGTAGCGAAGGTGCCAGACGCCGTCGAATTTCCGATTATGAAAATGATCAAGGCAGCAACTACAACAGCGATAGCCATAGTGATAATTCTTCCTCCAGAAGCGATTTTTCACACAATCTTGATGATGAAGTGCCATTCTGATCTAATAAGCTGGCTGAGATTAAAGTCAGTATACTCAACGAGTCTTATGCCATTGAATATTCATAGAAACAACCTGTGAATAATCGCTAATTTTATTATAATCTGGGAATTTGATTCTCGCTGTAAAGCGATATGGTTGATCTTACAATCTGTTTATTCATAAGGAATAATCTTCTGAAAGATTTTTATATAAGGGCAACAGAAAAATGCGAGCGTGAAGGTCAGCCAGTTTAAAAGATCGCTTTATACCAACCTTAACCTTTTAAAACCAAAAGAGATAGGAGTTAGAGCTGAAATATTGCTTTGCGCCTGCGTTCTGTACAGCCTGTTTTGCAAAAAAAATCAAAACCAACTCTCTAGAGTCAAGTAGGACAGCGGAAATTGACCCTCACAGAAGTAGTATTTTCAGCTTTATGGTCGTCGTTTGATAAATTGGTTAAATTAAGAGGTACATGTGACAAGCCTTAATGGTAAAATTCAAGGTTGTCTGATTTTCAGAAAAGCAAACCTTTTCAATACCTCACTCCTCTACTAAATTATCTCACACCCTTCGCATACAGAACATTCCAATCTTACTTATTTAAAAGCTACACTCATTAGGTCCATCAAGGTAAATTCCATCATACTGAATAATACATATCAAACTCAACAGGATGCGGCATTGTCTCATAACGCAAAATTTCCTGCATTTTCAACTGAATAAATGCATCAATCATCTCATCATCAAAGACATCGCCAGTTTTGAGGAAAGCTCGGTTCTTGTCAAGCGCATCCAATGCCTCACGGAGACTTCCACTTACGGTCGCAATTTTCTTAAGCTCTTTTGGCGGCAAGTCATAAAGATCCTTACTCATGGCCTCACCGGGATGAATTTTGTTCTTAATCCCATCTAAGCCAGCCATGACCAACGCAGAAAAGGCAAGGTAAGGATTGGCTGATGGATCAGGAAAACGGACTTCAATGCGCCTGGACGCCGGCGAAGATCCAAATGGAATACGGCATGAGGCTGAACGGTTGCGCGCTGAATAAGCAAGCAGCACTGGCGCCTCATAACCAGGAACTAAGCGTTTATAGCTGTTGGTTGATGGATTTGTAAATGCATTGAGCGCCCTAGCATGCTTGATTATGCCGCCAATAAAATAGAGCGATATTTCAGAAAGCCCAGCATACTCATTTCCAGCAAAAACAGGCTTGCCACCTTTCCAGATTGAAAGGTGTACATGCATACCTGAACCGTTATCGCCATAGACAGGTTTGGGCATGAAGGTTGCTGTCTTGCCATAGGCACTAGCAACCTGATGTACAACATATTTGAAAATCTGCATCTTGTCAGATTCACGCAACAAGGTATCAAATTTGATGCTCAATTCGTGCTGGGCGGCAGCAACCTCATGATGATGTTTTTCAACAATAACACCCATCTCGCGAAGCATTGTTAGCATTTCCGAACGCATATCCTGACATGAATCAATCGGCGGAACAGGAACATAACCGCCTTTCATACACGAACGATGACCCAGATTGCCCATTTCATATTCTGTATCACTGTTTGATGGCAATTCATTGGAATCGAGACGAAACCCCATATTATATGGATCGGTTTTGTAACGTAGATCATCAAAGATAAAAAATTCCGCTTCCGGTCCAATATAAACCGTATCACCAACCCCAAGCAACTTGACATAAGCCTCACATTTGCGCGCAATGGAGCGCGGATCACGATTATAAGCTTCTCCTGAAATGGGGTCAAGGATATCACACATGATAATCATAGTTGTCTGAGCAAAAAACGGATCCATGTGCACACTGGCAGGATCAGGCATCAAAGTCATATCGGATTCATTAATAGCCTTCCAGCCTGCAATAGAGGAAGCATCAAACATTACACCGTCTGTAAACATATCCTCATTCATGATATCTGCATCCATAGTCATGTGATGGAGCTTCCCTTTAGGATCTGTGAAACGCAGGTCCACAAAACGGATATCATTATCCTTAATCTGCCTAAGGATATCATTTACAGTCGTCATAATTGTATCTTCCTCTAATAACGACAAATCTAAAGCCAGAAAACAGACATTTATCCATCTCTAGAATCAAATTGCGTCCATACCTGTTTCACCCGTACGGATCCGGATAACCTCGTCAACCAACAAAACAAAAATCTTGCCGTCACCAATCCGACCGGTCTGTGCAGACTTGCGAATTGCTTCAATGACAGCCTCAACATTGTCATCGCTCACAACGACCTCAATCTTTACTTTCGGTAAAAAATCTACTACATATTCGGCACCCCGATAAAGCTCAGTATGCCCCTTCTGCCGCCCAAATCCCTTTGCCTCGATAACTGTAATACCCTCTATTCCGATTTCTTGAAGTGCTTCCTTGACTTCATCAAGCCTGAAGGGCTTGATGACAGCTTCAATCTTTTTCATTCCAGAACGGCCTCCATCATCTGTCCCGCCACACACGCCATAAAATAACCACCGCAAAATCAGAAACAGATGACTGCGCAGAAGCTGCCAAACCTGAAATGCTAGTGTCTGGAGCTTAATTATCTCGGCAAATATTTTGCCTTGAAAATACAAGAAAAGCAATACAATGCATAGGGTAAAATATTAAAAAACCGTCAAAATGAATAACTTCATCATCCATAATTTTGTGTGATGATATACTCAAATAACGTTCTGCTATTTAACAGAGTGGACTACATTAGATGCTACGCCTTGCCATTCCGTGGATTTTTTTAGAAAAACATGTTGCATTCTATACTAAAAACCTATAGAATTAATGCTGTTTTCTTAAGTTTTCGACCGTAAGGGAAGTGAGCGGGGATTTTCGGTCAAAAGCTGCCTTATTGATAGAATGTTTCAAACCTCCCGTGTTTTCACTCTCGAATGTCTCGGATATTCAGATATTATTGAAGTCTTCATTCCTTCGTGGAATTCAAATACGAGGTTACATGAAGGTTTCCCGTTGAAACCAGAGTATAATTTTAAAAAAGAAAGGCAAAACTTAATGGCCCTTTATGAACATGTGTTCCTTGCCCGACACGATATTGCTCCTCAGCAGATCGATCAACTTGTAGAACAATACAAAAATGTTATCGAGATTAATGGAGGCAAGGTCGGGCGTATTGAAAATTGGGGTTTGCGTTCCCTGGCTTACCGTATCCGTAAAAATCGCAAGGCTTATTATGCGTTGATGAATATTGATGCGCCGGTCAATGCAGTTGTGGAAATGGAACGCCAGATGCGAATCAATGAGGATGTGCTACGTTTTCTGACCGTTCGTGTTGAATCCCATGCAGAAGAATCATCAGCCATACTATCGCGCCGCGATCGTGAAGAGCGTTTTGGTAAGGATGATGATCGCCCGCGTCATCTGCGCCGTCCACGTGATAATGATTCTGGCGAAGGAGGAGAATAATGCTTGATATCAATCAGATTCCGACCCGCCGTCCTTTTCATCGCCGGCGTAAAATTTGCCCTTTTTCTGGTGCGAACGCGCCGAAAATTGATTATAAGGATATCAAACTTTTGCAGCGCTATATTTCTGAGCGCGGTAAAATTGTTCCTTCACGTATTACGGCTGTCAGCCAAAAGAAACAGCGTGAACTTGCTCGTGCAATCAAGCAAGCGCGTTTTCTCGGTCTTCTGCCTTATATTATAAAATAATGAACCGGCTTGTAGTTTAGAATTCGGGAATCACCTCAATCCTTCATCTGTATTGGTCTGGCAAAATGGCTTTTGAAATATGCTCTTAACAAACAGGTTTTGCAGCTTAACTTTGTGAAAACCTGAAGACTCAAAGTTGGAGTAATTTTTCGAAATGCCTCTGATATTAAGCTGAAAATAATGTAAGACAGCGAGTCTTAAAGCTCATGCAATTTAATAAAAAAATACTGACTGCATGTATACTAGCCGCGGCATCTTCTTCTCTGCTTGGTGGAGTCTTATGGTTCAGCTTGGCCCGAATGCAGTTTTTTATTATTTTGCTCTTTGGCCTTTCTGTATCTCTGCCAATTCTGATTGTAACTTTTGGCTATGGTACGCATGCCAGTATTTTTAGCGCTGCTCTTGCAACGATTTTTTTACTTTTCATCCTTTTGCCAGTTACTGCATTGTTGATTGCAGTGTTTTTTTTTGCACCCTCCGTGTTTACGGGCTGGCTCATGGGATTGGCACAAAACGGTAGAAAAAATACTATTTTCTGGTATCCATTTTCACAGATTGTGTTCCTGCTTGCACTTGCTGTCATCAGCGCCACAATTATTATTATGCTGTACCTTCTCTCATCCGCTGATACGATCCAATATCTGAACGGATTTTTTGATCGGTTTATTATGACCGTCCGTGAGAATAATCTTTACCCAGAATCGGATCAGGCTTTGTTTGAAAAAGCTATGCGTATCCATTTTATTCCTAGCATTGCATCGGTGCTTGCTGGCTATGGCTCGCTCTTCCAACTTGGTAATCTTTACTTTTCTACGCGGTTGGCAAAAAAATTGGGGCATATGAACCGCCCCTTGGATAATTGGCCGTCTGCCTTGCGGATGCCGCTGGCTGCGCTGGTTACTTTTGGCATCAGCGGGTTAGTAATTTTGTTCTCTATCAATGAAACCATCACAATCTGTGCCAATATCATTATCTCAGCCTTGGGTGTCTGTTTTTTTGCATCAGGCCTTGCTTTTATTCATTATATAATACAAAATCATGCTTGGCGGGCCGCTGTGCTCACAGTAATTTACATCGGACTTTTTACACTAGTTTTCACACTATTCTTTGTCATGGCTCTCATCCTTGCCGGATTATTTGCTACCTTTTTGCCATTGTGCCATAGTAGCAGAAGCAGCATATGAGCACCAGAAAATTATCTGAACTGAAAGGACCCCCCAACATGGATGTTATTCTTCTTGAACGCATTGCCCGGCTTGGCCAAATAGGTGATATCGTCAGTGTGAAAAACGGTTACGCTCGCAATTTCCTCCTGCCTCATAGAAAAGCACTGCGTGCGAATGAAACTAACAAGAAATATTTTGAAACTCAGCGGACCCAACTTGAAGCTCGAAACCTTGAGCTTAAGAGCGAAGCTGAAAAAATTTCAGGAAAGCTTAATGGCAGAACTTTTCTCATCATCCGCTCAGCCGGAGAAACAGGTCAGCTTTATGGTTCAGTTTCTACTCGTGATATTGCTGAACTTATCACAGAAAATGGTTTTAGCGTGATTCGCAATCAAGTTAAGCTTAACTATCCGATCAAGATTATCGGCATACATACTATTTTGATTAACCTTCATCCGGAAGTGAAAATTAACATCAACGTTAATGTGGCCCGCTCAATTGAAGAAGCAGAACGACAAGCCAAGAGTGAAGAGACGATCAAGACTGATACTTCTAAAATACAGGAAATCCTAGAAAATGTTGAAGAGACGATAAAATTAAATATTATTGAAGAAGCTTGACATGATCCTCTGACTTTAGGTTTGTATTTCCTAGAGTGTTTAGCCTTGAATTTCTGTATGATTGGATCACCTTGGCAGGTTCCTTCTGCTGCCTGCTTGACTAGGATGCTTCACTTAACAGGCTAATCAGACACGTTCGAGTAAGTATTTCTTGAGGGCAGGGTAATTAGGATAGCGCCATTCCAATCCAGCTTGTATTGCAGTTTCTTTAGAAACACGTACCAACCCTGATCAAAAATGGCTTTGTTTAACCCTATCTTAGGCCTTGACGTTGCACCTTGGCGTTTTATTTATATCCGAGATCGACCTCGGACATGTTTCTAACCTACAAGTTCTCTATACACAATTGCGTTGTTTTGGCTGATGGTCGTGGCAAGCATTACAGATATGTCCATGGGATAGACTGTACTTTTCACTCCTGTTTTAAGATAACTTGAAGCTGTTTAACAGTGCAGGGTAGCGGCCTGCTCAGAGGTATGTTGCAAACGCGCAATGCCAACATCTATTCCAATAGCGCTAAGTCGCTTAATGGCTTGTTTACTTCGCACGTCCTTATGTATCGAAAAAACCATCTAGCCACCTGTTGTAATATGGAAAACAGCCAATCTTTGGTAGAAATATCACCTGTTCCATTCATCTGGATTGCGGAAATTGTCGCACACCCCTTTCCCTTTGATACACATGCTCAAGCTCTTTGATTGATTGCTGCTAAAGTATGCCAAGAAGAAAACTTAACCATGCTAACTCACCGTTCTACCTATAGGAGCCTTTCTCGGAAGAGATATTAGGGAGTTTCTGGCGGATCAACATGGATCGGGCTGGAATGTTTTTGATCACTGACGAATACAGCGGTTACAATTATATCCAGCAAAATAATGTTGCACTCGGTTATCAGTTGGCTATGTTCATATGAACACAATTGAAAACTTTTTGCTATTTTTCGAATATATTTGACATGGCTCATATCACCACACTTCGAAAACCTGTTACAAATATAACTGTTGTTACTTCGGCAACGACCTTCGCCTTTTTATGGAGGCAATTTCGTAAAAAATTCTGGTATGGTGAGAATATCATTCATACTATAAGAAAAATTCAGTCGACTTGATTTATTTGAACCTTCGTTCAAATCTGATGCCAACTATAACCTTCTTTAAAAAAACATGACCGCCAAGCCGCTCCCGGGATAAGCAGAAGCTTTTCTTCGACACATGGATATTATCTAATAATGTAGCAAAGCTTGACGTCGCATGCACTATGCCTGTGCTGATGCATGGGTATAAAATTGATCACAAATATATCGAGTTTTGGCGCATCTGGATGCAAGGACTAAGAAATACATAGTCGAAATTGTTAATCCAACTATTATGATGCAACGTCTTCTTCAAATAAAGAACATTCTACCTCGGGGATAAATCCACAAACCGTTCTGTTCTACACGACCAGCAAATTATATAGATGGAACCCTATATTCAAGGTTCATGAGGAAGATTACCTTGACAAGATCTAAAAAACGAAAACAAACCACAGGAAATACCAGCCAATCTCATTTGGGCTCAAAATAGACTACCTAATCAGATATCCGTCTGATTGGATCGCATTTTGCGGAAAGATTTGTCCAGCATGACCCATTTCAGTTGCAGCGCTATTGAATACGAGCGCGTGGTGGTAAACGACTTTATATCGCTCAATGAACCAACTAAGCTATGCGGATGGAAGTGGCAAAAGTTGGATATATCTATGTGGTCAAGCGCAAGTTCCATTCCGTTAAAAAACATCGATTTCATCTAATCTTTAAAAAGCAAAACCGTTGTCCCTTCATTAATACATTTTAACAAAAAATATAGAATCCCTACTACTTCAACAGTTTTAGGTGGCAGAACTTTCTTCTATATTATTGGTATCAGCAGCGTCATTTTTAAGAAATTTATCAGCTATCAGACCTGCATTTTGGCGCAATAAAGTTTCAATTTCCTGTGTGATAACTGGATTTTCACGCAAAAACTGCTTTACATTTTCCCGTCCCTGACCAAGACGTTGCGAATTGTAAGAAAACCAAGCACCGGATTTTTCCACAATACCGGCTTTCACACCAAGATCAATCAATTCACCGACTTTGGAAATACCTTCACCATACATAATATCAAATTCAACCTGCTTGAAGGGTGGTGCAAGCTTATTCTTCACCACCTTGATGCGAGTCTGGTTGCCGACTACTTCATCACGGTCTTTCAAGGCACCTATACGTCGGATATCAAGACGTACAGACGCATAAAACTTCAATGCATTTCCGCCCGTCGTTGTTTCCGGTGAACCGAACATAACACCGATTTTCATACGGATCTGGTTAATAAAAATAACCATGCAGTTGGAACGTGAAATGGATGCTGTCAGCTTACGCAATGCTTGGCTCATTAACCGTGCTTGAAGGCCGGGAAGCGCATCCCCCATCTCTCCTTCAATCTCTGCACGTGGAGTCAACGCCGCAACCGAATCAACAACTAGAACATCAATCGCCCCAGAACGCACCAGTGTATCGGTAATTTCTAACGCCTGCTCACCTGTATCGGGCTGCGAGATCAACAGATTTTCTAGATCAACACCAAGCTTGCGGGCATAAACCGGATCAAGCGCATGTTCCGCATCAACAAAGACACAAATGCCACCACGCTTCTGTGCTTCAGCAATCGTGTGCAGCGCCATTGTTGTCTTGCCCGAGCTTTCTGGCCCATAAATTTCTATGATGCGTCCCTTAGGCAAACCGCCTACCCCAAGGGCAATATCGAGTGACAGAGACCCGGTGGAGACGGTCTCAATTTCCACCACATTTTCATTTTCTCCCAAACGCATGATCGAACCTTTTCCAAAGGCCCGACAAATCTGAGACAACGCCGCATCCAAAGCTTTTGTCTTATCCACTGAATTATCCTCAACAAGTCGCAATGAATTTTGAGACATATTATACATCACCCTTTCAGCTTACATACATAAGCCCGGATGGGCCTTTTAATATATGTATAAGTATATTGCTTTTGTTATCATTCAGCAAGAACAGCGATATACTGATTTTTCTTATTAATTTATTTTGCTCTTTATATATTCCCGGTCTAATGGTTAATTTCCTTGACTCAGATTATTCATGTGTGATAAATATCTTATTATTTTACGTATGAATTGGAATGTTCACATCTAAGATGGTTTTTTTGGCAGGGCGGTCATTATGGTTTTAAAAATAATTTCAAGCAGATCCAATATACTCGAAGCCTCAAGAAAATCAAAAACGCTTTCCATATAGCCCCCACTTTGAGGGCAATACTGCGTTCCCATTTCTAAGCTGCAGAGCCTTGCCTTTGCGCTCTCTTTACACTGCCTAACTATGAAAAATATTTCCTGCAGATTCGAGCGCGGATAATAAATTAATCTTGACGGATAGAACATATAACCGCGATTCTATTGCCAGAAATTGAATGGGATCGCTGAAAATGAAAAACGGAAAGAAGCCTATTGGTCCGAATACATATCTTGTCCATAATATATACAAACAGCAATATAATCATGGTTTTATCAATCCATCGGTTTTCCGAGGTTCAACTGTCCTATTTCCTGATGCAGAAACCATGGCAACAGAAAAACAGCGTTATACTTACGGTACCCATGGCACACCGACAACGGATGCACTATGCAATGCGATTGATCTTCTGGAAGGAGCGGCAAAAACTGTACTCGTTCCATCAGGCTTGGCAGCTGCTACTGTAGCTCTTCTTAGTACCTTGCGGACAGGTGATCATCTTCTGATTGTTGATTCTGTTTATTATCCAACTCGCCGCTTTGCTGATAGAATGCTGAAAAATATGGGTGTCGACGTTGAATATTATGCCCCTGAAACTAACAGGGATATAGAAAAACTATTTCGCCACAATACAAAGGTCATTTTTACGGAATCGCCCGCTTCTAATACATTTGAAGTTCAGGATATTCCGGCAATCAGCGCCGCTGCCCGCAAGATAAGTGCCATTGTCATAATGGATAATACTTGGGCCACACCTCTTTATTTTCGTCCGCTTGAACATGGAGTTGATATTTCCATTCATGCTGCTACCAAATATCCTTCCGGGCATTCTGATGTCTTGCTTGGGACAATTTCCGCCACTAAAAAATATGCAAAGCTTATTGATGATGCTCATCGTTTTCTGGGTATGAGCGTAAACGGAGATGATGCCTATCTTATTCTACGCGGATTGCGTACTATGCGTGTAAGGCTCGAGCATCAGCAGAAAACAGCCCTAGCCCTAGCCCGCTGGCTTGAAGGGCAGCAGCAGATTGATCATGTCCTTTATCCTGCATTGAAAAGCAATTCCAGCTATAAATTATGGAAACGGGATTTCAATGGCGCGGCCGCTATTTTTTCCATTGTTCTGAAAACAGGTGGTCGACATGAAGCTCATACCTTTCTCAATAATCTCAAATTATTCGGCCTTGGCTATTCTTGGGGTGGCTTTGAAAGCCTAGCTGTACATGCTAATCTTGCAGACAGAACAATCAGTAGAGTAAATTACCGCGGACCGGTTTTACGCCTACAAATCGGTCTTGAAGATTTTGATGACCTGAAGACAGATCTTAGCAATGCTCTTGCAGCCATTTCATGATCAATAGAGTCATTGATCCGTATTAAAGGCAGTCTCTTGCCCAATATTGGGGAAAAACTGCAGAACCGCCCCGATACAATATATATATAGGCCACTTGCTATTAGGCCAATGCGTACTGGATAAGGTGCTGCTGTCATATGATAATAAAAGATACTTATAAGGCTCAGGAGTGCCCATATAAATCCAATGGCAAGGGTGAGAGGACGCAATCTTCTTACCCGCATCGGATGGACAAAATAAATCGGCATGAAGGACAGGATCGCAGAAATAAGTACAACCGCAAAAGCCACCCATTCTGCTGGCTGCACTATAAACACAGTGAATACCAGCACATTCCAGACAACCGGAAATCCTTTGAAAAAATTTTCTTCTGATTTCATGTTCGTATCAGCATAATAAACAGCGCTGGTCACCATAATAACCGCTGCTGATAAAAATGATAGAATAGGCCCTATCAAAACGCTCTGGTAAAGAGCAAAAGCGGGTATTAGGACATAAGTGACATAATCGATGATATTATCAAGAGTTTCCCCCGACCAAGTTGGTAACACGTATTTGACATCAAGACGGCGTGCAATCGGCCCATCAATAGCATCAACAACAAGAGCCATGCCAAGCCATGCCCACATTGCAGCCCACTGTTTTTCACTGGCAGCAATAAGAGAAAGGAAGGCCAGAAAAGAACCAGAGGCAGTTAAAAGATGAACCGAAAAAGCACGCATCTGGGGCATGGTCATTTTTCTGGATTTTAGATAATCGGGCTTATCTCTTATCTTACTCGTTAATTTCTGTTTCATGTTTTTGTACTTTCTTTTATACGTTAACGAAATATGGACCTATCCGGTCGAAACTTCACCCACTTGAAACAAGAACCCTCTGTTTAAAAATTTTTATGTTCTATACCTTACTAATGCGGGACAGAAGAGAGAATGCCTATAATTGTTAATCGCTTAGAGCATACTCATTTTTTCCCTTCAAGCACACTTTGATAAAATATATTATAAAAAGTCTGCCTCCTATCACCAAAAGAACGATTATGGTTCAAGAAGCAAAAAAAGCGCAATTAATAAAATGCAGGATTGTAGTTATCGGCAGTGGTCCTGCAGGAATGCTTGCCGCATTGAAACTCGCTTCCTTATACGGAGAAATTATTCTGATTGGGCCGCAAACTGATAGCAATGATATGCGTACCACAGCGCTAATGATGCCGGCAATTTATATCCTAGAAAAACTTGGTATTTGGGCAGATCTGAAGGCACATGCTGCACCTCTTGCCACCATGCGTATTATTGATGGAACAGAGCACCTAATTCGCAGCCCCGTAGTCAGTTTTCACGCGACCGAGATAGGAGAAGAGACTTTTGGCTATAATATACCCAATATAGCCTTGAATGGTGCTATTGCTGCCGCCGTTAAAAACTGTCGTTCAATCCTCAGGGTAAGAGTATTGGCTACTGCTTATCATCATGACAAACATGGAATTGAAATAACATTAGCTGATAATAGCATAATCAACACAGCTCTCCTTGTTGCTGCAGATGGACGCACATCAACCGCAAGAGATGCAGCAGAAATTAGAACACGACAGTGGTATTATCCGCAAACAGCTATAACCTTAAGTTTTAGTCACCAGCTGCCGCATTATAATATTTCAACCGAATTCCATACTGCTGAAGGACCTTTCACACAGGTACCATTACTGGGCAACCGTTCAAGTCTAGTCTGGCTACTTAAGTCTGAGCGGGCAAGACGGCTTCTTAGCCTTACCTCTAAAGCAGTAAGCAGGGAGATTGAGGAGCATATGAAATCCATGCTCGGGAAAGTCAACGTAGATACTGCGATTCAGGCTTGGCCGATTGGCGGCATTTTGCCCAAAACATTTGCGGCAAACCGCACGATCTTGATCGGTGAAGCAGCGCATATTTTTCCCCCTATCGGCGCACAAGGGCTTAATCTCAGCATTCGTGACGTAACTGACCTTGCAGCAGCGATTAGTATCAATACCGCTGATCCAGGAGCAGAAAATGTGATCCGTTATTACAATAGATACCGCAAACTGGATATCTGGGCAACAACAGGCTTTATTCATACCCTCAACTGCACCCTCCTATCGGATTCCCTGCCTATACAGCTCTTACGCAGCGCAGGGCTAGAAATACTTCGCCAATTCTCCCCCTTCAGAACATTTTTTATGTATAAGGGAATGTATGGCTAGTCATGGCCGGTGCCGTTTTTCACCGTATCTGCCAGGAGTATTTTCCAAAGCAATGGAAGATAATTTCCCCGGTCAGATATAACGAATGAAGCTTGTATTAGAACCATAACCTCTTTCTGAAAGGATCAGAGAATTAATATTTGCAAAAATGCTATAAAAGGCCTTTTTACAGCGCATGCATGCAGCTTCAGCTACCAGTTTTTGCCTTTTCCTGCTCAGCACGCATCTTATTTTCAATTTCCTGCTGCTTTGCCTGGATTGCTTTCTGCAACTTTTCCTGCTCAGCTTGGAAATCCTGTTCACGAATGCCAAGACCAGTAAATGCCTGCGAAAAGCCTTTAAGCGAAATTTCAATCGGGTTTGTCGTACCCTGAAAATTTACTGAACTAATGGTAAGAGTTGTTCCTTTCTTCATCATATTGATCAGCGTATCATCAAATACATCATTGGCAATGCAAGTCGGACCGTTACAGACCATATAGGGAATAATCTTCTCTTTGCCATTATCAACCTTGACTTTGACTCCTTCGGGAATAAGGCGGCCTGTAGGCACTTGAATGCCGATACGCTTTTGATTCTGCTTGCCGGTTACCTCAATCAGATTAACCATTGTAAGATACTGGCCAGTATCGGATACAACATTATTCATGGTATTGCAGACATCAATAGCCTGTTGCTTACTGCATACCTTATACCAACCCTGCATACCGCTCTGCGCAAAGGCAGGCGCATGAAAGGCGACAAAAAGTACAGCAGCACCAGCTACCACTGAAACAGCAGTAAATGTCTTTTTCATCGGCATGATCAAGCAAATCCTTTCAATATATTTTCCAAAATCCCGATCCGGAATCTAGTTATTAAATTTTATATGTTGAAACTTAAATAAGGCAATAACATGGCTTCACCTTATTGCTATTACCATTTTTACGAACCTTATGACATTAAATCACCAAACATCAACAATTGTTTTTAATATTCTATTTTATGGATTTATTGCCAATAAAATTTAGTTTGCCACTATAAGATATAAAATGGTGCAATCAAATTTCTACTGCGCTATTGCAGGATGGATATTTTCTGAAATTTCAAGTCAGTCTGGAATTTTTTTCTATTGTTAATGGCTTAGGCATTTTGCCTTTCCAAATTCTCCATTATAAAAAACTAATTGATATGTGATTATTTTTGTAATTATTCTATGTTCTTTTATAGGTTCTAATTGTGCAGCATAAGGCCAAAACCACTACACTGGAGCTTGCCATATACGGTAATCCTACGCTGCCCGAAAATTTCATCTAATTTTTCCTATGCTAGTCTTTAGATTGCCAAAAGGTTGGATAACCTGTGGCTTTGTCTGCAACATTTAAAGCCTGTTGTTGCCCAGATATCCAGTTTGTGGTATCTGATGACTTCAATCCTTTTGTCATCAAAAATTTCTAGACATATAGCGCATAGCTTTTCCGACGAACAATTTCGCAGCATGACGGCGCGCTTGCGTGATGAATTTTTCACCCTTTATAGCCTGTTAACAGAGAGGATTGAAATCAATGATGGATGGACAGGAATTCTCTTTTTCTCAATCCTGCAGCCTATTTTTCCTATGGCACCCGGCTAACACATTTGACAATATATAAAGCGGATTAAAAATTTTAAAACCATTAGAGTACATAGCGTGCGCTTTCACTTGCCTACACCGATTAACCGCAAATTAACTATGGTACGGCAAACCCTGCTGTGGATACAATATTCAGGCCATGCTTAACACACGTACAAAAGAAGATTTTCAAAATACGATACTGCTATAGAGCCATATCCTTAATTTCACAGAAATTATCATCTGCTGCTTTATCAGCTACTCCAATAATCGATTGTCCGCTGGCCGAATATTTGATATTTTGGTCACATCCTTATTTATCGGCTTTTTGGCGTGCAGAACAGTGAGAAATACTATTTCTTGGTATCTTTTCTGACCTTGTTAACCACTTTCAGGCCATCCTTATAAAATTTATATCCAGCAGAAGATTCATGGAATGAAATAGTATTTATCTTGTAGAGTATGAGTAGAATTTGATTTCGATGCAATCGAAACAATATCGAACATGCTTGATATCCAAACTACTAGCGACAAAGTTACATCGACACAGCATATCAAGTATACGCAGTCTCTCCTATTTTATCGTAGATGAAGAATCTATTATCACAGGTGCAGTAAAGTGCCGAACGAAATATTTGGCTACATTATTATCGATTAAACACCAAATAGCTTTGAATCGATCTACACACAGGGCACTTAATACTACATGGCTTTCGGTACAAACCTCTCTATGCAGACAATCAGCCAAAGTTCTACATAACCAGCAATCTAACCAATGTTTCAAGGTATATTATCAAATCTTTCAACAAATATTCATGATAACGAATTTTCCATCATTCATCCGGGCACAGAACTTCTCAAAATATGAGAGATAAAATCCATAAAAGATAATAATCTTATCTGCTTTCACAGAATTATGCTTAACAAAAGGGGAAAACGGTCAGGCCCTTGCGGTAAACCGGTTGCATTATTTAAAGAAGAAAGAAAAACATAAAGCGAAATGTATGCTAACATATTTAACAACGGCAAAACAACACGAAATACCTTCCCAGTAACACTCTCATAATAGACATCAACCTCTTTTGGGCGCACCGCAACAAATTATTCTACAAAATCTCCGGCCTTATGATTCAAGACAAACATCGAATCCCAGAACTTTAAACCCATATTTCTCGCCGCCGCCGGCAATACTAAAAACTAGACTATTCTAGGACATCATTATTCATTTTCTGATAATATAAAAGTAGGTTTTATGATTGAGTCTGTTTCAACAAGACTAATAAGCTGATTTAGAATGATAGAAACCCCGCTGAAACGTTTTTCCGGTGTTGGCCAGTCACCTGCAAAAACTACACTCTGGTCAGCACGGATCTTTGCCATAGAGCCATGCTCACTAATCATCTTAACTAGCCCCACGCCATTGGCAAATGTATCATTACGAAAAGAAATAACCATACCTTTTGGCCCAGCATCAAGTTTTTCCACATTAGCCTCACGGCAAAGCGTCTTGATATAAACAACCTTCAGAAGGTGTTCCACCTCCTCCGGCAACGGGCCAAAACGATCAATCAACTCTCCACCGAATGCATCAATTGCCCGCGCATCTTGCAACTCTCCAACACGTCGATAAAGGCGAAGCCGTAATTGCAAATCAGGAATATAGAACTCCGGTATCATGACTGATGTGCCAATTGAAATTTGCGGCGACCACTGCATATCTATAACCTCGCCTGCTCCCTTCATCTCTACTACAGCTTCTTCAAGCATCTGCTGATAAAGCTCAAAGCCAACTTCCCTGATATGACCTGACTGCTCTTCTCCCAGAAGATTGCCTGCACCGCGGATATCCATATCATGACTAGCTAACTGAAAACCGCTTCCAAGTGTATCAAGCGACTGCAAAACCTTGAAGCGACGCTCAGCCCCGGGAGTTAACACCCTGCCAGCTTGCAAAGTGAACAATGCATAAGCTCGTTGCTTAGATCGCCCGACCCGTCCACGCAGCTGATAAAGGGCCGAAAGACCGAACATATCCGCACGATGAACAATCAGCGTATTGACTGTCGGGATATCAAGACCGGATTCAACAATCGAAGTTGACAGAAGCACATCATACTGCCCATTATAAAAAGCGTTCATGATATCATCAAGCTGGTTTGGTGCCATCTGCCCGTGAGCAATGCTCACCTTCAATTCCGGAATATGTTTTCCCAAAAAGAGACGCACCTCTTCAAGGTCGGCGATATGCGGACAAACATAAAAACTCTGCCCACCACGATAGTGTTCACGCAGTAAAGTCTCACGGATAACGAGCGGATCAAGTGGTAAGACAAAGGTTCTCACAGCCATACGATCAACCGGCGGCGTTGCAATGAGCGATAGCTCTCGCACACCGGTAAGAGCCAACTGTAATGTGCGTGGGATCGGTGTTGCCGAAAGAGTAAGCACATGAATATCAGCTTTCAGTTCTTTCAGGCGTTCCTTATGCCTAACACCGAAATGCTGTTCTTCATCAATGATCAGCAGCCCGAGATTTGCAAACTGTACACCATTACCAAGCAGTACATGGGTGCCGATAACAATGTCTGTTGTCCCGTTGCCAATCCCCTTCTTGACATCGGCAAGCTCTTGTGAACCGACAAGGCGCGAGGCATGATCGATACGCACCGGCAATCCTTGGAACCGCGCTGTAAATGTTTTATAATGCTGGCGCGCAAGCAGTGTGGTAGGCACCACAACAGCAACCTGAAAACCGTTCATGGCTGCAGCAAAAGCCGCGCGGATCGCAATCTCCGTTTTGCCAAAACCGACATCGCCACAAATCAGCCGATCCATCGGCCTACCAGCGGAAAGATCATCCAGCACGGCATTTATAGCCTGCAGCTGGTCCTCCGTTTCATCATAGGGGAAGTGGGCAGAAAATTCATCATATAGACCAGTAGCAAGTATAAATTTTGGCGCAACACGCATCTGCCTTTCTGCCGCAATGTTGATAAGCTGACCGGCCATTTCAAGCAACCGTTTCTTGAGCTTTGCCTTGCGTGCCTGCCAAGCAACGCCGCCCAGCTTATCCAGTACGATACCAGATCGCTCTCCGCCATAACGGGAAAGGAGATCAATATTTTCAACTGGTAAAAAAAGCCTATCTTCCCCAGCATAATGAATTTCTAGGCAATCATGTGGTGCCCCGGAGACCATGATTGTTTTTAGACAAGCAAAACGGCCGATACCATGGTCAACATGTACCACAATGTCACCAGCATTCAACGAAGCGATCTCCCTGATAAAATCCGCATCGCGCCTGCACCGTCTCGCCCGCTGCACAAGCCTATCGCCTAATATATCCTGCTCAGCGATAATGCTCAAATCCTCTGCCTCAAACCCATGCTCAATCGAGATAACGCCAGCGCAGACTCGGTCACGCGGGGTTGCCCTGACCATGGGCAGGGTGATGATTTTTTCAATCCTTGCCAACCCATGCTCATCTAGCACCTGTATCAGCCGATCAAGCGAACCCTCACTCCATCCTGCCAATAGCACTTTTCTCCCTCTAACTCGTAATGTGTTGATATGGTCAACGACAGCTTTAAAAAGATTGATGTCCCGAGTATTGCGTTCCAGCGCAAAGTTACGAAATTCCTGCGTTTTAGCACTGACAACCCTGATACTGTCGGTATTAGGCAAGTCAAAGGGGGTAAAATCAATTCGCATACCGCACTGCCGCTGTGCAGCAAAAAATGCATGCGGAGAAAGATAAAACTTATCCGGCGCCAGAGGATGATAGGGGGGGCTATCCCTCATATTTTTCTGTTCTCGGCGGGCTTCATAGTAATCAGCAATCAGCTGGTAGCGTTCATTCAACGCCTCTGGCGCCAGATAGTCAAATATAACAGGCATCGATCCCGTATGCTCAAACAAGGTTTCAAGCTCGTCATAAAACAATGGCAGCCAGTGCTCCATACCCGCAAAACGGCGCCCTTCAGAAACGGCCTGATAAAGCGCATCATTACGCTGGGCAACCCCGAATGCCTGCACATAATTTGAGCGAAAGCGGCTGATAACCTCTGGCGCGAGTATAATTTCACTCATCGGCTGTAGAATGAAGTCAGCCTGCGTCACCATAGTGCGCTGGGTTACGGGATCAAATTCACGCACGGTTTCCAGTGTATTGCCAAAAAAATCAAGGCGAAGGGGAACTTCCTGTCCTGGAGGAAAAAGATCGATAATGCCCCCGCGCACCGCATATTCACCAACATCCCGCACAACCGCAACACGTTCAAAGCCATTATGCTCCAAATAGTGGATAAAATAGCACATGTCAAATTGCTGACCGGGCTGGACTGAAATGATTTTATTCTCAAGAACCTGCCGTGGTGGCAATTTTTGAAGGGCAGCATTGATCGATGTTATGATCACGGCAGGATGAGGATTTTTGCGCAAAGACTGCAATGCCACCAAAGCAGCAAGACGACACGCAGAAATACGTTGCCCTGGCGAAACTCTATCATATGGCAGGCAATCCCACGCCGGAAACTGCAATACCAACAAACCGGGATTGATAAAATGAAGCGCCCGCTCAAAATCACCAAGTTTCTGCCCATCACGGGCAATGAAAAGAACCGGGCCGGGCCGGCCAGCAGCTTCTTCTACAAGTTTTGCAAGAGCAAAAGGCTGAAACCCTTCAACAACTCTGTCAAGGATAAGGTGGGAATGTCCTGTCTTGCCTATACCAAATTTGGAAAATACGGCCATCGATCAAATAAAATCCATCTTTTTTACCCTATAAGCAAGAATATCACGGAATACAGGGATATCAATATCGTCTGGTGTCTTAACTTCCCCCGTGATCCATCTCAAAAGATCACGGTCTTCAAAAGACATGATATATTCAAGCTCATCCAGCTGTTTATCATCAAGCCTAGTAATATGTGCATCGGCATACTGGCCAAAAACCAGATCCATTTCACGGACACCCCGGTGCCAAGCGCGAAAAACAACACGGCGCCGTCTTGTATCAAGATCGCAGCTAACCGTTTTTGAAGCTATCATAGGCATATCCCAAACAATTAGATAATAGGAATGTGTTTTTTGTATAACGCCGTGTTTTCTATCTTTCCAGATGAAAAGCATTCCCATGAAGCAGCTATCTACTGGTTTTTGTTTCACATATTTACTTCACTGTACAAACAGGCCTTACAGGCGTATGAACAACGCCGGGGAAAGGAGAAAAGCTGATATGAGCGGGGGGAAGACTCAATCAGGCCGAATGATACAGTTTTGCCAAGGCTTCATCGCCTGTGTACCGACATTGCTTGGCTATTGGGCTATCGGCTTTGCCTGTGGTGCAATTGGCAAGGTTTCCGGTTTCAGCATTGTTGAAATCATGCTTTTGAGTGTATTTCTTTACGCAGGATCGGCACACTTTCTTTTTTATTCATTGGCAGCTACCGGCGTCAGTATTGCACAGGTTGCATTTGCAATCGCCTTTATCAATATGCGCTATCTTCTGATCAATACCTATATGGCACAATTCTTCAGACATTCCTCATTAAAAGAAAAACTCATCGGTGGCTTGTTGACTACCGATGAAACTTTTGGTGTTGCAACACGCTATGCAAATCATCATGGAGGTAAGTTGCCTTTTTACTGGTTACTTGGGCTTAACCTGACTGCTTGGATCAACTGGATTATGTCAACTGCTGTTGGGTTCTTTTTTGCAGCTGCTCTTCCCGATTGGATGCGTAACAGCCTCAGCTTCAGTCTGGTGGGCATGTTTGTCGGCCTGCTTCTGCTTAGTTGGTTTGTTAGCCGTACCCGCTTGCTTGATATTATTGTCATGGCTGTTGCCATGCTATTTATCATCTTCACCCATAACACGATAAACAGCAATATTGCGATGATTATCGCTACCCTGATTGCGGCAACAGTTGGCATGGCCCTGCTGATGCGCAAACCAAAGAGGAGCAATCAAGATGACTGATCATCATATGCTACTTGCTATTGCTGCGGCAGCCATTGTCACAGCTATCATCCGAGCCGGGCCCATTCTTTTTCTTGCACAGCGTAATTTCCCAGTTATTCTCCGCAACTTACTTGCATTTGTACCGACGGCTGTTCTTTCCGCTATAATCGCTGCAGAAGTTATTTCTAATAAGGAAACCACCTCTTTCGGTCTCTCGGTTGCTTTTCTAGCAACTGTAGTTTCTTTCATAGCCGGGGCATTGAGTCGTAATCTTCTCATGACTGTTCTTGCCAGTATTTTTGCCTATCTTCTATTCCAGAGCCTGTAAAGGCATACAGCATAGTCTCAGCGTGACAAGACGGGTTTCAGTTTCTGCAAAAAAGCTCTAAAAGGATTTTATGCGTCCTTCACTGCTTAACCCCATGTTTGCTTCTGTACGCTCACTTCCCGGCATTGGGCCTAGGGTATGCGGACTGCTTGTAAAAGTGCTAAATATTGATCCAGCGAAAGGAGAACCACGTCTTGTTGATTTTTTGCATCTCCTACCTCATTCGGTAATTGACCGGCGTAACCGCACAGACGTTGCTCATGCCGCTGCCGGAGCAATTGTCATACTTGAACTTACAGTTGATCGGCACCAACCCCCACCAATCGCTGACAAGCGCAAAGTGCCCTACCGTGTCCTTGCCCATGATGATACAGGCAATATCATGCTTGTATTTTTTCACGCACAGCACAACTGGTTATTAAACCAACTTCCTATTGGAGAAAAAATAATTGTCTCTGGCCGGATTGAATGGTTTAACGGCCATGCTTCGATGGTTCATCCTCATCACATCACCTCTTTAGCAGAAAGTAAATTTCTGCCACTTATCGAACCAGTTTACCCCTCAACAACAGGACTTTCGGCCAAAACGCTCTCAAAAGCCATGATACAGGCACTCGATCGTATTCCAGTCCTCGAAGAATGGCAAGACAAGGTACTTTTACAGCGTGAGCAATTTCCTGCTTATGGAGAAGCGCTGACAGCTATTCACATGCCCGATACCCCACTAGTTATTGCTGCTGCATCGTCTGCCCGCCGCAGGTTGGCATATGACGAACTTTTGGCAAACCAGCTTTCCCTTGCCTTGGTACGCCTTAAGACCAAACGCCTAGCAGGCCGCCCTCTGCCTCTGCTTGGCACCTACCTTGAAACTTTACGCCAGACCCTAGCTTTTCAGCTTACACAAGGCCAAGAGCAAGTATTTTCAGAAATTTCACAGGATCTTGCCGCGCCGAAACGCATGTTGCGGCTGCTTCAAGGCGATGTTGGTTCTGGAAAAACAGTTGTTGCAATTCTTGCTATGGTACAGGCTGCTGAATCTGGCGGGCAATCGGCCCTAATGGTGCCAACAGAGGTTTTGGCCCGCCAGCATTATGCCACCATCGCGCCTCTAACAGAAAAGATAGGATTAAAAACAGCTCTTCTCACCGGACGCGAAAAAGGACGCGAGCGATCTTTGATCCTTGAAAGTCTTAACAGTGCTAAAGCTCATATCATCATCGGAACCCATGCATTGATTCAGGAAGGGATTGACTTCCATAACCTTGCTTTTATCATTATTGATGAACAGCACCGTTTTGGCGTACATCAGCGCCTGCAGCTGACAGCGAAAGGCAATATGCCAGATATGCTGGTTATGACAGCAACACCCATCCCCCGCACGCTAATGTTAACAGCATTCGGTGATATGGATATTTCCAGACTGACCCAAAAACCGGCACGGCAAAAACCGGTAAAAACAGCGATCCTTTCTGCCAACCGAATGACAGATTTGATGCAACACATAAAACATGCACTCGCACGGGACGAAAAATTATACTGGATCTGTCCGTTGGTTGAAGAATCTCAAAGCATTAATCTTACTGCCACAATCAAGCGATTTGAAATACTTGCCCGGCAGTTTGGTAATCTGGTCGGCCTCGTACACGGCAAAATGCCGGCAAGACAGAAAGATGCGGCAATAGCTGATTTCAAGCAGGGAAAAACACGATTGCTTGTTGCTACTACAGTTGTCGAAGTCGGGATAGATGTTCCCGACGCCTCAATCATCATCATCGAACATGCCGAACGGTTTGGGCTAGCACAGTTGCATCAGCTGCGTGGTCGTGTCGGACGAGGTGATAGGCCTTCTTCCTGTACTCTACTTTATAAAGAGCCACTTTCCAGCATGGCAAAGGCTCGCCTTAATGTCATACGCAATACAGAAGATGGCTTTCATATTGCTGAAGAGGACCTACGTTTGCGTGGAGAAGGTGATCTTTTGGGTACAAAACAATCAGGTATACCGGGCTTTCGTTTTGCAGATATGGATGCACACCGGGATTTACTAGAAATTGCACGGCAGGATGCCCGACTTATTTTAGAACAGGATAGAGATCTTGAAAGCCCAAGGGGTAAAGCCTTGCGCCTTCTACTCTATCTTTTCCGTAGAGATGACGCGACCCGCCTGTTACGGGCCGGATAATATATATAGGCAACAAAATTAAGTCTGATGAAGGATTAGGGATGAAGGTTATTTCTTGTAAGGAGTGCAGACGGGCTTATTTCTAGCTGCCTGTAGAGTTTAGTGCGTATTCTGAGGGACTATGGTAGGGATCGCCTTTCATACAGCGTGCGCTGGTTACCTTCGGGCAGCAAAGAGTGCAGGCATCGCCTTAAGCCCGGTTCTCTTGTTGAAAACTCATCTGCCTTGGTGGCCAGAACCAGACGCATTGTTTCGAGTACTGAATTTTCTATCCAGCTTTCATATCTGCAAAAATTCGTATAGAGATACTTCAACATGCGGTACCATAAATTTCATCGGCCCTTTTTTCAAACGCATCAGTAAACTTGCGGTAAATTGTATCAAATATTGAGCCCATCATCAAGCTAAGCGCCGGATTTCTAAATTCATATTCAATGAAAAATTCAACCCGGCAGATGTTTTTCTCTTTAACCGGCAAAAATAGCCAGCGGTTTTCAAGATGACGGAAAGGGCCATCAATATACTGCACATTAATCCGGTTTTCTTCAGGTTGAAGATAAACCTGTGTGGTGAATGTCTTACGGATAAACCTGTAAGCAACCGTCATATCAGCAACAAGAAAAGTCTTTCCATCCCGTTTCTGACTCGAGCGGATGGTCAAGCTCTCACACATTGGCAAGAATTCAGGATAATGCTCAATATCCGCAACCAGCGCAAACATCTGTTCTTTGGGATGATGGATATATTTTTCCATTTCGAAATATGGCATTGGAATTAGCAATCAGAGTCGGGCTGACCTGCACAAAGAGCCTTCAGCTTTTCAAAATCATCACCCGCATGATGGGAGGAACGCGTGAGGGGACTTGATGCCATATGCAAAAAACCTTTAGTCTTACCGATTATTGCGTAGGAATTGAATTCATCTGGAGGGATAAAACGAATAACTGGATGATGCTTTCGTGTTGGCTGAAGATACTGGCCAATAGTCATAAAATCGACATGAGCGGCGCGTAAATCGTCCATAAGTTGGAGCACTTCATTACGTTCCTCGCCCAAGCCAACCATAATGCCTGATTTGGTGAAAATAGAAGGATCAAGCTCCTTCACTTGCTGCAATAGGCGGATAGAATGGAAATACCGGGCACCGGGCCGCACAGTAAGATATTTGGATGGCACAGTTTCCAGATTATGGTTGAAAACATCAGGACGCGCTGCAATCACAATTTCTAGCGCACCATCTTTATGGCGGAAATCAGGAGTCAGAACTTCAATCGTTGTCTGCGGTGTCCGTTTGCGGATAGCCTGAATGACTTCAGCAAAATGCTGCGCACCACCATCGGGCAGATCATCACGATCAACTGAAGTGATCACCACATGTTTCAGACCCATTTGCTCAATCGCCCTAGAAACCCTCTCCGGTTCATCTCTATCAAGCGGCAATGGAATGCCCGTTGCTACATTGCAGAAAGCACAAGCACGCGTGCAAATTTCACCCATAATCATAAAACTTGCATGGCGCTGATGCCAGCATTCGCCTATATTCGGACAGCTTGCCTCCTTGCACACCGTAACTAGCCTGTTGTTGTGCACGATATCACGAGTCTCGGCATAAATCTCTGAGGTCGGCGCCCTAACACGTATCCAGTCTGGCTTTTTCACTACCTCGCTATCCTGCTTGTGTGCCTTTTCCGGATGGCGGACACGCCGATTCCCCACTGTATTAAGCACCGTAATCACAGTTCTTCCTTATACATTCAAAGCTATACCATAAGCATCGAGCACACTTTCCTTCATCATTTCCGATAGGGTTGGATGCGGAAATACCGTATGCATCAGTTCTTCCTCAGTTGTTTCAAGATTCATAGCAACCACAAATCCTTGGATGAGCTCTGTCACTTCTGACCCAACCATATGAGCACCAAGAAGCTGGCCGGTTTTTTTGTCAAAAATTGTTTTTACAAGCCCTTGATCTTCACCAAGCGCAATAGCCTTACCATTAACCGCAAAAGAATAACGACCAATAAGGATCTCGTAGCCAATTTCCCTAGCTTTTGCCTCTGTCAGACCAACCGAGGCCAGCTGCGGCACACAATAGGTACAGCTAGGAACTTTACGCTTGTCCAATGGATGAACTGTTTTCAGACCCGCAATCTTCTCAACACATATCACACCCTCTTTCTCTGCTTTATGGGCAAGCATCGGCGGCCCCGCTACATCGCCAATTGCATAAATACCGGGAACATTGGTACAGCCCCATTCATCAATAACAATACAGCCACGCTCAGTTCTTATATCCAGTACCTCAAGCCCGATATTTTCGATGTTTCCCTGTACACCAACAGCAGAAATCAATCGTTCAGCACTGATGGTCTGCATCTTGCCTTCAACTTCAACATGAGCTATAATAGAAGAGTTTGTTTTGTCAACTTTGTCAACTTTTATCCCAGTTAGGATACGGATACCGCGTTTTTCAAGCTGCTTGCGGGCAAAAGCAGAAATTTCGGCATCTTCAACCGGCATAATCTGTGCCAGCAGTTCAATCACTGTCACTTCAGTGCCCATAGCGTTGTAGAAAGAGGCGAATTCGATACCGATAGCCCCTGACCCTATAATCACCAAAGATTTTGGTATTGTCTGCGGTACCATTGCCTCAAAATAAGTCCAGATCAATTTGCCATCTGGCTCTATGCCCGGAAGAGTTTTTGGGCGTGCACCGGTGGCAACAATAACATGCTTTGCTTCATAAGTGCCCGAACCTAAAATTCCCTTGGGAACAGGATGTTGCGGCTGCATAGCCAGCTTTGATGGTTTTCCAACGATAATCTGAACTGATTTGCCGCCTACCATACCCTGTGTTAATTTTGCCTCCCCCCAGATGACATCAATCTTGTTTTTCTTCATCAGAAAACCGACGCCGCTGTTAAGCCGGCCCGATACCCTGCGTGAACGCGCAACCACGTCTTCGATATCAGCACTGATAGAACCTTTAAGCTTCAGGCCATATTCCTTGGCATGTTCAGCAAAATGCTTGATCTCGCCAGAACGTAGGAGGGCCTTAGTCGGAATGCATCCCCAATTCAGACAGATCCCCCCTAGATGCTCACGCTCGACAACAGCGGTTTTGAACCCCAGTTGCGCTGCACGGATTGCCGTTACATAACCACCCGGGCCAGAACCAATGACAATTACATCATAAACTATCGACACGATTTTTCTCCATAGGGAAATATTTTCTCATTTGCAATTCCGGTGTAAGATGTGATTGATTCTAGACTAGTATAGCCAATGGATTTTCGATCAATTTTTTGAAAGTCTGCGCAAGCTCAGCTGCTAGGGCACCATCAACGACCCGATGATCAGCTGAAATTGTCACTGACATCACGGTTGCAGCCTTAATGCTTCCATCCCTAACAATGGGCCGTTCTTTCCCTGCACCAATTGCAAAAATTGTTGCCTGCGGCGGATTGAGAATAGCAGAGAACTTCTTGATACCAAACATTCCCATATTGGAAACGGCTGTACTGCCGCCCTGATATTCTTCAGGTTTCAGCTTACGCTGCCGTGCCCGCTTGATGAGATATTTCATCTCGTTGGAGATTGTCTGTAACGACTTTTCATCGGCGTGGCGCACAATCGGCGTAATAAGACCATTAGGAATCGCAACCGCAACCCCGATATCCGCATGAGCATGACGTAGCATGCTACTATCAAGCCATGAGACATTGGCATCAGGTATTTCTTTCAATGCCAAAGCAACCGATTTGATAATCATATCATTGACTGACACCTTGTAGGCCGGCATAGAACCATCATCTGTCTTTTTCATAGAAGCTGCTCTGTTAATACAAGATCTCAGCTCTAATAATGCATCCAGCTCACAGTCAACCGTTACATAAAAATGCGGCACGGTCTGTTTTGATTCAATCAACCGACTGGCAATTGTCTTACGCATAGCATCATGGGGAATAATCTCATATTCACCTGGCGTAAACAGTTTAAGAACAGCATCATCAGAAAGAGCTAGAGATACTGCAGAATCGCTTTTTGCCGCAAATGCAGCATTATTTTCGCCTTTCAGTGCAGCTTCAACATCACGCTTTATAAGCCGCCCATGAGGGCCACTGGTTGGAATTGAAGCGATATCAATACCTGCCTGTGCCGCCAAGCGCCGGGCTAGAGGGGAGGAAAACATCCGCACCCCCCTTACATCCGAAGGTCTAGCCATCTGTTTTGGCATAGCCTGATTTTCAGCCTCTTCGACAAGCAGGGCAATAACAGAATTAACCTTGATTTTCTGTGTCCCTGCCGGAATAACAATTTTGGCAAGCGTACCTTCATCTACTGCCTCAATTTCCATTGTCGCCTTATCAGTTTCAATCTCAGCAATAACATCGCCTAAGTTTACCTTATCCCCCTCCTTAACAAACCATTTTGACAGATTGCCCTCTTCCATGGTCGGGGAAAGCGCAGGCATGGTAATCTTTACTGGCATCTGCCTTCTCCTTTACGACTTGTAGGTAACGGCCTTGACAGCATCAAGTACTTCTGCAACACTTGGCAAGGCAATTTTTTCAAGATTTGTGGCATAAGGCATCGGTACATCCTTGCCGGCAATGGTCAGTACCGGCGCATCCAGCCAGTCGAAAGCCTGTTGCATCACGCGGGTTGCGATTTCCGTCCCGATAGACGATTGCGGAAAACCTTCCTCAATTGTCACAATACGACCGGTTTTTTTGACTGATTCAATAATAGTCGACATATCCATCGGCCGGATAGTACGAAGGTCGATGAGCTCCGCATCAACACCAATTTTTATCAATTCCTCAACAGCTTCAATCGCATAACGCATACCGGCACCAAAAGCGACTATTGTTACATCACTGCCAATCTTATGGATACGGGCTCTGCCGATCGGCAGCATAAAGTCATCAAGCTTCGGCACTTCGAACTGAAGGCTGTAGAGCAGTTCGTTTTCAAGAAAAATGATAGGATTATCATCACGGATTGCAGTTTTGAGAAGACCCTTGGCATCTGCCGCTGTATAGGGTGCGACCACTTTTAGCCCCGGAATATGGCCATACCAAGCGGCATAACACTGTGAATGCTGGGCGGCAACGCGTGCGGCAGCACCATTAGGTCCGCGAAATACTATTGATGCTGACATCTGTCCGCCAGACATATAGCGGGTTTTAGCAGCTGAATTGATAATCTGATCAATCGCCTGCATGGCAAAATTAAAAGTCATGAACTCAACAATAGGACGCAACCCGGCAAAGGCAGCCCCAACCCCAAGACCAGCAAAAGCATGCTCGGTAATTGGTGTATCGACAACACGACGTTTACCAAATTCTTCCAAGAGTCCTTGTGAAACTTTATAGGCACCCTGATACTGCGCCACTTCCTCACCCATAAGGAAAACATTTTTATCGCGCCGCATTTCTTCAGCTATGGCGTCGCGCAACGCTTCACGGACGGTTAGCATTTGCATCTCCGTACCTCGCGGAATATCTGAGTCATCTGCAATAGAGACTGCAATCGGCCGAGCAGGAATAGAACATGAGGCTAATGGCATTGCAACATGATCAACAGGCCCAAGGGCTGGCTGTGGTATAACTGATGCCGCACCCCTGTCGATATCGGCCGCGATTTCCCCTTCTTCTAGTAGAACAGCAATACGCGTATTCACCTTCACACCCACCGTCCCCTCCGGTATCAGTATCTTGCCCATAATGCTATCGTCGACAGCTTCAACTTCCATTATCGCCTTATCAGTTTCAATTTCGGCAATTACATCACCGGTCGTTACCTTATCACCTTCTTTTTTAACCCATTTGGAAATCGTACCCTCTTCCATCGTAGGGGAAAGAGCAGGCATTAAAATATCTATAGCCATATCTTCCTCTCCTTATACCAGAATATCTGTGTAGAGACTGGAAACATCCGGTTCAGGATCACTCTGTGCAAAATCCGCAGCATCCGCAACAATTGCACGGACGTCTTTATCTATTTTCTTCAAATCATTTTCGATAACCCATCCTTTTTCAAGCAAACGCTGCCTTACCTGATCAATGGCATCATGCTCGGTACGAATTCTTTGAACTTCTTCCTTGCTGCGATATTTTGCCGGATCGGACATTGAATGGCCACGATAGCGGTACGTTTGCATGTCAAGAATAATTGGCCCTTTTCCGCCACGTGCCCAAACAACAGCCTCATCAGCCGCTGCCTTAACAGCGCGCACATCCATGCCATCAACTACAAGACCGGGAATCTCGAATGAAAGACCGCGACGAGACAAATCTGTTTCAGCCGATGCACGGGCAACAGATGTCCCCATTGCATATTGGTTATTTTCAATCACATAAATGATCGGTAACTTCCATAGCGAGGCCATATTGAAACTTTCATAGACCTGCCCCTGATTAGCTGCTCCGTCGCCGAAGAAAGTCAGGGAAACACTGTTATTGCCACGATAACTGTTAGCAAAGGCAAGGCCGGTACCAAGCGGCACTTGGGCACCAACAATACCATGGCCGCCATAAAAACTCTTTTCTTCCGAGAACATATGCATGGAACCACCCTTGCCCTTAGAAAAGCCACTGCTGCGTCCCATAAGTTCGGCCATGACCCCGCGCGGACTCATCCCCACAGCAAGCATATGCCCGTGATCACGATAAGAAGTAATGATCTGGTCGCCTTTCTTAGTGGCTTTTAACACACCTACAACAACTGCTTCCTGCCCGATATAAAGATGACAGAAGCCACCGATAAGCCCCATTCCATAAAGCTGGCCCGCCTTTTCTTCAAAACGCCGGATCAATAGCATCTCGCGATAGACGCGAAGTTCCTCTTCTCTCGTGAATTCAACAGGTTGTGGCGGTTTAATTGCATTGGATAGGATACTCTCCTGCATGACTTCACCAGATATCTTCTGATTCTTCGCTGCCATATTTTACTCCCTGTGATAGGTATTTTCAAAATACGCTGTCGGTAATAAAGTTACAAGCCGGTAACGGGAAATTAACTAATATATAACCTAATGTTTTTATTTGTTTTTTTTAATTAACTCGATTCCAGTTTAATTTACAGTAGGGGCTTTAAATATCATGATGCTGAGCTCATTGGGAGCTGCGAGATTTAGATTCCTTCTCGCATACTCATCCAACATATCTTTCTCGATCGTGCCATCTCGCAGAGAAGAAACTTTTTTTTCCAGCGCGCTGCGCTGAGCTTCAAGTTTTTTCAGTTCAAAAATAAGGGAAGCAATGTGTTTTTCGACCATAATGCGCGAACAAAGCCCATATTCGCCATGATAAAGATGATAACCAAAATAGAAAAGAACACCGACAGTCAAAATCCAAAAAACAAAACGGCCTCTGTTTGTCCGGCGTTTTTGCTTTGTCCACATAGGATAACACAACCCTCTATACCCCCTGAATTTTCCGTTTTGGCTAAGAGCAGAAAGGGCATCCTGTTCTATCTGTAATATCAGCTTTTACAAAGCTCATCCATTATTTGTTTGTACCGGTATTTGTTCAAGACCTGCTCAGGGTTCTGGAAAATATAAAATTATGAATAAAATAACTTGAACAGCCATTGCTGAGGTTACTAAATGGCCCTTCAGGCTTTTTTATTATCCTGATTTTCCGATCAACTGCATGAAATAGAAAACATCTCAAAACACTTTAATCGATTTGCACTGCCTACCCCTTATCCGATATGGAAAGCAGAAACACCGGCATAATGCGCCTGTGGCCCCAGCTCCTCCTCAATACGAATAAGCTGGTTATATTTGGCAAGGCGATCGGAACGAGCAAGCGATCCTGTTTTTATCTGTCCGCAATTTGTTGCAACGGCAAGATCGGCAATGCTTGAATCTTCTGTTTCACCCGAACGGTGTGATATAACAACAGTATAGCCTGCCTTATGTGCTGTCTCAACCGCATCAAGACTCTCACTCAGAGTACCAATCTGATTGACCTTAACCAAAATGGAATTGGCAATCCCCATTCCGATACCATCACGTAGACGAGCTGAATTGGTCACAAACAGATCATCTCCGACAAGCTGACATTTCTTGCCAATAAGATCCGTCAATTGTTTCCAACCTTTCCAGTCATCTTCAGCCATGCCATCTTCAATGGAGATGATCGGATAAGCATCAATGAGCTTGGCAAGATATTCTGCCTGCGCTTTTGCATCACGTGTTATGCCCTCACCTTCATAAACATATTTGCCATCCTTGAAAAATTCTGTCGAGGCACAGTCAAGCCCCAAGGCAATATCATTGCCCAGCTTGAAACCTGTTTGATTGATTGATTCCACAATAAAATCAAGCACGTCCTCGGCACTTTTCAGACCGGGGGCAAAGCCACCCTCATCACCGACATTGGTATTATGGCCTGCATCCTTGAGACGCTTTTTCAAAGTATGAAAAACTTCTGCACCGTAACGTACTGCTTCCCTAAAATTTTCAGCCCCGACAGGAAGAATCATAAATTCCTGAAAATCAATCGGATTATCAGCGTGAACGCCGCCGTTGATGATATTCATCATGGGTGTCGGCAGTATATGAGCCTGTGTACCACCAACATAGCGGTAAAGCGGCAGACCACAGGAAGCAGCCGCAGCCTTGGAAACAGCAAGCGAAACACCGAGAATGGCATTGGCACCTAGACGAGCCTTGTTTGGCGTACCATCAAGCGCGATCATAGTCTGATCAATATTCATCTGCTCTTCAGCATCCAACCCGCCGAGCTCTGCAAAAATTTCACCATTGACAACCTCAACAGCCTTTTCAACTCCTGTACCCTGATAGCGCGTAAGGCCATCACGCAGTTCAACCGCTTCATGGGCCCCGGTCGAGGCGCCAGAAGGAACCGCAGCACGGCCAAAAGCGCCATCTTCCAGAAGAATATCAACTTCAACCGTCGGGTTGCCACGGCTGTCAAGAATTTCACGGCCAATAATATCAATAATGGCTGTCATGGAGGCATCCTTTCCATCAAATCTCTTTATTAAAATGGCATACGGAAAAATAACTACTGTCGTTTTCCTACATAAACTACTCTTCCATCCTGTTCCATATCTTTTTAAACACGGAAATAGATACGGCTATCTGGTTTTCATAACTATCAGAAAAGAGCTTCTACTTTTTCTTCCCAGCACTTTGGAGAGAACAGATGAAATATCCGATCACGCCAAAATATATTAAGACCTTTTAATCCGGACATGCAGTTATCCTAAAACCCTTTTGCAATCTGATCAAAAGCTTTCAGTTTTTCAAGAAGACCAGAAAGATCGGCAAGTTTTACCATACTCGACCCATCAGACGGTGCATTATCAGGATCCTGATGGGTTTCTATAAATACACCAGCAACACCAATAGCAACTGCAGCACGTGCCAGAGTTTTCACAAATCTATATTGACCGCCCGAAGAAATACCCTGTCCACCTGGCTGTTGAACCGAATGGGTGGCATCAAAAATAACCGGTGCGCCAAACTCGGCCATAATTGGCAGAGATCGCATATCGGATACAAGTGTATTATAGCCAAAGGAAACACCACGTTCACAAACCATCACATTAGAATTACCGCTTTCTGTTATCTTTGCAAGAACATTTTTCATATCCCAAGGCGCAAGAAATTGCCCTTTCTTGATATTGATAACACGACCTGTTTTGGCAGCAGCAACAAGCAAATCTGTCTGGCGGCATAGAAGGGCTGGAATCTGCAACACATCAATAACTTTATCCACTAGACGGCACTGTTCTTCAGTATGGATATCTGTCAGAACAGGAAAGCCAAAAGCCTCCTTTAGTTCTACAAAAACATGCATTGCCTTTTCCAACCCGATACCGCGCTGCGCATTCAGTGATGTTCGGTTTGCCTTATCAAAGCTTGATTTATAAACAAGGCCTATGCCAAGATGATCCGTCATTTCTTTCAGGGTACCCGCCATATCAAAAGCGTGCTCACGGCTTTCCATCTGACAAGGACCTGCAATCAATGCAAACGGTGCATTATTGGAAAAGGTAACATTGCCCACCTTAATAGAGGTATTCGGTTTTGACATAATCCTCCCCAAAACAAATAAAGAACTATTCATTCAGCAAGACTTTTATAATAACTAAATCTCTCTCCGTTTCAAAGGAAATTCAGCCTTTGTTTGAAAGGAGGTAGCAAATTCGGCAAAACCTTAAAGAAACAAAAATAAAGTAAAACCGATAACATCGATTAAACGGTACAGATATGGATGAAAATAATCAGACCATCCGGCTCTGCTCAACTGCTGCCGCAATAAAGGAGGCAAATAGCGGGTGCGGCTCAAACGGACGGGATTTCAATTCCGGATGATACTGTACGCCAATAAACCACGGATGATCGGCATATTCAACTGTTTCAGGAAGAATACCATCCGGCGACATGCCTGAAAAAAGAAGCCCGCATAACTCAAGCCGTTTCCTATAGTCAACATTGACTTCATAACGATGTCGGTGTCGCTCAAAAATATCGCTCTTTCCATAAATCCTAGCGATATGGGAACCTTTCTGCAGGTGGGCCTCATAAGAACCGAGACGCATCGTCCCACCAAGACCGCCCGCCGTACTGCGTTTTTCATGGACGTTCCCTTTAATCCATTCAGTCATTAGACCAACAACAGGCTCTTTTGTCGCACCAAATTCCGAAGAGGAAGCATCCACAATACCTGCAAGGTTACGTGCTACTTCAATACATGCCAACTGCATACCGAAACAGATACCGAAAAAAGGCACCTTGTGTTCACGGGCAAAACGGGTTGCAAGAATTTTCCCTTCAGCACCCCGCACGCCAAATGCACCAGGCACCAAAATACCATGCACCTTTTTTAGATATGGTGCTGGATCCTCCTTCTCGAAAATCTCTGCCTCAATCCACTCCAAGTTTACCTTGACCCTATTTGCCAACCCACCATGCTCCAGAGCTTGGATCAAGGATTTATAAGCATCCTTCAGTCCGGTATACTTACCAACAATCGCAATTGTCACTTCTCCTTCCGGATTATGAGTGCGATGCGAGATCCCCTGCCAACGATGCATATCCGGTTTCGAGGTTGAATCCATTCCAAACGCGATCAGAACTTCTAAATCAAGCCCTTCACGGTGATAGGCAACAGGCACATCATAAATAGATGAAACATCACGCGCTTGGATGACCGCAGAGGGCCGGACATTACAGAGGAGTGAAAGTCTTCTACGTTCTGATTCAGGAATTGGCCGATCCGCGCGCACTAAAAGGATATCAGGAGCAATGCCAACAGATTGCAATTCCTTGACCGAATGTTGTGTCGGTTTTGTTTTCAATTCACCCGCAGCGGAGATATAAGGCATCAATGTCAGATGCACATAAATGGCACGCTGACGAGATAGCTCATTATGCAATTGCCGAACCGCCTCAAGAAAAGGCATTGCCTCAATATCACCAACCGTTCCGCCAATTTCACACAAAACAAAATCATACTCTTCATTACCCTCAGTAATAAAATTCTTAATCTCATCTGTCACATGCGGAATAACCTGAACCGTCGCACCAAGATAATCTCCCCGCCGTTCCCGTTCAATGATATTGCGGTAAATGCGGCCCGCAGTGATATTATCCTGCCTGCTTGCAGAGCGTCCAGTAAACCGCTCATAATGACCAAGATCAAGATCGGTCTCGGCACCATCATCGGTAACGAACACTTCACCATGTTGGTAAGGCGACATTGTACCCGGATCCACATTAAGATAGGGATCAAGCTTGCGAAGTCGTACCCGAAAGCCACGATCTTCGAGAATTGCAGCCAAAGCTGCTGCAGCTATACCCTTCCCAAGAGAAGAAACCACACCGCCGGTAATAAAAACATATCGCGCCATGGAGCTATAATTTTACAGGTTTCATAATATTTCCAGAAAATAAAATGGCATTTTCTCTTAAAAAGCTACCGAAAAAGAGTACAATAATGCTGTGATAATGCAACCATCAATTTCACCAGAAAGCTAAATATTCCACAGTATATCTCTAAAAATTACCTTATAGTATAATAAAAACCATTCAATCATCCTTAAACCCCATTATAAAATCATAGTTTCCAGTAAAAAATATTGCTGTTAATAAAATTAATCGGGTATCTCAATCTGTGAAGGAAGCATTGGCACATTACCATTTCTTGGAACAGCAGCATTGTTTTTCTGGGGCTGCTCAACAGCAGAACTGCCCAAATGATCAAGAATATTATCCTTGATGCCCAATACATCACCCTGATTCGACTCCGGCACCTTATCCAAAATATCCGACCCACTTGACTTAGGAAGCACAGTCAAAATGATTGAGGTCAGAAAGAAACTAGTTACTAGGATGGCTGTTAAACGGGTCAATGCATTTTTGGTACCGCGCGCTGTCATAAAACCGGAACCACTGCTTACACCAAGGCCGCCGCCTTCAGAACGCTGAATCAAAATAATACCTACAAGCGCAATAACGATCAGCAAATGAATAACTATGAGAACTGTTTGCATTGGCTCTGCCCTTTAGACCCAAGATCTGTTTTTATAAAATACCAGATGAACACCCTAGAATTCCCTTAATTTAGAGTTTCCGAAAGAAATGGAAAACTATTTTCGCTTTTCAAAATTTTATTCATCGGGGTTCTTTAACGCACAAACGAATAATAATCTCAAGACGATGTAGCCAATCTATAATCCTATTGCAATTTGTCATATGCATGGCAAATTGCAAGGAAATCGTCCGCTTTCAAGCTAGCTCTGCCAATCAGCGCCCCATTCACATGCGGTATTCCTAAAAGAGCTGCGGCGTTATCGGGCGTGACAGAACCGCCATAAAGCAAACGGGTTTTATTACCCTCATAACCAAAGCGGGTGTACAGACTGTTACGCAGAAAAGCATGTGCTTCTACTATATCACTCACTGTCGGCGTTTTCCCGGTCCCTATTGCCCAGACCGGCTCATAAGCAATCACCAGCTGTGTGGCACTAGCATTATCAGGTACTGAAGCCTGGCACTGGCGGGCAATAACATCCAATGCCCTGTAGCTTTCACGTTCCTGCAATGTTTCCCCCACGCAGACAATCGCCGTAAGCCCTGCCCTCCACGCTGCCTCAGTCTTGACCCGCACCATCTCATCTGTCTCATTATGCTCAGAACGCCGCTCGGAATGGCCGACAATGACATAATCCGCTCCAGCATCTTTCAGCATAGGGGCAGATATATCGCCAGTATGGGCGCCGCTATCGGCAGCATGGCAATCTTCACCACCTAGTATCAGGCTTTCACCCCTCAAGACCTCAGTTGCACGAAAAAGAAGTGTGGCTGGTAGGCAGATCAGAGCATCAAACGGCCGATCAGCCTCTGCCTTCAGCCCAGCAGCTATTGAACGAATCTCCAAAAGAGCTTCACCTGTTCCATTCATCTTCCAGTTTCCTGCAACAAGCGGGTGCACATCGGGAATCACAACTTTACTCCTTGATATCTTCTTAATGACAGATTAGGTATTGACTTGCTCCTAATTGATCAAGCAGTTTTTGTAATTTTTCAGCTATTTATAGGCACATGCAAGGCTCAAGCAGGGCAGATTCGTGAACATATTTTACCTGATCTTCATCATTTACCTCACCTAAGAGCCTTAAAATTGTTTGAACTTGCATCTCATACCAGCTTGGTGCAGATATTAGAGGTGCCGGTTACAAATTTTGTATGATTTCACCAACGGAATTATCCATGCTCGACAAACTTTGCAGTACTGCCAAATCATGGACTCTTAAGATTTTTCTTGGAGTTGTTCTTGCCAGTTTTATTATCTGGGAAATCCCAACTGCTCTGCAGTATCAGGGCAACGATAACCTGCTTATATCAGGAAAATCTGTTCTTACACTACAGAATTATCAGGTTGCGCTGAATGATGTTATCGGACGCAATTCCTACAGTATCGGACGGTACCTAACGCAGGAAGAGATAAACCAGTTCCGAATTCCGCAGATTGTGTTGCAGCGCATGTACATGGATGTACTTCTGGATGAAGAGGCCAGACGGATAAAAATCGGAGCATCTGATGACAGTATCATAAACCTTCTTGGGCAGGATCCGCTTTTTAAAGGCGTAAACGCCCATTTCGACAAAAAGCGTTTCATTGCTTATACTCAGCAGATGCATCTTGCACAGAACGATATTTTTAGCGCCCTTAACAGACAGGCAAGGCGTGACCAGCTTGTTTTAGGCGCTTTGGGTTATATCAAAGCACCTGATACCCTTTATTCTGCAACCCTGCTTCACCAGCGGGAAAAACGTGTGATTAATTATCTTGAACTCACCCCTGCCCTTATCAGCGAAATTATCGACCCAGATGAAATAACCTTGGCAAACTGGTTCGAGAACAATGAAAATCGTTTCCGCGCCCCGGAATATAGGCAGATTACCTATATGCGCATGTACGTTAAGGAGATTGCCCGCCCGCAGGATGTAACAGAAGAAGCTATTAAAGCTTTTTACGAGCAGAACCAAAAACGCTTCAGCATACCGGAAAAGCGTACAATTGAGCTATTGCGCTTTGATACACGTGCAGAAGCCGATGCAGCAGCTGCAGAACTTGCAGATGGTACATCATTTGACAGGTTGGCTGCGAAGAAAAAGCAATCTCTAACATTAATCCATAAAGGACCAATAACAAAGGCAGAATTGCCGACACCCATGGCGGGGGAAGTCTTTGCTCTTGCAAAAGGAAAAATCAGTGCTGTGGTTAACGATCTTGAAGGGCCCGTCATCATACGGGTTATGGATATTCAACCCCTAAAGCTGCAGCCGCTTGATGAGGTACAGGAAGAAATCCGCCGTGAAATTGCCGAAGATAGTACTGTAGCCACCCTTCGCATCAAGCAGAAGCAGATTGAAGAAGCACGATTTGAAGGCATGACCCTAAAAGAACTTGCACCGAAATATGGCCTGAAGGTCAAAGAAATAATAATCGATGCAAATGGTAGAACACCTGACGGCAAGAATGTAGATGACATGGGCAATCTAGCCATATTGATCCCTTATGCCTTTCGGAGCGCAGAAGGAGTTGATATCAATCCGCTTGCCTTGAGCGATGGTTTTGTCTGGTATCATGTTGACAAAGTTATAGCCTCCCATAAGCGCTCGTTCGATGCTGTACGCAACGAGGTAATAACCGCTTGGAAAGAACAAGAAATCCAGCGCCTGCTTGATAAAAAGGCCGCTGCCATAAAAAAAGAACTAGATGATAACATGCCCATGTCGAAAGTTGCCGCCCAATACAAGCTTTCGGTTGTAACAGAACGCGACATTCAGCGCGGCAAAGTCAGTCCAAACATCGGAAAAGAAGCAACAATAGCAGTTTTTTCAGGACTTGAGGGCGCAACCGGCATTTCTGCGGGGGCGGATGGTAAATCACGTATTGTTTTCAAGGTAATAAGCGTTGCAGAGCCGCTTAATACCAACATAGAACTCCTATCACAAAATGAACGTGAAGAGATATCTGTCGGTTTTAGAAATGATCTCATGCAACAACTGGTTGCTTTTAGCCAAACAGCACATCCTGTTCAGATCAATGCTGAACTTTATCAGCGCATGTTACAGCAATAATGGCAAGCAACTATGAGCAATCTCAAATCTTATATCAACAAGGTCGCAGATGGGTTTAGGCTGAGCCGACAAGAGGCGATTGAAGCTTTTTCGCTCATCATATCAGGAGAGGCAACACCTGTGCAGGTTAGCGGCTTCCTTATGGCACTGCGTGTGCGCGGTGAGAGCCTAGATGAAATTGCTGGCGCCGTCTCTGCTATACGCCGAAAAATGCTGCCTGTAAATATATCCCAGGACGCGATTGATATTGTCGGCACAGGTGGTGATCAGTTTGGTTCTTATAATGTTTCCACAACCAGTGCATTTGTCGTCGCAGGCGCAGGAGTTTCTGTCGCCAAACATGGCAACAGGGCAGTGTCTTCAAAATCAGGTGCGGCTGATGCTCTAAAAGAACTTGGCGTCAACATTGATGCAACGCCAGAAGTGATAGCAAACTGTATCAGAGAAGTTGGCCTCGGCTTTATGTTCGCTCCAAACCATCATCCGATCATGCGTCACGTCGGTCCGACACGAGCAGAGCTTGGAACACGGACAATCTTCAACATTCTCGGACCACTCTCCAACCCTGCCAGTGTCAAACGGCAACTGATCGGTGTTTTTTCACCCGAATGGATTGTTCCTGTTGCGCGTTCTCTCCAAGAGCTTGGCTCGACTTCGCTTTGGGTTGTTCATGGAAATGGCCTTGATGAATTGACAACTACTGGTGAAACACAGGTAGCTTCCATTAGAAATGCTGAACTGTCAACCTTCACAGTTACACCTGAGGATGCAGGGCTACAGAAAGTAGATATGCAGCAATTAAAAGGCGGTACGCCTGAAGCAAATGCTACAGCTCTGCGGGAGCTACTGGATGGAAAGATCGGTGCTTATCGTGATATTGTTCTGCTGAATTCAGCAGCAGCCTTTATCATTGCTGATAAGGTAAAAGATCTGAAGGAGGGCGTAGCCCTCGCAGCAGAAAGTATTGACAGTGGTAAAGCAAAAGCCATACTCGATCGTCTTGTTGATATTTCAAACCAACAGAAGTCTGTATGATGAGCGATATTCTGCAGAAAATTCAAATGTATAAACAAGAAGAAATTGCTGCAGCAAAGGTGATATTTCCTTTATCTGACCTCAGGGCCCGTATTGCTGATGCTGACCACCCGCGCGGATTTATCCAAAGCCTTAAAATAAAAACTGCAGTGGGTAAATTTGGCCTTATTGCAGAAATCAAAAAGGCCAGTCCATCCAAGGGAATGATCCGCGAAGATTTTAACCCAGCTGAACTGGCACGTGCTTATGAGAAAGGTGGTGCTGCATGCCTTTCAGTGCTGACAGACCGCCTCTCTTTTCAAGGGATGCCAGAATTCCTCATCCAAGCGCGTGCCGCCTGCAAACTCCCGGTCTTGCGCAAAGATTTTTTGCTTGACCCTTATCAGGTTTATGAAGCCCGCTCTTGGGGAGCTGACTGTATTTTGCTTATTCTTGCCGCCATTGATGATCATTTAGCCAAAGAGCTGGAGGAAATAGCATTTGATCTTGGCATGGACGTGTTGATTGAAACTCATGATGAGATTGAAATGGAGCGCGCATTAAAACTCCAATCACCTCTTATCGGCGTTAATAACCGCAACTTGCAGGATTTCACGGTTGATCTTGCGAATTCAGAACGCCTTGCCCGTATGCTACCATTAGACAGACTGCTAGTTGCGGAAAGCGGTATCTTTTTCTACGAAGATTGCCAAAGGCTGCAAAAAAGCGGCATTAAATATTTTCTGATCGGAGAAAGTCTCATGCGGCAAACAGATGTTGCTGCAGCAACCAAAGCTATATTGGGTTATTGAAGCTATGCACTCTGCCAAACTATCCAAGATTGCACCATTGAAAATGATTTTGAAGATCAAGTTACCAAAAAGGATGTGCTGGCGAGGAAAAATTGCCGCTATCATGGCAAAAAATATCGATGCTGTACCAGATTACAATAGCCTATCAGGCGTGCATACAGCAGTAGCACTTAAATGCAAAATTGGGATCGAGATAGGAAAAATTCTAACAGCCGTTCCAAACGCCTGCCTGACGATCTATGATATGGTCAGGGCCATCATGATAAAGGTCAAAACATGTATCAAACATACTCCACAAAAGCTTCAGGCCTCAGATTATGGCGTTTACTCAAGAAAGTAATCCCCAATAAACACGGGATTTTACCCTTCGTTACCGTTGGCAGTATTGGACATCCTTGCCATCAGCGCATACTCAATCTCTCTGGCAAAGAGCTCCTTCAATTATATCCAAATACAAGCTTCAGATTAAAGGCATAAAGCGCAGAAAAACTTGGTCATTTATCTCATGGTACAATCGGGATACGAATGATTATAACATTAACGTGCAAAAAATTTACACAATATTTTCAGAATTATTCATTCAACTGCAAACAGCGCCGCAGCAACAGCACGGTCTTCGCTAAGCAAAACATTAAAGGTACGCACCGCCGCCCCTGTATTCATCGAATCGGCAATAATATGATGAGTATACAACACCTTACGTATATCCTGGGGCAGAAAATGCAATTCTTCACCAGTACCGACAAGCAATATCTCAATATTATCTGCCTCTGCAAGAATACGGTCAATATCATTTAGGACAGGAACAGGCCCTTGTGGTTCCCAGCTATAAATACCTGAAGGCAGACAAAGAATAGACCCATGATGTGACATATCTGCAAAGCGAAAACCAGCATTGCCATAAGCGTCCAGTGGTACCCTACCTGGAAAATAAGCTTCTCGCATCTCTATTCCTCTTACCATTCCTTCAAACCTTATTATAGCTGCTCAGGCTGTAATGCTGCCTGTATGCCTTATTTCCGGCAATACCAGAAATGAAGCAGTGATAAAAATCAAAAATATATACCGATAACAATGTCCAAAAAAAGACGGAAGAAAAACTGGACACACTAAGGCCGCTGAGATAATAAAGTAGAATATATAGGGGCAAAAAGTGCTCTACATGAGCGTGTCATTCTACCCGATTAATCCTAATTGATAGCAAAGGAGTTAATTTTGCGAATCTGATGATAAAAAATGATTGTATGATTCAGCGAATAACTGATAACAGTTAGTACTGTAGCAATACACTAGAGCTTGAACTCTTACTTGAAAAGAAGAAAAACAAACCTGCCAGCATAATAACACTATGAACGGGCATTATAACGGCGCCAAGTACAAATCGTTTGTTAAATCCCAATCAATATATATAAGCAAAAATAGCAGTATAAAGCTTCTGAAACAACCAGATCGACAACATCCATACAGCATCAAGATAATGTAACCTTAATCAAACTTACCGCACAAGCATAAAAAGAGAAATAGCCTGCCTAATCCTCGCCGATCCCCTGATAGCCGATTGTCGAAAACGCCCTAGTCCGAATTTCGAGCAGACTGAACATCAATACTGTCAATATTAAATTTAATAGCACCTGCAATCCTTGATATCAGCCCTGATCACTGTGCACCTTACAAGAGGTTAATCAACTTAACTTGAAAAGTCAATGCAATATGCGTACTTTACTGCCTTAAAGGCGAAGACTGGCAAGGCTTGGCACAGAAAACAGAAAAGCAATATTAGCAATAATGCTAAATAAACCGTAAATTGCCGTCATAAGTAAAGCAACAAGCAAAAATGCAGCCACAGATTCCCTAAACTACATTATTGCATAATCCTCACCAAGGTCACTGCCAATCGTACGTTCCTCCCCAAGGCTTATATCGACTAAGCAGAGGGCTAGACTTCATAAGCATTGCAAGATTCCTGCAACCGTTTCAGCCGGCTAACACCAAATCGCTCTGACAACAAAGGAGCTATCGGATAAATAAAGTAAGCAACTGACGAATCATCAAAAGAATAAAGAACTGGAAACCTTTGAAGCAGCGCAACTACGTCAGTGATGGCTCAGTAATTCTAATATGGTTACCATTACTCATACAAAAAGGCTTTCTGTAATCATTGACAAAGATCCTTCAGCAGCGGGATATTGAGAAATTGTTACCTCGATATAGATCTCTTACCCGCCCTGCAATGCGATAGTATAATCACCAAGGGTATACTCACTGTACTAAACCCAGTAATTTCATGAAATCCATGGCCCTAAACTGCGCATCTGACCTACATACGGAAGGATTTTGAGCAAGACGATGACAAGACTGAGAACAAAAACCAATTAAATCAGAAGCTGTTAAAATCGTGAAAATAAAATATGAATATTGCTCCTATCCGATCGTACCGTTGCTTCAACTAGCTTTCTAGGCCAGATTATTTTTTCTGATGCTTAGCATTATCGACCTTCGCCTTGCTGATAGATTTCATCTCAGTGAGCGGCTCTCCCTTGACCCGGACAGCTGAGACTATGCTACGGACAACACGCACCCGGACATCATCAGCAATTTCTACTTCCAGCTCACCGATATCATCGTAAACTCTAGTGACCTTGCCGATCAGGCCACCACCTGTCACGATCGTATCGCCCCTGCGGGCCAAGTTGACCATTTCCTGATGTTTTTTCATTTGCCTACGTTGCGGACGAATAACCAAGAAATACATGATGATAAAAATTAGAATAAGCGGAATAAACATGGAAAACTGTCCTGATATCCCGGCGTCGGCTGCCTGCGCATAAGCTGGTGTAATAAACATGATATTCTCCTCGAATAAAACCAGTTTCAAGACAAAAGGTTTATGTAGAAGTTCGCTGATACAATTCCAAGCCTAGTGCCAATTATTCAGTTTCTCGGAATAATTGGTTGCAGGATTGATAGCAACCAGCAAATGCTGTCAACAAAATTTTTCACATTTTTGATTTCTATTCTATGATATGGAGTTTAAACGTCAGGATTTTTTTTGGATATAATCAATGGCAGGAAACAATACTATTCCCCACAAACTCGATCAGATTATTGCAATCCTTTCACGCATAGCTCCACCTGTGCCAACCCCCATTGAGGCAGAAAAAGCCGATTGTTTTATCTGGAACCCACATCAACTTTCTGCAGAGCCTGTTAAAAAGGTCAATCGCGTTGACATCAGTCTAATTTCTAGAGTTGATAATGTACGCGATATACTGCTTAGCAACACAAGGTGTTTTGCCAAAGGCCTACCGGCCAATAATGCACTGCTATGGGGTGCACGTGGCATGGGAAAATCTTCCCTTATCAAGGCAGCGCATGCCCTAATCAACAAAGAGGAGAAAGGTATACTTTCCCTGAAACTTGTTGAAATCCATCGGGAAGATATTGATACGCTACCACTATTAATGAATGAGCTGAAAAAAAGTAAATACCGTTTCATTCTTTTTTGCGATGATCTTTCTTTCAACTGCGAGGACATCTCTTATAAATCTCTTAAAACAGTTCTTGATGGTGGTATTGAAGGATGCCCCCCAAATGTGCTGCTTTATGCCACATCAAACCGCAGACACCTTATACCGCGAGATATGATTGAGAATGAACGCTCAACGGCCATTAATCCATCCGAAACCATTGATGAAAAAGTCTCTCTCTCCGACCGTTTCGGCTTGTGGCTTGGATTTCACGCCTGTAGCCAAAATGATTATCTTATAATGGTAGAAAATTATGCGCATTACTACCATCTCGAAGAACAAATAGAGAGATTGCGCAAGGATGCATTGGAGTGGGCTGCAATACGGGGGAATCGCTCAGGCCGTGTTGCTTGGCAGTTCATACAGGATATAGCAGGACGCCTTGGTAAAAGACTTGATTAAATAAAGATTCTGCACGAAAATCTGGAGAATAGAAGCAGAAATCTTTTCTTTCCTATGCAGGATCAAATTGTTATTGCAATGATCATGGTTATTTTGATAGTTTAGGAGGAATCCAGAAATAGCCGACAGGTCAATCCTCCAGATATTCAATGGGATTGATCGGAATCGAATTCTTGCGTACCTCGAAATGCAAACGTGGTGTGGGTGCGTTACCCGAAATGCCGGATTTTGCAATTTCATCACCTCGATGAACCTGTTGGCCTCGCTGCACCAAAATTCTGTTGTTATGACCATAAACCGTAACAATATTGTCCTCATGGCGGATCAAAATTGTCTTGCCAAATTCCTTAAGACCATTACCAGCGTAAATCACAATCCCGTTTTCTGCCGCTTTTACCGATGTATCTTCCGGAACCATAATATCCATGCCATTATTAGTGGCAATTCCTTCATGCTGGCCATAATTGTTCAGAATATGGCCGCGAACTGGCCAGCCCATTTTTGAGAGAATAGCGGACTGCGGTGCAATAACTGCCGTTTTGTTCGCTTCCTGTGCAATATTTTCCGCAGAAGCTATTGCATTTTTGGGAAGCGAAATATTATGGGCTTCTTCCGGCTTGACTGTTACTGTCTCCACAGCCTTTGTCCATACAGGCGCTGAAACTCTGATTTCCTGCACCGGTTTTTCTACTACTACACTTGAAAGTTGTACAGTACCGCTTGGTATAATCAATACTTGCGCAACATGAATCAAATCCCCGTTTAACCGATTTTCACGCTTCAATTCCTTGACATTTGTATCATATTTACGGGCAATTGCAGAAAGTGTATCAGCATACTGAACAACATAAATCTGTTGCTTAGTTGTTTTTTCTATTTTTTTAACATCTGGTTCCCTGAAGGCAGATAAAGCACTAACCGATCGCCTCTGAAGAAGAGTAGGCATCGGAAATGCTGCAGTCTGCTGTATTTTCGGCTCATCAGAATTGGCGACAGGTATCGGCGGCAAATCACCACTCACAATCACATTATGCATATTATAATAAACAGGAGAGGGCATTCTCTGATCTTCTCGAGTCGCTCCCTTGACATCGACCTGCTGAGCAGACGTTAAGCCAGTATAAACACCATCCGTAAACCTAGTAAAATCTGAACTGCAAGCACCCAGAATAACAGCTATAATAATAAACGCTGCTCCTTCAAGATAGCGATGCGAAGCCTTATCAAATATATTCAAACTCATCTTTTATTCGCCTGTTATACGGATACTATTTTAACTGTGTTAATATTACACGATAGTTAATAATGGAAATTCTAGTCAAAAAATATTTTGACATGATCCTCTGACTTTTAATCAGCGGGTCTCAGGTTCGATCCCTGCATCACACGCCAATAAAATCAAAAGATTTAAGCGTAAAAAACAAATCATAAAATTCAGAGTAACCGCTGGGGTAACCCAAATATATGGCTTGGTGCAGCTGAAAATGACCGATAAATGTGATGATTTTTCAGTTTACAGGCTAGTTATGAAAAAGGCAGGTAATGCAAATAGCATCCCTAACCACCTGTCAGAACCATGATCAAACCCACGCACTGCCGATACGCGCGAAGTTCATAGCATATGAGATCTACCAAAAAGCCCATCTCAGACCGTCTCTGGCTGTGAGCGATTACTTAAGCTGGCCAGAAGATCGGCAACAGAAATGTCCTCATCCAGATTATTCCAATGAAGGTCGCGTTTTCTTATGCGCACAACACTAAGCTCTTTATTTGTCAGCATGAAGCAGGCGTGGAAACCATGCCAGGGAAACGCCTAAAATGCGGCCATCTATCAGTTCCAGCCACATGTTGTGACTATCGAAGCGGACAGCTTCAGCTTTCACGGAAAAATTCATTCCAAGCCCTTTACTATACCATCCCGCTGGTTTTCAATGATGATTATCTGTTCACGCAGGCTCTTTTCATTGGAATAAAAAAGAAAACTTCCAATTTTAAACGGTCAGCATCGTTAACTTTACATGTAGAAAGCGCTAAAAAACTAACCTTTAACCTATTTTTAGAGATATATCAGAATATTCCATAGCTTCCTGCGTTTTTTGAGTTTCTGTTTTCAGATTTGCAAAAAATTACCTTTTAATCCAGATTTTCCTGTGCTTTTTTCTTAAAGAAATATACTTTTTAAAAGTTTATCCTCTGATAATAGATAAATTAACTGTTTCAATACCATTACAGATTTATAAATTTCCTCTTGAGTACTTTTTAGTAACTCTAACTCTCTTTTATGGTCGGGTCATGTATCTGAAAGCGTCAATACTTACCTGCGCTAACTCAAGGCGCTGGGCGCAATCCTCGGCGGCCGTTGTTATCCCGACCCTGACCTGAACAGCCCTGCATCCATCACGGAAGGCAGGGTTTACTTCAATATAGAATTCACGCCACCCGACCCGGCAGAGCATCTGACTTTCCGCTCGCGCATCGTCAATGACTATCTGGAGGATCTGGCAGATAGCTCTTAGTTCCCCCCCCCGCGCTGTTAAAAATTTCAATGTTTACTTTGATGGTGATCCTATGCAGATCGCTGCGACAACGCAACCCTGCCCAATCTCACCGCTGTTGTTGAAAGCCATCGGGCAGGAGGCATGAACCAGCATATCGAAATCGAGCTTGGCACTGAGCTTATGACCATGAGCTGGGTTCTTTCCGACTATGACCCGCGCGTGCTTTCCTATTTTAGCCAACAGAAAGATTGAGAGTGGGCGTCCCATTGAAAAGATAGGTGCCCATACACGAGGCCACAATGCAGATTCCATTGGTATTTGCTATATTGGGGGACTTGCGCGCATTGGCAAAGAGCCAAAGGATACACGCACGCCTATTCAGAAAACC
>QENA01000037.1 GCA_003331045.1 Candidatus Tokpelaia sp. JSC189
AGTTGAATCCAAAAACCGGATTCATTCCCTATGACAAACAGGACCCGCATTCACAACGGCTTTATCTCGCAAGCGACTATGCAAGCTTTGATATCATGCCGGAACATATACGCCGCTCCCGCCGTAGCTATTTCGCCAATATCCTGGGCTTCTTTGAGTTCCGGCGAAAACTAGAGTACAAAGCCAAAATGTTGACCGGGGATATATGCATCGGAGTGTCAAAATCACCATGGTATGCAACAATACATACCTGTGATGCATAGAAGCTGTAGTCGATCACTATAAACCACAATATAGAAAAATTACGGTAATGAAATAGACAAAAATTTTTCCTATAAATCAATTTAGGGAATATTAATAACACGTACCCATCCGTAACTGTCATTGCTCAAAGCATGCTGGATACTAACGAGTTTATGCCGCAATCCCTGTGCAACAGAGCCAACTGTTCCATCACCGATTACAAATTCACCCTTTTCATGGCGCACACGGCTGACGCTAGTGATAACCGCGGCTGTCCCGCAAGCAAAAACCTCCTGCAAGCGGCCATCTACTGCGTCCTTCTGCCACTCATGAAAAGAATAACCACGTTCTTCCACCTTCATCCCCGCTTCTGCAGCAAGAGTCAGAATCGATGAACGCGTAATACCGGACAGGATTGTCCCGCCAAGCGGAGGCGTAACCAATGTATTTTTATCCAATACAAAACAGATATTCATGCCGCCAAGCTCTTCAACCCAGCGTCGTTCAACCACATCAAGAAAGGCAACCTGATCGCATCCCTTTTCATGGGCAAGAGCCTGTGCTTGAAGGCTTGCAGCATAATTACCACCACATTTTGCAGCTCCTGTCCCACCTGGTGCTGCTCTGCTCAAATACTTCTCTACCCAGATGGTTATGGGTTTTCCTTGACCTTTGAAATAAGCCCCGGCCGGCGAGGCAATAACACAAAAAATATACTCCTTTGCTGAGCGCACGCCAAGGAACGATTCAGATGCAAACATGAAAGGACGCAGATAAAGACTCGCATCATTGCCTTCAGGAATCCAGTTTCTGTCAATTTTGACTAGTTCCGTAACTGCATCAAGAAAAAGTTCTTCCGGCAATACTGGCATAGCTAAACGCTTCGCTGACTGAGCAAACCGCTGAGCATTCTGCTCGGGACGAAACAGGAGCACACATCCATCTTGGCTACGATAAGCTTTCAGGCCTTCAAAAACCTCCTGCGCATAATGTAGCACAGCACTGGCAGGATCCAGTGACAGAAATTTGCGTGCCGTGATTTGGGCTTCATGCCAACCTTTTTCCTCAGACCAATGAACAAGCGCCATATGATCGCTGAACAATTTACCAAACCCGGGAGTTTTAAGAAGTTTTTTGCGTTCCTCTCCCCTTGTCGGATTGGAATTAGGATATATCTTAAAGGATAGAGCTGCAGCCATATCTGTAGAACCTTGTGTAAATTTAAGTTGATGATTTAACATTCGATATACGGATTTTATGAAGCGGATTTAGCTTTTTCAATCAAATCTCACAGCCATCCAACCGTACATACCAATCAAATTCAAGTTAGACGGTAGATCCAAGTACAATAAAAAGAATATTCGTAAGCTATATAATAATATAATAGAAAAACAATTTTTTAAACAGGTTGTGTAAAGAAAAATGGAGTAGAATCTATTTGTAAATATTATTCCTTAGAATAAGCTATTAACCCTGCTAAAGGAAAACTGAAAAAGAAATTCCCTATAAAATTCCTAAGTCTACTACCAAATCCCATGTAGGAACAACAGAGAGAGCATCATAGTGATTCAATCATAAAGGTCGTTATTCTTTCTTTGAGTTTGCACCCTTGTTAAGGATTTTTGCGCCATCAAATAAAACGCCCAAATTTCAATAAAAAGATTTAAGAAGAACAGCCCTCTACATATAAACAGTAATCCTGAACAGGAACAGCAACGGTTATCATCTTATCTTTTCTTAGCCACCCAATAAACAACAACTAGCAGTATATATTACCTCCGCAGTTAACTAATGAAGCAATACCGTCCATACCTAAAACTTCTTGGTGCAATAAACCGTATTGCGCTGGAAGGAATCTAAATTCTTCTACCTAAAAGCGTACTCATAAAAGCTGAGCTTTTTCATGTGTGACCTGCCACTTTCTTCGACATCAGTCCCTGAGCAATTAACTGTGATGGAACTACCCGGCTCTAAATAACTAAAGCAATCGAGGCAAAACTGGCATGTGCAGCCCCACTCAATAACCGGCGAAATGGTAGAAATAGAATTGTAAAAATCAAAAATATTAAGTTCGATAATCAATATCGGCCAATAAGCCATGACCTAATACCGGGTCGCTCTGGATTAAAAGAAGCATCAAAAAGCGCGATTGTCTTGATATACTCTTTCTAAAATATCGCGACGATTGATAAAATGCTATTCTTTGTCTTTAATTTGTTTGTTCTAGGGTGGAATATTGCCGGTTCTGAACAAATAAACCAAAGAGACGGCAGAAACAAAAAAGCGTTCAAATACTTCTTTTTTAAGCTATTGTTTTTATTTGTTTTTTTTAAAATATTTTTATCTTTAAAGTCTTGATTTTTATGCATTTTCCCCTTATTTAACATCTGCAGTACAAGCAGCGAAAAATACCTTTCATCTTTAAGGGTTTAATATTTAGGGAAACTTCCATGACGACCTTTTCGCAAAAGCCAGCAGAAGTGGTGAAAAAGTGGGTTATCATTGATGCCGAAGGTCTTGTTCTCGGTCGTCTTGCCTCGTTTATCGCCAATCGTCTGCGCGGCAAACACAAGCCTACCTTTACCTCGCATGTAGATGATGGTGACAATGTCATCATTATCAATGCTGAAAAAGTAGTTCTGACCGGCAATAAATTCCAAGACAAGAAATACTACTGGCATACGGGATATCCTGGTGGCATCAAGCAGCGCACAGCGCGCCAAATTCTTGAAGGTCGATTTCCGGAACGTGTCGTTAAAAAGGCTGTGGAACGTATGATTCCACGTGGGCCTCTTGGCCGTTCTCAGATGAAGAATTTGCGTATCTATACCGGTACGGTTCATCCTCATGAAGCACAGCAGCCAGAGATGCTTGATATCGGCGTGCTAAATCGTAAAAACAAAAGGATCTCATAATTATGGCTGAGAAAATCAACTCTCTTTCTGAACTGAGGAAAGAAGTCGGTGCTGTCGAGACGATTCAGAATGTCGTTCCGACTCATGTCCAGAAACTTGATGCCCAAGGCCGTGCCTATGCAACAGGCAAGCGTAAGGATGCTGTTGCCCGCGTATGGGTCAAGTCAGGCACCGGAAAAATTCTAGTCAACGACAAGGATTTTGAAAAATATTTTGCCCGTCCAGTGTTACAGATGATTTTGTGCCGGCCGATTATTGCAGCCAATTGTGATAGACAATTTGATATTATAGCTACTGTCTCGGGCGGTGGCCTTTCAGGTCAAGCAGGTGCAATATGCCATGGTATTTCTAAAGCGTTGACATATTACGAGCCTGCACTACGGGTAATCCTGAAAAAAGCTGGTTTTCTTACTCGCGACAGCCGTGTAGTAGAGCGCAAGAAATACGGCAAAGCTAAAGCTCGCCGTTCCTTCCAATTCTCCAAACGTTAATCTTTCAGACTTCAACGGAACATCTTACTTTCATAAAAGATTTCTTATTTATCTTGTCTGACATAGGGTAGGATGATACTTTGTTTATTATTATTCCAAAAATCTTTTGATTATCGATGTGAAATGCGTAATCGAAATGGGCTTTGACATATAGTCTTCACAGCCTCCCTGTCGCATTTGTTCTTCATCTCCTTTCATTGCAAAAGCCGTGACCGCAATAACAGGAATAGAACACAGGCTCCTATCGGCTTTCAGCTGTTTTGTTATATCCAGACCTGAAATTTCAGGCAGCTGAATATCCATCAGAATCAGGTTTGGCTTGTGCTCGCGCGCAAGCTCCAATACATTAAGGCCGCTGCGCGTCAAAACCGTCTCATAACCGCTTACTTCCACAAGATCACGAAAGAGTTTCATATTCAGTTCATTATCTTCTACAATCATGACCTTTTTAGGCATCACATACCCCAGACGCTTTTGACACTACTTATACAACAACAGAGAAATGATCCACTCTTTTATTTATAAGAAATAAAAATAGTCCTGGAGTAATGCAGATAGCCTCGGTATAAATATTGTCAGAGTATATGCAGAATGCGCTACACTAATTGATCATAGATTTTAGCCCCACAAAATGGCAATCAACAAAAATATGAAATGCTGAAATCTATGCATTCTATCGCATAAACATAACATTCATTTAAAGAATAAATGATCAAATTAAATTTTCTAGCTGGCAAATCCCGAGATTAGAATACCCCATGCTGGATAGATAAATTCAAGCTCTATCTTCAATCGCTACTAAAGAATCTCCAGACAATTGATACAGCATAAAACATGCTTTTTCCCAGATCTGCTAGGAGCCAATGATGGATACAAATTGGTCCTTATACGCTATCAAGTCGATATCTTTAAGAAGACTTCTAATGCGTCGAAGTTTGTCTCGATATATTATGCTTTTAAATAGGATACGCATTTTCTATGTTAAGTTCTCTTTCAGATAAGTCAGAACTTCTTCATCTGTGAAAATTTCTAGGCCTTTGATGAATTTCAGACTACTTATGGATAACTTGATAGTGCTATTCTATCCTACAATAAATGAACAGTTGTTATCGATAATATCTTCCATTTTGGAAACTACTTTTTGCCCAGCGCTGCTGCAAACAAGCATAAACTTCTACTAAAAAGGTTTATCTATGTGGTGTTTACCTCTCCTAAATTTACGGTAATCTTCTTTAATCAGAAGATTACTAAAATAGCCTTTAACTTTATAAACAATTCTCCGTTTACCCTTGCAAAGCAACTAGAGTTGAAATTTTTACTGGTTCTGCAGATTTATATTGAAATTCATAGAGCTATTCCTGTCTTGAGTAGCCACTCAACCCAGAAATCTGCTCCTGTATCCGTCAAAAGAGTCTAATCATGTGAATATGTAATGCATAAAAATGCTAACGCAGATGCTCGAACACCTTGCAGCGAGGTTTTCATAATATCCGCCCCAAAACGTCAATGATTAGGAGATCAACGTACACCTATTGACAAATACTATAGATGAAATATCCTTCCTCTGCCAATCTTTGTTTTATTCAACTGTCACAGATTTTGCCAAATTGCGGGGCTGGTCCACATCCGTACCAAGCAGAACTGCTGTATGATAGGCAATAAGCTGTACGCATATAGTATAAACAATAGGCGCTATTATTTCCGGCACCTCAGATATAACAATGGTTGCAAGCGTTTTAACAGAAATCGCGGCTGCACCTTTTTTATCTGTGATGAAGATAATGCGTCCCCCACGGGCAGCTACTTCTTGGGTGTTGGAAACGGTTTTTTCAAACCAGCGATCATATGGGGCAACCACGATAACCGGCATGGTTTCATCAATTAATGCAATCGGCCCATGTTTCAACTCACCTGCGGCATAACCTTCTGCATGAAGATAGGAAAGCTCCTTAAGTTTCAGTGCTCCTTCAAGCGCAATAGGATAAGATGTACCGCGCCCCAGATAAAGCACACTTTTAGCAGCTATTAATTCACGACTAACAGCTTCAATCGATGGCTCTAACTTCAATGCCTGATTGATATAACGGGGTGTTTCAGCCAATGCCATGACAAAAGAACGCTCTTGTTTTTTGCTGATTGTGCCACGCGCCTTGCCTGCCATCAGCGCCAAAGAGGCCAGTGCTGCCAATTGTGAGGTAAAGGCTTTTGTTGAAGCCACGCCTATTTCTGGTCCTGCAAGGATCGGAAAAACGATATTAGCTTCACGGGCCATAGTTGATTCAGAAACATTAACCACAACGCCGCTCTGCACACCTTTTCGCTTACAGTAACGCAGACAAGCCAATGTATCAGCCGTCTCACCTGACTGGGAGACAAAAAGCGCCAGTGTCTGATAAACGGATAAAGGTGGATCACGGTAACGAAATTCCGATGCTACATCATTACTAACGGATAATCCAGCAAGATTTTCGAACCAGTATTTCGCAACAAGCGTAGAATAATAAGCCGTCCCGCAGCATGCAAAGACCAAGCACGATACCGATGACCAGTCAATGCTGTCTTTCTGCAAGCGCACCTTTCCACTGGCAAAATCAAGGTAATGCGCCAGTGTATGAAAAACAACTTCTGGCTGCTCAAGTATTTCCTTGTACATGAAATAACGGTGATCGCCTTTTGATACAAGAAAAGCCGATCTGGATGACTTCGTCTGTTCACGTTTTACCTGCTTGCTACCCATACTATAATATATCGTTGCTGACTTATGGGTAAGAACCGCCCAATCTCCATCCTCAAGGTAACTAATACGGTCAGTAAAGGGAGCAAGCGCAATAGCATCCGAGCCAATATACATTTCTCCCTTGCCGTAGCCTATAACAAGCGGCGGCCCCTGTCGGGCAGCAATAAGCAGATCCTCCTGTCCCTCAAAAATCAGTGCAAGGGCAAAAGCTCCCTGCAAACGGGGAAGCGAATCTTGCATGGCCTCAATCAGTGTTTTGCCTTTTACCAAAGCGTCTGTAACCAGATGAACAACAACTTCTGTATCTGTATCGGTATTGAAGACATAACCTTTCTTTTTTAGCTCTGCACGTAATTCGGCAAAATTTTCAATAATACCATTATGAACAACTGCAAGTTGTTTTGACATATGCGGGTGTGCATTGCGTTCGATCGGCGCACCATGAGTTGCCCAGCGAGTATGACCAATACCGGTTTTGCCATCCAAGGAATAATTATTCAGCTTTTCTTCCAAATGAACAAGCTTCCCTTCAGCGCGGAAACGGACCAGATGCCCTTTTTCAAAGGTTGCAATTCCGGCTGAGTCATAACCGCGATATTCAAGCCGCTTAAGCGCATCCATAAGCAGAGGAACAACAGGACGTTTCGCCAGAATACCAATAATTCCACACATACAAAACTCCGATCATAAAGTTCCGAGAACAGCCATTTTCCATCATATCATAGAAACCGACCATGCAAATAATACAGAAAAAAGGCATTACGCTTTTTTACCCTGTTTGATTAGAGTACAATGTTCGCGTAAAATCTTTGCCTGCCCGCTTTTGTTAACCTGACGTGCGCGGCCAAAGGCAAGCGCGTCATCAGCAATATTTTCTGTTATCACACTGCCTGATGCAACGTAAGCCCCATTACCAATAGATATAGGAGCAACAAGCGATGAATTGGAACCGATGAAAGCTCTCTCGCCGATAGCGGTTTTCCATTTATTATAACCATCATAATTGCATGTAATAGTACCAGCACCAATATTGGAATAAGCACCGATTTCAGCATCGCCAATATAGGTAAGATGGTTGATCTTCGCACCTGTTCCAATTTCAGTCTTTTTGATTTCACAGAAATTGCCAACCTTCACACCTGTCTTCAAATGCGCACCAAATCTCAGACGAGCATAAGGCCCGATTTCAGCATTTTCGCCGATTATTGCACCTTCAATATGGCTAAAAGCATGAATAATAGCCCCGATCGCAACCTTCACGCCGGGACCAAAAAAGACATATGGCTCAATAAGAACATCATCGGCAATTTCAGTATCATAGGAAAAAAAGACCGTTTCAGGGGCCTGCAATGTAACACCCGCGAGCATCAGTGCCTGACGCTTACGATTTTGCCAGATTACTTCAGCGTCAGCTAATTGTGCGCGGGTATTGATACCAATAAAATTATCTTCCGGCGCTTCAATTACCCTGATATCCAAGCCCTCGGCTGCACCAATTGGGATAATATCCGTCAGGTAATATTCTCTGTTCGCGTTGTGGTACTTAACTTTATCTAAGAGGGAAAGCAAATGTTTTCCTTTTATTGCCATCAGGCCGCCATTGCAGAAGGTTATTTTCTTCTGCGCCTCATTAGCATCTTTTTCCTCAACAATAGCGATGAGCTGCCCCCCTTTTTCGACCAATCTGCCATAGCCCATTGGCTTATTAGTCCTAAAACCCATGGCAACAATATCAGCACCGTTTTTCAGCGCCTTTCGGGCATCTGCAAGAGCAGTTTCTTCAATCAGCGGTGTATCGCCAAAGGCAATCAGTACATCATCAACCGATTTTTGCAGTTCTTCACGCGCTGCCAACACAGCATGGGCTGTACCCAACCTTTTCTTCTGCTCAACAATTGCTACATCAGCAACAAATGGCCGCACTGCAGCAGCAACAATTTCTGCCTCACTGCCAACAACAACTATCATTTTCCGGGAGCTTACCGCCTGCATTGCTCGAACAACATGGCAGACAAGCGGCAAACCGCCGATTTTATGCAGCACTTTGGGAACAGCGGATTTCATTCTTGTTCCCTCTCCTGCCGCCAGAATAACAGATAGACATGTTTCTGACATTATCGAGCTTCGTATCCTTAATCTCTTGCTTTTAATTATATAATCTGGTAGAATATTAGAAAGGTAGTTTTATTTCTGATTTTCGCTATACATAAACATCATATCTAATTTTAATACTGATAACCATTCTAGAAACCAATAAGATATATTCTGCATTTGGCCAAATAAAAACAGAATACCTGTGATAACAAGTAATATTCCGATTATTTTTTTTATCTTATCGAGATGCATCCGGAGACGACTAAGAAGACGCATGAAACCAGCTGAAAATATGGCAGTTAGAATAAACGGAATGCTAAACCCCAAAGAATAAACCGCAAGCAGGCCTGTCCCTTCCGCTATCGTTCTTTTTGAAGCAGCAAGTGTCAGGATTGACCCGAGAATTGGCCCAATGCAAGGCGTCCAACCAAAAGCAAATGCAAGCCCAATGATAAAAGCACCAGCGGGACCTGCGGATATACCGCGCATCTGAAAGCGCACTTCGCGCGACAAGAAGGACAGACTCATAGTACCTAAAAAATTAAGCCCCATCAATATAATAATGATACCAGCAATACCTGCTATCTGCTGCTGCCAATGCAAAAGGAAGCTGCCAATTGTTGTTGCTACCGCCCCCAGTGCAACAAAAACAGTCGTAAAGCCGAGCGCAAAAAAAATAGCTGCGATAACAAGTGTCCACCGCGCCCCTTGCCTGCAGTTTTCCTTTTCAACCACGGCATAGAAATCCTCAATACTGACACCTGCCATATAACAGAGATAAGGCGGCACCAGCGGCAACACACATGGAGAAAAAAAAGACAGCGCTCCTGCCCCTATTGCCCCCAGCCATGAAATCTCAACCACCAGAGCATTTATCCTGAACTATTAATCCAATGACCTTTAATATAAAATATTCTACAAGCAACAGAAACTGCTTTTTTCTACTGTCCTTATTCAGCTCGCCGATTATAATAAATAACGTATTTTGATGAAAAATTACTACTTTATAGGATTGATATTATCCAAATTGGCAGTCATAATACTAAGGTAACAGAATTAAGCTGGTGGTCTGCATTTTTTAGTACACTGACATAAGACAACGCCATCATTGACAATGATTCTTTGAAATTACAAGACTGAGAACATAGCAATATACTGATAACAGTCAGAACAAGCCAAAATAAAATCGGTATCCCTTTATTTATTATAGGTTCTTAACCAACTGAAAGCAGTCGCAAGATTTTTAATGATAATCTAAAAGACCGCGATTTTCCAGTTTATTAAAAGAACAAAGGCAATAACTTCCATAGATTTCCCTGCCAATATCCTGTTTGCAAGCCAAACAGCAATTTTCTTCCATCCCGACACACAACTGCATCAGGAGAAAACGAGAAAGCAAATGTGTACAGATAAAGCACCCACAACAAAACCGGTTGCTGAATAAAATAGACAAATAGGCTGTGGTGCCCAATCCATTGCAGCCAGTGGTTAACAGACTGAATGCGGATACCTTCCAAAAGCCACTGAAGCCTGTTTGTCTTGCGCAGAATACATGCTACTATGGTTAACGCAGGATGCCAAAATAAATAAAATTTTTCGGAATCAGCCAATATGTCATTATGGAAATAAGAAAAGCGGCAGCTGCAATCATGAAAAAGCGCAACCAGAATGCTTTCCAGCGGATACCATTACTAAATATGCGAGAAAAAGAAAACTAAAAGCAACTATACGGGCAAGAAGCCATAACCCACCCTCGACAACCTGTCCTAGGAGCAAATAGCCGAACCAAGATATATTCCAGCTAAAATGATAGACGATCATACCAATAAGCGTTACGCCGCGCAGCACATCAATAAATTGCAGACGGGAAAGTTGTATATGATAGCTAACAGATCTGCCGGATATTTTTCGCAACATCAATCAGCATATCAGACAATCATAACAGTTGCTTGACCATCAAGACACCGACTCATGGCAGCACAAAAATCTGGTTCTAGGAAAATAGTTGCTGTCTCAGCATAACATTCAGCACTTAATTCATAACATAAAATAACGAGATGGAGCTGACCCCCATTCTTAAAAAACTTGCCTTCCCTATGAAATAATTCCAGTTGAAGATTATAAACTGAAATAACCACAATAAACTGGAAATACGTTGATAGAGCGGCAAAATTGGCCAGAATCTAGACATTGAAGTTTTATGTCGATGATATGCTGGGGGATTAAATAGAGTGAAGCTAATAATTGGGAAATCTGCCAGTTCTTCACAATATGAAAAGCCTGATGAAGATAGATAAAGCGAATTTGGCCAAGTAACAGATATGATACGCTATCATCGAAAAAAACCCTTTCAAAGCTAAGGGTTTATCAAGCAGCTGCATTGAGAGCTGGGCAAAATCAGCGATGATGAATTCAATCCGCTCGTTATATGCAAAATGAATTGAATAAAGATCAATATAATGATATTTTGGGATATTATTTTGCCTACGAGACTGTTCTTAACAGAACCGTAGTCAGATGGTTTCGGAACAAGTTACAGCAGTTACCCGTTAGAGAAGCGCAGATACGAATATGGCATATGACAATCGATGTCGAACGCTCGCGTTACTAGCGCAGGATACATCTTAACGCTGAGAATATAAATTCATAACCTTGGGCAGAAAATATTGCAACAGAATCAGTATGATAGACAGTATAACCCTGAAACTGCTATAATTGCCGGTTTGCGACATGAGATAGCTTACTGTCGCATCTGCCGCGATGCCTCTTCGTTTTCACCGGCCCTGCCCCATGAACCAAAACCTGTCTGCATTCTATCATCAAAGGCACAGATTGCTATTGCTGGACAGGCACCAGGGCTGCGTGTCCATGAAACTGGCATTCCATTTAATGACCGTTCAGGCAACCGTCTGCGTGAATGGATGGGCATCACGCGGGAAAATTTTTATAATCCTGAATATTTTGCTATTGTACCGATGGGCTTTTGCTTTCCCGGTTATGATAAGAAGGGCAGTGACAAACCACCCCGGCGTGAATGTGCTGAGCACTGGCATGGCCCTTTATTTACAGCAATGTCCCAGTTAAAGCTGGTTCTTGCTATCGGTCAATATGCACAACATTGGCATATCACAAAAAATTATGGAAAATCTTTAACAGAAACTGTTCAAAAATGGCGTGAAATCCTTACTGTAAAACAGCCCCGTGGCTATCATGTATTACCGCTTCCTCACCCTTCATGGCGCAATACCGGCTGGATTAAAAAGAATCCTTGGTTTTCAGACGAGTTATTGCCTATCTTAAGATATCTTATAGAGAAACATATTGCATAACATAAATATGCTTTAATAGAATTATTATTTAAAATACTCTTATAATATGCATGCTATTTCTAATACAGTAAGAATATAACAAATATTAGAATATTTTTAGGAGAATAAAATATGGATCGCCTTGATCGCAAAATTCTTCGTCTATTGCAAGAGGATGCAACATTGGCTGTTTCTGATATTGCCAAAAAAGTAGGACTTTCAACAACACCATGCTGGCGGCGTATCCAGAAACTTGAAGAAGATGGTGTTATCAAACGCCGTGTTGCCATTCTGGATCCTGTGCAAGTCAATACGTGTGTCACGGTATTTGTTTCCATCCGCACCGGTTTACACAGCCATGAATGGCTGAAACGCTTTTCCGAAGTTGCCAGAGAATTTCCAGAAGTTGTCGAATTTTACCGCATGAGCGGAGATATTGATTATCTGCTGCGTATCGTCGTACCTGATATTGCTGCTTATGATATTTTTTATAAAAAGCTTATCAGAAAAATTGAAATACGCAATGTTTCCTCATCCTTTGCCATGGAGCAAATAAAATATACCACCGAGCTACCACTTGATTATATGATAATTGAAAAATAACGGCAAGTAAAGAATAAATCCCTCCCCTTTAGATCTAAGTGTACTATCATATTTCAATAAATAACAGTACCAATGCCTGTCACATAGAATAGGCAGGATCATTGATCCTGCCTATTCTTCATATCTAGTTGCTCAAATGTTGCCATCCGAGCATTGCAAAGGGCTGCGACCTTAACAATTCCCGCAGCCAACGCAGCACCTGTCCCCTCACCCAAACACATGCCAAGATCAAGCAACGGTTTCTTGCCAAACTTTTCAAGTAATCGACGATGGCCCGGTTCAGCAGAAAGATGCCCTATAAGACAGTGATCAAGGGCTTGGGAATGCGCCTTGAACAGAACTGCTGCTGCTGCGCTCACCACAAAACCGTCAAGAATGACAGGAATTTTTTTCATTCGTGCTGCCAAGATTGCTCCGACAATAGCCGCAAACTCACGCCCGCCCAGCCGGCGCAATACTTCAAAAGGATCATCCAAATGCCTGTGATGCAAAGCAATTGCCTTGCGCACCGTTTCACGTTTGCGCTCAAAATATGTCCCTGTCGAGCCGGTACCGGGCCCTGTCCAATCTTCAGCATTTCCACCAAAAAGGGCACATGCTAGCGCCGCCGCAACCGTCGTATTGCCAATGCCCATTTCGCCAAGACAAAGAAGATCTGTCCCTCCGGCAATTGCTTCCATGCCAAATGCCATGGTAGCAGCGCAGGTGCGCTCATTCATAGCAGCGCCCCTGCTAATATCCATTGTCGGATAATCCAGCGCCAGCTCATAAATCTTCAATCCCAGATCATTGGCAATGCAGATTTGATTGATTGCTGCACCACCGGCAGAAAAATTATCCACCATTTGACGCGTAATACTGCGCGGAAACCGTGTCACATTTTCATCTGTCACACCATGATTTCCGGCAAAAACCGCAACCAGTGGCCGCGTTATAATGGGTTTTTCCTGCCCTTTCCATCCAGCAAGCCAGACAGCAATTTCCTCCAACTTGCCCAATGCCCCTTGCGGTTTGGCCAACCTACCCTGATGAATTTTCACCCTAGTCAGGATATTTTCATCAGGTTGAGGAAGATCATGAAGAAGTGCACGAAAATCATTAAAAGGGTGGTCGACCTCACTCATTAGGAATAATCCTGATACGTTTTGAAAACTTACTGAAGCAGTCTTCCCTGTACGAAATTGATCAAACAAGTTACCATATTGTATCTTACTGAGCAGAGTAGTTTCACGTTTTTCTGGGATTATACTAGATAAAATATTCCAAAATGCTGAACTATCTTACTAGCTTTATAAGCATTTCAGTAAATATTTTAAAGAATGAATAATCGGTGGCACAATTTATCAATCATATTATCCGCATTATGTATTCCACTATACGCGCCCTTAGTTTTCTAATTTTCACCCATGTATTTGGCTTTTCCCCCTTTGCCGTGGGATATTTACGGTCATGGCGCTTGTTATCCTGACCGGTGCTCTAATGAAGATGGGCTGAGCGATGTTGCAGATGCGTTCTGGTCAGAAAGAACTATGAAAGAGCGCTTTACAATTATGAAAGATTCGCGCATTGGTGTTTTTGTGCGTTAGCTCTTATTTTCTCAATTGACCTGCGTATTATCCTACTTGCAGATATTATCAAAAATTTTGGCGTGGGTGCAGCCTTTACCGCTATGATTGCCGTTGAGGCCGTGGTGCCTTGGTATGGATGTAGTATGTTCTGCCACTAGCGAAAAAAGACGGTACAGCAGCTATGGCCGATAAACCTGATAAAAACACCTGTTTTTTTCATCAATCATTTCAGTTATCATTCTTGGAATCCTGATCATTCCATATAGAGGCTTTCTCTCATTTATCATTGCCACAGGAATTATCATTTTATGCACCTACGCCTTCATCAAAGTATGCAGGAATAAAATTGAAGGCTGTACCGGTGATGCACTTGGTGCAATGCAGCAGATCAGTATGGTTGCACTTCTTGCCGGTCTAGCTATCGGATTATGAATATAAACATCTGAGTAACAGAAAAACGAGATCATGCATTTATTCTGGTTGACTCTATCAACAATTGCGCTACTCACTCCAAGTCCGTTAGGACTTGCGGGACAATAGTCTTCAACCTCAGCAGCCAGTCAACAATGCGATCTGTATGTTGGCACGATGATCTTGTTGCTACATCTGCTTTGATTGATGCAGATACCAGCTAAGCCATCTCATGCACAATATCTGGCTTTTTATTGTCCTTGCAGTGACAACCTTCTGAATTGTTAGATTAGCCTATTAAGACGACTACCGACATCATCCCTTCAAGTTCTATTTCTTCTATGGACAACGGCAAACTGGCAATCAGACTAAGCTGTATAAACAATGGTTACTTCAGAAAGTGCAAACACTGAGCAACGGAAAATTTGTTAATTTCATAGCTGATACAGATGCCTCAAATGCTGTCCTATTTTTCAGGGATGCACAATGAACTCATATTGATAATAATATACTCAACTTATATCACTGCAATTCGTACAACTAAAGGCATAACTAAAGCTGCATCAATCATTCTTGATATCCTAAATATCGCTAGTCCTATAACATAACTGATGTGTATACGCCAATTGCCCTGCCGAATTTGATAGGGATAATTTTTCGGCACAGTACTTTTCAATCGGCTCCTCGGATTATTACGGCGATGGACGGTAGGTTGACTCTGGTAGAGATTGACAATCGAAGTTACTATATAATGTTAGGGTAAGACAACCTGTTCAAAAGCTTTAAACAAAACAGCAGATGTTGCCTCATAAGAGTTAGTTTCCGTCGATAATATCTGTCTCCAGCCCCGCACACCTGCAAATCCATGAAAAAGTCCAATCATATGCCGTGTTACATGCGAAGCCCGACCACCATTGCGAACATGGATGTCAATATAGGCCGCCATCTGATCAATAAGCAGCGTATAATCAACTTTCTTGGCCTTCTGCCCATAAATTCTCCGATCAACATCTATGAGAAGAAGCGGATTATAATAGGCTGCCCGCCCGATCATTACACCATCCACATATTCAAGGTGAGCAACAGCTTCATCAAGCGACTGGATACCGCCATTTATTCCAATAAACGTATGTATTTTTTTTCGCCGAAACCGGTAAACCCGCTCATAATCCAGAGGTGGAATCTCACGGTTCTCCTTGGGAGAAAGCCCCTTGAGCCATACCTTGCGGGCATGAATCCAAATTGCATCAGCACCTGCGGATAGCACTTGCTCTCCAAACTCATCCAACGCCGCTTCACTATCCTGTTCATCAACACCAATACGGCATTTCACGGTTACAGGAATTAAAACCGCTTTTTTCATGGCATCTACGGCACGAGCTACAGTATCGGGTTCTTGCATAAGACATGCACCAAAAGCAGCCGACTGAATATGATCAGATGGACAGCCTACATTGAGATTGATTTCATCATAACCGAAATCCGCACCGATACGTGCCGCTTCAGCGAGCTTTCCTGCATCAGAACCCGCAAGCTGTAATGCTACGGGATGCTCCATCTCTGAAAATGACAAAATCTTTGTCCGATCACCACAAATAGCAGCATCAGCCACAATCATTTCACTATAAAGCAATGCGCTCTCTGTTAGTTGGCGATGAAAAAACCGACAGTGCCTGTCTGTCCAATCCAGCATGGGCGCAACAGAAAAACGACCCAAGCTCCGATATGTTTTGAATCGGGATAAGTTATAATTCTCAGATATTTTTTCCTCTGATCTGCTTTTAAACATTCTAATCTATTCTTTTTAAGACACTGCTATCTTCGCCAATATTTTGCACAAAAAATTCTATTCAATAACAATATTAAATTATCATTAATCAGGCAATTACCAAAATTTACTGAAAATTAAAAGGCCCTTACCGCCTCTGTTTTCCAAGAAAGTCAAGATTCTATTCTTGAAATTAAAAAACTCATTTATATAATCGACAGATGTATAACATTACCCCTGGAGAGGGAATGGTTGCATGATAATTTTGACCATAAATTCATCGCGTTACAGGATGATTCCTAAACTGAAAATGCACGAAGTAAATCAGAGCAATAACGCTCTCTACTGCACTGCAACGGGAATATTCTTGCTGGAGTGTTTGCCTTTATATCTAGGTGCCCATAACATAGATAGAGCATTTTCGCTCGCTGTATCGCTGGCGGTCGATACTTGGTTTGTAATCAAGGAGTCAGCAGTTTAAGTCTATTTGGTTTGCCTCACCCGGAAATACATTGAGCAGAAGACTGAGATTTGACGCGTTTCTTAAATCAAGGGCAACAGCGCTAGAGGCCGGTGTTAGCGATATGACAAGCGATAGTGTATTTATAATTCACGTCTTGATTATTTTGACTGTAGCCCCATTGTATGTGTGGAACGCAGCCTGATTTCGGAAATAATACAGCACGAGAACCCGATCCACAAGGTAACGGCAAGCAAAGCATACTCGCAGGCAGCGTAGGTACGCAACAAGAGCATGGTATCTGGTTAATGTTATGTATGGTAGCCCGCAAGTAGAAATAGCGCGTGCCGCTGGTATAATAAAAACTGCCATCCATTAATGCAGTGAAAAAGATCGAAGAATTAAGTGCGACAACGCAAATTATGACAGTCTTTTCTGATCACATGGAACGTACTATTGACTGGCATGGGTCTGTAATGACGCAAAAAGTTCAATCAATGTGTGACGGAATTATCATATGTTTTTACTTGCCTATCAAAGATGATAGGCAAAAATATAAACTTTAAAGGTAGATAGAGCAATGACCTAAAGGGCACAGTGATCTAGCAGATAATCAAGGTCGGGCTGCAGGCTTGGAGTGTGGATTTATGCCGTGCGCTGCTCCCGTTCAAGCTCATTTTGACCGAAAACCTGCTCTCAAGATTTGACTATCTGGCAACATTGACGTCTGGGAAGATTCCGTGGTGGGGTAGAGAATGCGTGCTGGGGAACATGATTTTAAAAACCGACTATAGAAGATCGGAAAGACGCAGGATTTTTTTTAAGCAGGTAACACAATCGGCCTTGCAGATGTGCCATGTCCTAAATTATTTTAACGGTCGCAATATTCCACTTGATGAAGGTAAGAGGCTGGCTTGCACCTCTTTCTATTTTTGCCCATCCAGCCATTATTAGCGCGATGCGGAATACAAAACTGATCAGCGCGGGTGGTGTCACATGAATATTAAAGGCGAACCATATTTTCCAGCCACTCATTCGCTCATATGCAGGCATATGGTCACATATCACGGCCTGCCGCCTAACTTTTCTAGATCCACTTATAAGTGATGAACCCGTCGGTGAATAATGCTAGGCTGATGCTTGATGAAGCCAGGGAGGGAAGGTAACCGAGGTTGCAATCGGCACGAGAGAACAAAAATTATTCGAAATGCAATGAGGTTGGAATCCTGATTCTGTGTGAGAGCATGGAAACAGCGTTGGCGCTAGGGCCATTAACATATCCGAAGTTCCTATATATCCGGGGATTTCCATTACCAATACGGCCAATGTACCGTGGCTCAATTGTATATCGGGAATCATTTTAGCGCGTGATAATAGATGATCGCAATGCCACCGGGCAAAGGCAAATCAGGAAAGTCATCAATCAGCTGGAAAAAAGATGCTGAAAATTATTCAAAGTCATTTGGGGGATAGCTTCAACGAGCTTATGAAAGGCAGAAAACAATGAATGAGCAAGAAACGCCGGGGCTGAACAACAAAAACCAATTTGCAATATGTTGGAAAAAGGTGCAGCCATAGATCTGCTGCGAGACCATTCGTGCGATATTTTCCGATGCAATGAACGAGTTAGAAACGAAAAACAGCTCCATTTCTACGCCTGATCCCAATGCTCCACATGCGCTAATCAAACCTAGTAAATGAAATGGCTTTCCCGATACAGATTATACCGCCATGGTGTCCGCTCCCCGTACGACACTGGCAAACCTTGCCACACGGCGCAACCTAATGAGTGGTGAATATGAAAACCGACCACACGCGCTTGAGAAAGTAAACAGAATCGATCGAAAATACATGTCAGCCAAAGATTAGTGACGGGCGAATGATATTGTGCCAGATCACAGATAAATGGCACACGTTTGAAAACCGATTCTACCCTTCTATTAGGTTTATATTGCAGCAACAAAGGCTGGATAGTGGAGCCATTGAACAATTGGTACAATTACTAGCCGACTCCAATCTTCTCATTAGCACAGCTAACATCGAAGATTCTAGCCCCAATGTGACGCAGCGCAAACAGCTTGGCCACATGCTTAACCAAGCACCATAGTGGATAATTAGCACGCCTGCCTCTCACACTTTCTGTAATCACCGATTGACGCATGAAGAATCGGGGAGAAGCTCACTGCCGGCGACATATCACATCAATTCGCTCATCAGTACCTTCAACTTGGAAGTGCAAGAGAACAACTAGCAGTCGCCAATCGCTCCAGCAGTCTTTGTTAACTAGTCGCATAACGTTTATTACCCCTTTTCTCATTAGCTACTTTCCATTATGGTGGATGAGAGGTTTTTATTAAAGAACAGGGGTGACACAGTGTCTCATAGGGAACTCAATCCTTTTTGGAAAGATCTTCTCCAGTTCTATAAAATAGCTGGTGTTGATACGGCCTTATCCGAAACGCCGGTCAGCCATTTTGTCTGTGCTGAGGAAAAAAAGCACATACACGCCTCAATTTCTGCGACCGAGATGGCATCAGCAGAGCTATCTGCGACGGCAATACAATCCTACCAGCCGAAATCACCCGCTCCCACCCCAAATGACGCGCAGACTCTTGATGAATTAAGGAAACAGCTTGAAGCTTTTAACGGTTGCCAACTGAAATTTACCGCAAAAAACACCTGCTTTGCTGACGGTACGCCGGGAAGCGCACTAATGCTGATTGGTGAAGCTCCCGGCCGTGATGAGGATATCCAGGGCCTGCCCTTTGTAGGACGTTCCGGACAGCTGCTCAATCGCATGCTTGATGCTATCGGGCTTGGACGTGACCAAGTCTATATTGCCAACACTATTCCTTGGCGCCCGCCGGGAAATAGAACACCAACCTCTATGGAAGCAGAACTCTGTCGTCCATTTATTAACCGGCAGATAGAACTAGCAAAGCCCAGAATCCTGATTGCACTTGGCGGCCCAGCAGCCAAATTGTTGACAGGAGCCAAGGAGGGCATTCTACAGTTGCGCGGTAAATGGTATGTTTACCGGACAACGGGGGGGCAAGAAATTCCGGTCATGCCAACACTCCACCCTGCTTATCTTCTGCGGACTCCTTCGCAAAAAAAATTTGCTTGGAATGACTTTCTCATGGTCAAAATGCGTCTCAAGGAATGTGAAGAAAACTCACCTTATAGCTGATAATTGACCCAAAATTAAAATTCACCTTGCTTAGAAGCTGTCATTTTTAAAAAGCCAAAGATACAGTCAGGAACTGAACAATGAATTCCCATACACATCGGCTTTTTTGCCTTGAAGATTACAGCATCACACCTTACGCGATATCGCACAGCGAGCTTTACTTTTCTCTTGAGATAGAAAAAACGCAGGTGATCGCAAAACTCGCTATTAAAAAAAGAGAAAACACATGTCCCGGAATGCCACTTGTGCTTAACGGTGACGATCTCACCCTCATTTCTATTAGCATTGACGGAAAATCACTGTCTGCAGAAGCATTCAGCAGAACAGCGGATCGACTCGAGATCCATCACCCGCCAATATGGCCTTTCACACTCGAAATTATCACTGAACTGAACCCTAATGCCAACCGGCAGCTCATGGGCCTTTACCGCTCAAACGGCATATTCTGCACCCAGTGCGAATCGGAAGGGTTCCGCCGGATCACCTATTTTTATGATAGGCCGGATGTGCTTTCTGTTTATACTGTACGAATTGAAGCTGATCAGAAAAACTGCCCGGTGCTTTTATCAAACGGCAACCTACAGGAAAGCGGTCCACTTGCAGATGGACGGCATTTCGCCCTGTGGCATGATCCCTTTCCCAAGCCATCCTACCTCTTTGCGTTGGTAGGCGGTGATCTTGAAGCTGTGCATGATCATTTCACGACTAGTAGCGGCAAAAATGTTGCACTGGCTATTTACGTAGAAAAGGGTAAGCCTCCACAGGCCCTTTATGCCATGGATGCCTTGAAGCGCGCCATGCGTTGGGATGAAAAGGTTTTCGGTCGTGAATATGATCTTGATGTTTTCAATATCGTGGCTGTTTCTGATTTCAATATGGGCGCGATGGAAAACAAAGGACTTAATATTTTCAATGATAAATACGTGCTTGCCAACCCACAAACAACAACTGACTATGACTATGCTAATATTGAACGAATTATTGCGCATGAATATTTCCATAACTGGACGGGCAACCGCATTACCTGTCGCGATTGGTTTCAGCTCTGCCTGAAGGAAGGGTTGACTGTATACCGCGATCAGGAATTTTCTGCCAGCCAGCGTTCCACTTCTATGCAGCGCATTTCCGACGTTCGTTTTCTGCTAACAAAACAGTTCCCAGAGGATGCCGGGCCGCTAGCACACTCAGTGCGGCCACATCACTACACTGAAATCAATAATTTCTATACGGCAACCATTTATGAAAAAGGTGCTGAGATTATCAGGATGATCCATACCCTGCTAGATGACAAATTATTTTTGGCAGGTATAGATCTTTATTTTGTACGCCATGATGGCCATGCCTGCATAATTGAAGACCTGATTGCATGTTTTTCTGAAGTATCGGGCAAGGATTTCAGCCAGTTCATGCTCTGGTATGAGCAGGTTGGCACACCACATGTTAAAGCCCAATTCGATTATCATGAGAAAGATGGCAGTCTTACCATAATACTCGAACAATCGCTTTGCCCCACGCCGGGTCAGCCAAAAAACCAACCAATGGTCATTCCTGTACGTTTTGGGCTAATGAACACAGACGGCAGGGATATGGCTTACCATGCAGATAACCATGTTAAAGCCGATATTATGCTGCTTACGGAAAAACGGCAAAGCTTTTACTTCACAGGGCTTACATCACGCCCCGTTCCATCTTTATTGCGGGGATTTTCTGCGCCTGTCACGCTTGACCTGGCTCTGCGAAACAGCGACTTCGCCTTTCTTGCCCGGCATGACATAGATCTTGTCAACCGCTGGCAGATACTTAATCAGCTGCTCATTCAGCATCTTGTTTTTGCCTCTCAAAAAGCGGAAAAAAACTGCACTGCAGAATGCAATGAACTTATTGAGCTCATTGGCAGCACTGCCAGTAATGAAAGCTTAGAACCCGCCTTCCGCGCCTTTTGCATAGCCCTGCCCTCTGAAGCCGAAATTGCTAGTGTCATTGACAGAAATGTAGACCCAGACCGTATTTTTGCGGCTCGTGAAGCACTGCTTGCAATGATTGCTGGAAAATATAGTGTTGACTTCGCTAGCTTACACCAGCATCTTGCCATAAAAGGCCCTTATTCACCGGATGCTGCAAATGCGGGCAAAAGAATCCTGAAAAATGCTCTGCTTGATTATATCGTTCTTTCTGAACCCAGACCCGACCGCTTGTCGGATATCTACACCCATGCCGATAACATGACCGATAGGATAACTGCGCTGCGCCTTCTGGTTCAGCGCTTCCCGCATTCAGAAGAATGCAATACTGCACTCAAGGAGTTTGAACAACGTTTTTCTGCCGATCCCTTGGCAATGGACAAATGGTTTACTGTACAGACAAGCCGCAGCGGAGCTGAAGCACTTGAGCAGGTAAAAAAGCTGACAGGGCATCCCCTATTCTCTTATGAAAACCCAAATCGGGTTCGTGCGCTTATCTATGCTTTTGCTATTGGCAATCAGACTGGCTTCAACCGCACAGACGGGGCTGGCTACGCATTTTTTGCTAATAGCGTTCTAATGATAGACAAAAAGAATCCGCAAGTGGCAGCAAACCTGCTTACAGTTATGCATTCTTGGCACACCCTAGAAAATAGAAGAAAAACAAAAATCAAGAATGAACTGAAAAAAATCGCTTCGGCTAAAGAGCTTTCAAAGGATGTTGCCGATATCACTATCCGTATGCTCAGAGTTGCATAAATCCTCCGTTCCCCACCTTGCCATCATCCGACTGGTCGGATAGATTCTGTGTATCTGGAAAATCCCTACAAAAATATTCAATTATTTAATTTCTATGAATTTTTTTTAAAAAATACGCATTTTCGTGCTTTTTCTGAGAAATTCGGTAATTCCTCTTTTTTTCTAGATAAAAAAATAAACAGCCTCATCCACGCTTGTATCTTTATAAAAAAAATACTGGACATGGCATAATAGTTTTGATTCATTGACACTTATTCGAGTGTTAAGCCTACCGAATCAATCTCCTAGGATTTTTGAGAAGGAGCCGATAATGGTGGAATTGGACGCGCAAAGCGCGGCCAAAGTGTTAGTTGTAGATAAGAAAAATGCACGGAGAAGACTTTCCGGTCTGTCTGCCCATATTGGCCTTCTTTCCAGCCCTACCTATCAGCGATTGCTCACTATTGAGCCATGGATGCGGCGCGCCATTCCGCTTCTGGTTCTTGTTTTTCTCGCACTGCTTGCTTCAATACGCGGAATCTTTCTTTACGAATGGCGGAAAAGTATTGAAAACAACACCCGCGGGGCCCTTATCCTATCTTCAGGGCATATTTCGGCCAAAATTGAACGCGATTTCTTTGGCGATACTGGCAAGCCGAAGCCTGTCAACCCTTCCCAGCTTCAGGATATCCTAGTGCATTTTCGTTCTCAAAACCTAATTTCGCCGGCAGCGCAGATTGCTATTATTAAGCCTGATGGCAAGGTGATTGCAGCTTCAGGCTTTGAATCTTCTATAGGCAATCCAATAGACCAAGTGGTATCTAGTGAGCAACCTCTTTTTACACTAGATAACAGCGCGGATGTCATGCGGGTATCTATCCATGATGAAAAAGCGCTTGCCGTTTTTTCACAGGCAGCATTCGGCCAATACGGTATATTTATTGCGCTGCATGAGCAGAAAATGCTTGCCGAATGGCAAAAAACGGTTTCGCTTAACATTACCCTTTTTCTCAGTACTGTTAGCGTTATGCTCGTTATTCTCTATGCCTATTTTAGCCAAGCATCACGCACGCGCTATGCTGATCTGATTGCCGAAAAAATTCAGCAGCGCATTGATACAGCCATGGTGCGCGGGCGCTGCGGCTTATGGGATTGGGACATGGTCCGTGGACGAATCTACTGGTCACGCTCCATGTATGAAATGCTTGGATACCGAGCTTATGATGCATTGCTTTCCATATCCGAAGTTGCTTCAATTATCGACCCTGCCGATTTTGACCTCTACGAGATTGCTCAACGCATCCTGAGCGGCCAAATGAATTATATTGACCTCAAAGTTGCCATGCGCCATGCTTCCGGTCACCCGGTCTGGATGCGCATCCGCGCAGAGGTGGTGCAGAATGATGAACCTCACCTAGTCGGTATTTCCTATGATATCAGCGAACAGCATCGATTGGCCGAGCAGACAGCCGAGGCTGATCTGCGTATTCGCGATGCAATTGAAAACATTTCAGAATCTTTTGTGCTCTGGGATGCCAACGGACGCTTGGTCATGTCCAACAGCAAATACCGCGAATATACAGGCTTGGCAGAGCAAGCTCTTCACCCAGGCATACAGCGGACAACAGTCGAAGCCCTGGCAAAACCGGTAATCAGCGAACATGCATTGGGTGAAAATGACGGAGGTAATCATACTTATGAACGGCAATTTTCTGATGGGAAGTGGCTGAAAGTGAATGAGCGACGCACGAAAGATGGCAGCTTTGTATCCGTCGGCACCGATATCTCAGAGTTGAAACAGCAGCAGAAAAGCCTTAAAGATAGCCAGCAACGCTTTGTTTCTACGATCCAAGACCTAAAACGTGCACGCCAAGAACAAAAAAAACGTACTGATGAGGTTTCAGAGCTAAATATCCGCCTCCAGACTGAAAAAGAGCGTGCTGAAAGTGCTAATATCGCAAAATCGCAATTTCTTGCCAACATGTCGCATGAATTGCGTACGCCGCTCAATGCTATCATTGGTTTTTCACAGATTATGGCCCATGGTACCTTTGGTCCGTTAGGTAGCGAACGGTATCAGGAATATATTAACGATATTTATAATTCCGGCACACATCTGCTCACCCTTATCAATGATATTCTTGACATGTCAAAGATCGAAGCTGGTCGCTTCAGTATCGACCGACAAGAAACGGATCTTGAGCCTGTCATCAGCGAGGCATTGCGGGCTGTTTCTCTTCAAGCCAGTGAAAAACAGATTCGGCTTGAAACTCAGATTGAGAAACCCATACAAGTGGAAGTTGATATCCGCGCCATGCGGCAGATTTCACTTAATCTGCTTTCCAATGCCGTTAAATTCACACCCTCAGGTGGGGCCATCCGGGTACGCGCGCGCATTACAGATGGCGTACTTGCTATCTCTATCGCTGATAGTGGCATTGGCATACCAAAATCATCAATTGATAAGCTTGGTAAGCCGTTTGAGCAAGTGGAAAACCAATTCACCAAAACTCATACTGGTTCCGGCCTAGGACTGGCCATTTCACGCTCACTGATTGAGCTGCATAGCGGAACATTGCGAATTTTCTCATATGAAGGAAAGGGGACAACAGTTTCAATACGCATTCCTCAGCGGCAGAATGCTTAATTACTCTGAAAACCGATTTTATTTCTTGCAAAACCTTTAATTAAAAAATAGAAGGTTGGCATATTTTAAATAAACAATCACCATAGTAACTATCTTGTTTATTAGAAAGGTAGTTACTTTCAATGATATTAGTTTTGGTCAGAATTTTTTATAATAGGCATAGGCAGTGTTTTTTGCCACAATGAAGTCATATGAACCGCAACTGTATTCAAGCAGAGTGCATCCAGAAATAGCATGATCTTGATCAGTGCGAAATTGCTTTGTTATAAGCAATCCCATATACTTTCATGAGAATATCGCCCGGCTTTTATGGCCCAAGCGACATGCAGCTCCTATCCAGAACACAATAGAAAATAATTTACAGCAGCTGCTATGGTGATAGCTATGTTCTGGCCAATTTATTATAGAATGCCTGTAGAAAAAACCTACAATTTTGCTAGAATCTGTATTCTGCACCACATAGGAAAAACGCTGATATGCTATTGACCCTATGGATAACGTTCCCATTTATTTACATTCCGATACATAGAACCAGAATTACGCATGGATAAGAAAAAAAGCTAAAACACGTATGTTAGTAGAAAATACTATGAAAACTGCTATTAATCTTTAAGGTGAAATTAAAAACCACGTACCTATTATAAGGAGGTTATCGTTTTAGCCAAAAACATTTGACTAATAATACAGTTTTTGATAAGTATAGATGTAGTATTTTATAATAAATTTATACTTGATATATTTAGAAAATTTAATTTGAATTACTTCATTTAACTCTCACTAATATTATGCTTCTTGCTTTTTTAAGAGACTCAATATTGTTAACAATCAATAAATCTAATGGATTTGATTATATTTCTTATAAAAAATTAAAAAAAGAAATAGCTAAATTTATATAAAACTATTTAAAGTATGCCGATCATATGCTCGAAAGCGTTGCGGACACCTGATGCTGTTTCACGTATTAAATTTTTAACCCTTAGCATGTCCGGTTCACCGACAACGCGCTGCAACAACGTGGATAAGCTGGGAGGCATATCATCCAAGTTGAATACCTTATTCAGGCAAAGCTGCATGATTTGGCTAATATCCGTAAAAAGTACACAGGCATGATGCAGATCACTCCCATCCATTATTGTGGCAAAATTCTTTGGCAACTGCAGCAGAGTATCACTGGTTGTCCTGCCCGCTTCAAACCCGACTCTGCCTATCAACACGGCATATTGCGCGATAAATTCCAGATCAATAATACCGCCTGGTGCCATTTTTAGATCCCATAAGGTTCTGGCGGGTTTTTCTTTTTCGATAAGCCTGCGCATACCACATACCTCGGCAGCTACATGTACGGCATCGCGTGGCAAAGCAATAATCCGTGCCACCTCTCCTTCTAGCTGTTCTCGAAAAAGCCTATCTCCTGCGATAGCACGTGCCCGGGTCAACGCCATATGCTCCCAGAGCCATGCCTCGTTACGCTGGTATTTGCTAAAGGCTGAAAATGGAACTGCAAGCGGCCCCTTGTTACCCGATGGACGTAGACGTAGATCTACCTCATAGAACACGCCACCACCAATCGGTGCTGATAAGGCCGATAACAGCCGCTGTGTCAGCCACATATAATATTGCGATACATAAAGTGGTTTTTTACCATCAGACATTTCTGTCTGCGGATCGTGGTCATAAAGCAGAATAAGATCAATATCAGATCCTGCAGTCAACTCCCGGCTGCCAAGCTTTCCCATGCCAAGAATACAAATTCTACCCCCCTTTACCCGCCCGTGCAAGCGGCTGAACTGTTCTTCAACAACATGAAGACAGGTTGCAATCATCAGATCTGCCAGATCGGTAAATGCCTGTCCTGCACGCTCACCATCAATAACACCGGTCAGCAGCCTGATACCAATCAAAAACCTCTGCTCATCAGCAAAAATACGTAAACAATCCAAGATCTCTTCATAGGTATTTACTTGGTCAAGAAAAGAGGCAAGCCGCTCTTCTAGATAGCTGTAGGTTGGAAATTCGGAAACAATTTCCGGGTTAAGCATGCCGTCAAACACATGCGGCTTGCGCGTAATGATTTCGGCAAGCCGAGGAGCAGCACTCATAATCATCATCAACATATCCAACAATACCAGATTGGAGTGCAATAGGTTGAAAAATTGAATATCGGTGGGCAGTTCCTGTAAAAAAGCATCAAATCGCACCAATGCCTCATCCGCACACCAAGTTGCCCCGAAAGCTTGCAATAAAGCAGGGGTAAGCTCTGTCAATCGCTCACGCGCTTCAGCCGACTGGGTTGCCCGATAATAGCCAAAGTGCCAGCCGCGGATAATACGGTAGATATCACCCAGTCGCCTAAAACCAAGCCGGGACAAAATTGCCAGCGTTTCAGGATCAGCATCCTCACTGGTAAAGATAAGATTACCATTATCAATGCCCGTACCGCACTTATATTCAAACAGGACATCATAATGGCTCTGCACCGTTTTAAGGATTTGTAAAACATCACGGGCAAAACTTTCTTCTGCCTGATATCCCATCAGGCAAGCAATACGCAAAAATCCTTCCCCATCCTTTGGCAAAATATGAGTCTGTTCATCTGCAACCATCTGAATACAATGCTCAACATTGCACAAAAAAGTATATGCCCCACAAAGAGAATCACATACATTGGTTGTTATCCAACCCAGTTTGCAAAGGGCAGAAAGTGTGTCCACCGTACGCCGTCCACGCAGCTGCGCAAAGCGTCCCCCGGCAATAAGTTGTTGTGTCTGAACAAATAACTCAATTTCACGAATACCACCGCGCCAAAGCTTGATATTATGGCCGCGCACTGCAATGCAACCATATCCCTGATAAACGTGAATCTGCCTTTTAATAGAATGAATATCAGCTATTGCTGCATAATCAAGATATTTACGCCAGATATAGGGAAAAAGCTCTCTGAGAAACCTTTCACCCGCCGCAATATCACCAGCAACTGGACGTGCCTTGATCATGGCCGCGCGTTCCCAGTTCTGGCCCCGCCCTTCATAATAGCGTAACGCTGCCCTAACAGACAAAGCCAACGGAGTTGAGCTAGGATCTGGCCTCAATCGCAGATCAACCCGGAAAACATAGCCATCCGATGTACGCTCCTGCATGATACGTACCAACCGGCGTGCCAATCTAGAAAAAATTTCCACACCTTCATAAGGCTCATCAATGGCCGCTGATGTTTCATCAACAAACAGGATAAGATCAATATCAGACGAATAATTGAGCTCATACGCACCAAACTTGCCCATGCCAAGAACAATGAGACCGCAATCCTTTTCAGGATGCGCATCATCCTGCAGAGCGATTTTTCCTGCCTTTCCCGCTTCGCGCAACAAAAAACGCAGAGCAGTTCCTAATGTTTTCTCCGCAAGTCTCGACAACCACACAGCACTTTCTGCCACCGTCAAAACATGGCTAAGCTCACCCAACGCAATAAGCCCATGCACTTCACGCTTCAGGAGACGTAGCTTTTGCATCAGAAAATTTTCAGTCATATCAACCTGCAGATCAATTTGCGTGATTATCTGAAGCAGAATGCCTAGCCGATCTACAAGCGCCATCATCCGTAGTGGATCAAGAAATTGCGGATTGTTGATAAAGGTTTCACGCAAGAAAGGGGAAAGTGCCATGACCGCACTGATGAACTGTACTTGTACGCAACCGCTTCTCAAAAAAGCTGCAAGTTCATTAAGCCCTATATTTTCTGCCCGAATGTGAAGTTCACCAAGCCAAGCATCCTTCTGCCTATCACAAGAAGTGAGATCAGACAAATCTGCTGCAAGAAAACTCCGCGGCACTGTGAAATTGCTGGCCATTTATCATTCTCCACTTTTTTAGCAGTGGCATCACTTATCCGGCCGCTTTCAGCGTATATCCTGCGCCGCGCACCGTATGCAGCAGTGATGTATCAAAATCTTTTTCAATCTTAGAACGCAAACGAGAAATATGCACATCAATCACATTGGTCTGGGGATCAAAATGATAATCCCAAACATTCATGGTACGGGTCACTACCTGCCCTGCAGGGCGCATCATATATTCCAATAGGCGGAATTCACACGGTTGCATCACGACATCCCTACCTAAATAGGACAGTCAATCAAGCTCCAGATCACAAACACGATAGATTGTTTCTGTCGCGCGCGAGCTTTTGTGCCGATAAAGAACCTCAATTCGCGGCAGAAGCTCTGAAAAGGCATAAGACTTTGTCAGATAATCACCTCCGCCAGCACGCAAGCCCGTCATCCGATCATCCGTGCGACCCAGAGCAGAAAGAATAAGAATCAGCGGTTCAATATCTCCTGCCCACAGGCCTGCAATCACGGTGCGGCAACATCAACACAAAACAGTTCATTTCAGATTATTTACCCTGAATCGATAAAGCAATAAAATGACTTTGCTCATTGGTTTCAACCTGCATCAGAACTGCTCTGCGCCCCTGCTTTACCGCCTCATTAATGGAAATGAGAATGTCTTTAGCCTCTATAACCTGCTTGTTATTGACTGCCCGGATAATATCGCCCGGGCGAATGCCTTTTTCAGCCGCATCACTGTCAGGATCAACATTTATCACAACGACACCCTTGCCATCCTCAGCAGGGATAACAGTCAGGCCATAATCATCAAGAGAAACACTCCCTTCAGGCGAAACACCTTTTCCACTCTGCTGAGCACCTTTCTTCTGATCAGGCATTGCGCCAATCTTGACCTTGATCTCTTCTTTTTTACCATTGCGCCAAACCCCCAGAGATGCTGTAGCGTTGGGTTTAATGATAGCAATCCTGCGTGCAAGGTCACGCGCATCAAGAATATCTGTCCCGTTAACAGAAACAATAATATTACCGGCTTTAATTCCGGCCTTGGCAGCGGGACCATTCATCGGATTAGCAATCATGGCTCCCTTTGCTTCCTTCAAGCCAACTGACTCAGCAATCTCCTTTGTTACGGGTTGAATCTGCACACCGAGCCAGCCCCGCTCGACTGCTCCCTTCTCAATTAGCTGGTGGATAACTTGGGCAGCCGTTGAAGAGGGAATGGCAAAAGCAATGCCGACACTACCGCCTGATGGTGAAAAAATTGCGGTATTGATACCAACCACCTGACCATTAAGATTGAAAGTTGGCCCACCCGAATTACCGCGATTGACGGCCGCATCAATCTGGATAAAATCATCATACACACCGGCACCGATATCACGCCCGCGAGCTGAAACAATGCCCGATGTCACTGTACCGCCAAGCCCAAACGGATTACCAACGGCCACGACCCAATCGCCAACATGCGTTTGGTTATCATCCGCAAAATCAACATAAATGAACCTGCGTTTAGCATCAGTTTTCAAAACGGCAAGATCTGTGCGCGGGTCTTTACCGATAAGCCTAGCCTCAAGCTCAGTGCCATCATCCAGCACAACAGCATAGGATGTACCATCAGAAACAACATGGTTATTTGTTACAATGTAACCATCTTCAGAGATAAAAAAGCCAGACCCCTGTGAAACCGGATGCATCCGTGCTTTTCCTCGGCGCTGATGATATTCATGACGCTGTTCAAAATCGCGGAAGAGCCGCTTGAGCGGATGGTCATCAGGCAGTTGATCAATACCCGAACCGCTAAAAAAACCACCCATTGGATCAATTGGCTCCCGGATATTGCTTCTTACCTGAACAGAGACCACGGCCGGCTTGACTTGACTCACCACCTCGGCAAAGCTGGGCACCTGCAGCCCTTTTACATAAACAGCCGCAGCCTGAGCGCCTGAGATAAAGTCAACGAAGTACAATAACATCATTGCCCCAACAAGTGCGGCTGCAAAGCTTATTGTAGCGAACATCCAACGATTAAAAAACTTACAATGCGATATTATCATTAAAATCACTCCATACAGGATAAGCAACTTCCAGTCTGTCGACGCCTACAACTCGCATCAAGCAACTCAATCAACAGCGCCTTGCTGACGTAAATCAATTTTATAACAAACCTTACGATCTTGTTTCCATCACATAAAAAATCTTTAAATATTAGCATACTTTCACCAATCTAGCCGATTGTATGCTGTTTAGAGACCTGTCTGATCAGACTGCATAAACATTTCAACCTATACCTTTTCTTTAAGTGTCAACGGTATCAGGTTTTTCCTTTTTATTATTACAAATACAATATAGGCTACCTCCAACATCAAAATAAAAACAGGAGCAAGCCATAATATGATCTTGGCGCCTGAAAAGCGTGGTTTGAGAAGAATATATTCACCGTAGCGGGCCACAATGAAATCCAGCACCTGCCTATCGCTATCGCCTGCCTGCAAACGTTCGCGGACAAGCAAACGCAGGTCACGCGCCAGAAAAGCATTTGAATCATCTATTGTTTCATTGCGACAAACAAGACAGCGCAATTGAGCTGAGATAACCCGCGCACGCATTTCCAGTTTTTGATCCGGTAGCAACTCATTAGGCAATACAGCACTAACTACAGCGATGAATCCGAGATAGACAACCCACAAAACAATAAAATGAAGAAAAATGCGCATTTTCCCTGTCCTATTATGTATTTTTGTGCCTTGACCGCGCCGGTATCCCTATACGTAAACGTCGACTTCCAAAGGAAAAAATACCGCCTACCATCATGAAAAAACCGCCAAGCCAGATACACAGAACCCAAGGTTTCCACCAGATATGGACAATCGTCCTATTGTTATCAGTATAATCGCCCGGCGCAATATAATATTGCGATAAGCCACGCCAGAGTAGACCTGTTTTTGTTGTCTGGATAGACTGTGACGGGAATATGCGTTTTGATGCCATCACACGGGCAATCCTGCATCTCCCCTTAAGCAAACTGAAATACAGGCGGTTTTCACGGTAGTTCGGCCCATTATAGGCTTCGTACCGATCAAAATAGATATCCTTTCCGGCAATCCGAACCGTATCACCGGGGGCAATATTAACTATACGCTCCTCCCCAAAAGTGGTAACAGCAAGAATACCGAACAATGTGATACTCAGCCCCATATGCGCAAAAGTCGCTCCCCAGAATGTACTTGGCAACTGCCTGAGCCTGTGCCAACGAATTATAAGCGATGTGCTGAAATTTCCTGTCCTGATGACAGCACCAATCAACGTACCGGCAATAACCCAGAATGCCAAACCAAAACCGGCAGAAGTCAATATTGCCTTTCCTTCCCGAAAATAAAGTACAAATGCCATGACCATAAGAGCAAATGCAAAAGCCAGCCAGAGCCTCTCCGCAGCAACGGTAATATTGCCTCTTTTCCAGGCAAACAAAGGACCAAAAGGCACTGCAGCCAGCAAAGGCATCATCAAGGAGCCGAATGTAAGATTGAAGAACGGTGCTCCCACAGAGATTTTCTCGCCCGTCAATGTTTCTAGCAGCAGCGGATAAAGGGTTCCAGTTAAAACAGTCGCAGCCGCTATCATCAAAAACAGGTTATTAAAAACTAGCGCTCCTTCCCGTGATATAGGCTGAAATAGTCTGCTATTCCTGATCGAGGGTGCCCGGAAAGCAAACAGCAAAAGCGCAGCGCCGGTAAAGAAAGCTAAAATGCAGAGAATTACAATCCCGCGCTGGGGATCCCTGACAAAACTATGCATAGATATCAGAATACCTGAACGGACGAGGAATGTACCCAACAGCGACAATGAAAATGTTATGATTGCTAGCAGCACCGTCCAGATTTTTAGAGCAGAGCGTCTTTCAAGCACAATGGCGGAATGAAGAAGCGCTGTACCGGCAAGCCACGGCATCAGCGCTGTATTCTCAACTGGGTCCCAGAACCAATAACCACCCCAACCAAGTTCATAATAGGCCCAATAAGAGCCCACTATAATGCCAGCGGTCAAAAACACCCAAGACAGCAGGGCCCATGGTCGTATCCAATGCCCGAAGGCAGAATCAACACGTTTGTCAAGCAATACTGCAATGGCGAAGGAAAAACATACTGAAAAACCGACATAACCAACATAAAGCAACGGCGGATGCAGTGCCAACCCTATATCCTGCAAAACGGGATTAAGACCTCTCCCCTGAAGTGCAGGTGGGACAATGCGCTGAAAAGGATTAGAGGTAAACAAAATAAAAGCCAGAAATGCACAAGCAATGAAACTCTGACAAACCAGTACAAAGGTGCTAAGACTGACCGGAAGATTTTTGCCGAATATGGCTACAAGGGCGCTGAAGAGCGTCAAAATCAACACCCACAGCATCATAGACCCCTCATGATTGCCCCATACGCCGGTTATCTTGAAAAGCATTGGCTTTTCAGAATGAGAATTCTGCACAACATTTAAAACAGAAAAATCAGAGATCACATACGCATAGGTCAAGACAAAAAACGATAAAGCAACCAAAATAAAAACAAGCACAGCAATAGGCCGGGCGCTTGCAACCGCCCCTCGATCACAGCAGAAAACACCAATCAGTGGCACTACCGCCTGATACAGGCTGAGCGCAAACGCCAAAATCAAAAGAAAATGTCCACTTTCAATGATCATGGTTCAGGTAATCCTCCCATAATCCCTGTACTTTCAGCCGGTCGACAAGATCCTTAGGCATATAATTTTCACCATGCTTGGCAAGCACGCGCCGAGCTACGAAAACGCCAGAAGTATCAAAGGAGCCTTCAACAATCACGCCTTGCTCTTCTCGGAAGAGATCGGGCAGAATGCCATTGAAACGTACCTCTTGGCTTCTATGCATATCTGTTACCCTGAAACGGATACCGGCTTCTGCATCCCATTGCACCGTTCCTTTTTCAACATAACCACCAAGCCGTAAAATTGCATGGGATCTGCGATCTAGATCATTGATTTCTGAAGGGATTCGGAAAAAATTAATCGTATCACGCAAGGCAAAAAATACCAAGCTAACAACAAAGGGTAGAATGCAGACACCAAAGATAAATATGAAAAACCGCCTTTTCCGGCATTGTGCAAGATGTATTATGTCGCGTCTCACTCAACCGCCTTTTCCGTCAAGCCCTTTTCATGCGCAAAAGCAGAAAGCTTTCTGGCCTTGTCGGAAGAAAGCAGATCCAGCCCCTTTTTCAGACTTAATTCAGCCTCATCAGAACTGCCCATAACAAGCCAAGCATTAATCAGCATCATCCACCCTTGTAGATTGTCCGGTTTATTTTCCAGCCTAGCGACAAGCTTATCCAAATTATCAGCAATAAACTGCTGCTGTTGCAGCGTGATAATCACGTTTTCATCCTGATGCAAGATCTGCTGTTTCAATTCTGTAACAACATCAGTAAGATTCTGACGCCAAGGAGCATTTTCCGGGGCTGTTTCCAGAAAATTCTCAAGCAATTTGATCGCTTTTGTATCTTTGCCATTTTGTAGCAGCCCACGGGCCAAAAAAATCCATGCCTGGGGATTCTGCGGATCAAGTTCAGTAATCTTGAGAAAAAGATGCTCTGCTTGCTGACTGACAACACCCTCCTCAAAACCGGTCAGTGCAATTGCATACCGTAAAAGACGATCTACACTTTCGCCATTCATTGCAATGGCATGGTTATAGGCATTCACAGCATCCTGAAAACGGTCCATATCCAAGTAAAGATCTGCCAATTCATCTACAAGACGGCCATTCTGCGGGTTGCGATTAGCCATAACCTCTGCCCGCACAAGCTTTTCGGTAGCATCAAGCCCAACAGGCTCACGCTCCAAAAGCAGGAAAAAGGGATAAGATGGCACTTTCGGTGAACCGATCAACATGTATATTCCCCAAGAAAAAAACGGAATAAATAGAAGAGCTCCCTTCAAGAATAGCCGGAAAACAAAGCTGCGCCTGTTCCCGGCTATGTCTGCGTCCTTTTCCCTACATTCTATGGCAAATATCCCGCCAGAAAGTTCCAAACGGTTCTCTTCCGCACTTTCATCATTCAGCAGGACCTGTTTCTTCTCATCCTTGATTTCCAGCAGCTGACCCCGATAATTGGAGAATTCTTCTGTCGCACAACCGTAACCCCTGCTTGCCCACATTAAAGTGAGGCCAATTATAACAACCGTGAAAAGCAGCAGACAACAATAGAGCATCATAGCACCATCAAATAGCCTATTTGTTCTTAAAATCTGTACCCATGTCAATGGAATCCAATAGGTCACCCCCGTATTACGGCAAGCATTGCTGAGCATGCTTGTAGAAATGTTATTGATAATAGAGTTTAATAGTCATACTGATGGCAGCTTTATGAGCTAACTCAGTAAACTGACCCACCTCTGTCACAATGCTATATGCCGTTCCCTATACGCGAACACCAAGCAATTTCCCCGCCTATCTTTAGAATATTTCAAAGAGCCTTAATATTCACAACATCTAGCACGTGCATGCATTTATTTGATGAGTATGGCATTGAAAGAACAGCCAAATAATCTCTTCTCATAGCTGAAATAATAGCCTTTTTCCGATGCCGGCCTCATGACAGTGTTAGGAGGCAATATCTATAATATGATACTTGATTACCATATCATCACGTTGGTTTTATTGGAATTGCACACCGTTTTGCTTCACCTGACTATAACATATCCTGTCACAGCCTAGGCAAGCTTATGGTTGTTCTGAACGACCAAGATGCACATGGCGGTAGCTGCCTATATCCTAGGAATCAGTTGCCTATATAGCAATTTCAACACGGCAAGGCTTTTCGCCATTTCTACCTGGGAGAAGCACAACAATCACACACATGCCTTTCCCACATTGTGCATAACATGATGTAGCCTCAGTCAGCCTACCTCCCTGTTCCGCTGCAAATACCTGCCCGATTGCAGTACAATCCTCAGACGCTTGGACAGGAAGAATACTAAAAAATATTTCCCCGAATGGAATATATAAATTTTCCTTTTGCAAACAACTATAGGTTTTTAACCAAATCAGCTCATTATAGATACAGGTCAATGACACATTACAGCCGTAATCAGTGGCTATTACCCTGAAAATCAAATGTCAGCCGCATAAGCATAATTTCAACCTAATATGCCGATTTCATGCATTTTATCGGTCAGTGTATGATCGATCATACCATTGACAGGCAGCGCAAACATCTGCTGAAATTCACGGACTGCTCTTTTTGTTGCGCTATCAATGGCGCCATTGATAGTCACGTTGCTATTTCCAAATAAAAAACGTAAGGCAACTTGCACACGCATGATTATTTCCTTTGTGACAGACGCAGTTTCTTCTGCGACGATGGGTGATACTGATATATTTGTATTATTGCGAATCATATTACCGATGTTATCTGTTTTTTCTGCAGAGATATTCAAGCCATTCATAAGCCCGTCCTGCAGTTTCTGCCACTCCCTGATGGCATTTTGGGTCTTCGGTCCGCTCAGCCCGTCAATATCACCGCTGTAAAACCCTAAATCAGTGAGCTTTTTCTGCATTATTTTTACCTCATTCTTGATAATGAGTACCCCTCTATCATCATCGAGTCTGCGAGAGTCATAATTTGCAGAGACAAAATTTTTTAAGAGCGCACTCCCCACAATATTATGGCGTAACTTGAAGAAAATACCTCGGTGCCCGGAAGACTGGTTAAAAAACGCATTATGGGCTACAAAACCAAAGGTAAGTATAAAAAAACTTAAACCAGAGGCCAGCAGAGGATTTTTGCGGGCATTACGCAGCAGGATGCCCAGCAACCAACGAAGAAGCCTGCCTGCCAGATAAAAAAATCTCATAATAATACAGAGCCGTTTTACGGTTTTCTTTCTCTTTCTTGCCATTTTCCTGTTAAACGTTATTTTTCCCTAACTGCTGTGATTGTTTCACCCCTGCTAGATAGATGAGGAAGATATTGTTTTTCCAGTAAAATTTCTTGCGAGGATGATCGATCAGCAGTCAAGAAAACCGGAAATACAGCTTTTCCTGCCAACTTTAAATCCTCACTCTTCATATCATACGAGGTAGCAACTTTAACATATAAGAGCAAGGGCCCTAAAAGCCTTCCCTCACTTGAGGGCAGTTCAGCCCCTGCATTAATACAGCCTAAGGATTTCCCAATACATTCGAGCTATATGCACAGAATATTCACCAGTTCATGTCGACCATCAGAAAAATAATTTAAGGAAATGACAATTTAAATAGCTTCCTCAACGTTCCATGCTTTAATATGAACGCCATTCTTAACAGAAGTTAAGTAACAAGCTTCCCTTAAATACAATTTAATGGACCAGAGCAAAAAACATAAATATTTTATCAATGCAATGCCATCCTTAACTAAATATAAAGGCCATAACCTGAAGTAATATAACCGGTTTTTCTCCTTTATGATCGCAGCAAAATTTCCAAGAAACTAAGTCAAGTGATACGTTTTTTTTTCAAATCCACCTTGCTACTAGTACTACTCTTTTCTGTTATTACATTCTGGATTCCGGACCCTGCCAATAATAATCCGAACGAGATGACCGATAACTACAGAATCCTTGATACCTTGGCGGCTATACGCAATACCGTAATGGATCTAAGAAATTTCTGTGAACGCAACCGTAAAACCTGCGATACCGGAAAATCCTTCGTCAGCTTGCTTGGCCTAAAGGCTCGTGATGGAGCATATATCGTTTACGAATTTCTTGATGCAAAATTCGGTAATACTATCCTCCCCAAACCCGAACCTGAAAATAACCAACCGTACAGGCATAAACTACCCAAATAAACGAAACATCTCCATAAAAACAGGACCTTTCTTGATCTTGATCATAAGAAGATCCGCAGATTTATCACCCTAATGACACAAACCGCGGCTGTAAAATATTTCTGGAAAGATCATTGCCATAACATTATATTAGGCAGAGGATTACATGAAAGCCAATTAGGAATCTCTGTAAGACACAGAACAATCTCTGACCGAAAATGAAGTGCATGACACAGACAATAAAGGACATTATTAAAAGCTTTTCCCTGTTCGATGATTGGGAAGATCGTTACCGTTATGTAATCGAGCTTGGCAATGAACTGACGCCTTATTCTGAATCTGCCAAGGATAATGCGCACAGAGTGCTAGGATGTATTAGCCAAGTATGGCTTAGCTGCGAACGCGGTAGCGATGACAATGATCCAGTTCTTACTTTCAAAGGAGATTCCGATGCCCATATTGTCAAAGGCTTGGTGTATATCGTGCTTGCCCTATATTCCGGTAGGCGGGCTTCCGATATTCTCGCAATAGATGCAGAGGCAACTCTTGCAAAATTGGGGCTTGATGAAAATCTGACACCACAGCGATCAAACGGGTTGCGATCCATGATCGCCCGTATCCATGAGGAAGCAGCAAAAAGCCAGAAAAAGATCAAAGCCTGATGAACGACAAACAGAGAAGTTAGATATGAATGCAGATCTTGGTTTTTAATGATAATTTTACCTTGCCAAAAGCACATTAGCCCGGAATTATAATCCGTCTAATGAAATGAAGAACGCTTCATAATGGATCACCTAGTTTTTCTTTTACGCTTGCGGCCAAGCCCCATTTCCTTGGCAAGTACTGAACGGGCCTGAGCATAATTTGGAGCAACCATAGGATAATTCGGATCAAGCTCCCATTTCTCACGGTACCGTTCCGGTGTCATATTGTAATGAGTCATCAAATGGCGTTTAAGTGATTTGAACTTCTTGCCATCTTCAAGGCATATGATATATTGATCTGTGATCGAGCGTTTAGGATTAACTGCTGGTTTCGGTTTTTCGAAGACAATTCTTGTATTTTTGATAGATTCAACTTGGGCGAGTGCAGCGTGCACATCATTAATAAGAGCAGGAATATCTCCGGTATGACAAGTATTATTACTTACATAAGCAGATACAATATCTGCTGTCAGTGCGATAAGTATCTCGTTACTTCCTTCAAATTTTTCCTGATTATCCATAGATTCAATCCTTCCAAACGAGATTATTAAGTGCTTTTTATTAGTTCCTAAATATTATTACGGGACATTACAAGAAATCCTATACCTTCTATTTAGGAGCTTACACTAAATTTAGTCCAGCTAATATCATTGGAATTCATTTTGTCAATTAGATATTTAGAAAATTATTAAAACAACATTCAAGATACATTCTTGATAATAAGAAAATTAAATAAACGTATAAGATGTGTAGTACACTAATTAATTCTATAAATAGAATAGAGTTCATAGGACAAATGATATAGAGACCTACTAACTACAGCACAATGTCTATGAAATAGATCCATGAAAGGCAGTAATTAACACAATTGGATATGGAGTTAACCGTCTACGCGGCAGTATCTTCTTTTTATTTCAGAAAATAGCATAAAATATATGAATCCAGTACCAGATGGCCTAGCTTCATACACCCCATCAAGGTAGATGCGATTGCTACGTTTGAAGAGCATTCCTATGGCACAAGCCGCAAGAAATACGCTGTGCCAGTTGCGATGCACATCTGGGACACGTTTTCCTGATCGGCCGTCTCCAAGCGGCCTGCACTATTGTATAAGCGACCATATGCTAGTTTATAATCCGAATTGAAATCATCTCGACTAGAAGTTATTATAGTCAGGTGATATTTTCATCCTACCTCCCGAGGCATAATGTACTACATCAGGGCATCATGCATACTGATGATTATGTATAGTTGAAAGTAAGCAGAAACTAGTATCTAGTATAAGGTTCTTTAAAAAATTTCTTTGTGAAATGAAAATATCCAGCAATATCTTAAAACTAAAAATTCTTACCAAAAAAGCTGATAGCTGATACGTAAACGCTGCAAAAATTTTTTTGCCTAAATAAAAGCCCAGATCAAGTAAAACGGAAGTCAAGTTTAAATATTCTTCATAAAGATGACAAAGGATCGATATCCTATATATGTCCGTAAATTCGAGACGATGAAAAACCTCCTCGATATACCGCCTGAGATAGCATCTGAAATGCCCTAGCAGTAAAGTTTTATATCCGGAACAATTCAAGATCACGACCATACAGGCGTTGTTTTCCGACTCCAAAGACCGAGAGGAATTTATCCCTCACAAGAAGAGATATCTGATCTGGCTGGAATGCAAAGAGGGTGTACCCCAATATACTATTATCGTGGACAGCAAAACGGCGCCTTGGAAATATTTGCTTTCGGTGAGAAAATCTATTCACTTGCCCTCGTAGAAGCAACAGAACTCTGAGCATAATGTAATCTATTTTTCCTAATTCATCTTATGAAGCCGGCGAATCAGGCTATTTGATTATAATATGGCAGACAGAATCCGCAGGCTTTTAAAGCCCTAGAGATACTATAGGGATTACAAGCTGGTTGCCTTCTACTTTTCTTATTGAAGATATAAAATAGCCTCACCCATATATCTTGGCTATTAGCAGTCTAACTAATCCGTTAAAAGTGGCGCCTAAAGCGCCACAGTTCTGTTATATGAAATAGCGGGATTACGATCTACAAAGGGCGGACATGATCAAGTCCTTTCGTACATTTCAAGCACATAATCCCAGTTAATCAAATGGTCAACAAAGATTTCTAAATATTTGAGTCGCGCATTGCGATAATCTATGTAATAGGAATGCTCCCATACATCCACGCCAAGAATTGGTTTAGCAGCATACACAAGCGGATTTTCGCCATTTTGCGTTCTCATGATTTCAAGCTTGCCATCCTTGACCGCAAGCCAAGCCCACCCAGAGCCAAACTGTGCTGTGCCGAATGTCAGAAAATCGGCACGAAATTTGGCATATCCGCCAAGATCAGAATTAATTGCCCTAGCAAGTTTTTCAGGTAACTTATCACCACCACCGCCTTTTTTCATCCATTTCCAGAAATGAATATGATTATAATGCTGTCCCGCATTGTTGAAGAGTCCCACATTCTTTCCAAAACTGTCTCTGACAACATCCTCCAGACTTTTACCTTCTAGGCCAGAGTCTTTGAGAAAACCATTACCATTGATGACATAGGCTTGATGATGCTTATCATGATGGTATTCGAGGGTCTCACGCGACATATAAGGGGCGAGTGCATCATAATCATAAGGCAGGGGGGGCAGTTCAAAAGACATGTGAATCTCTCCTAGAATTTTCAAATAGAATAAAAACAGTTCAAAACTATTCCGGCTACAATGTGGCGTAATTGGCATTGAAAAACAAGCAATGATTCTACTTATCACGATAGCTTGAAAAACAGTAACATATACAGAGTAACCACTCTATAAGCGCAATTGCCTCACCCTTCAACAAGCTTGCCAGAATAATTTATGTAGCTATATTTTGTCAGTCTCTGCACTATTTATGTTACTATCCAGAACCCTAAAATAACCCTTAAAACTATGGATATCATAGTCACATCTTAATGTGATAATTAGTCTTGAGGAAGCTTTAAGATCGAAAATTAGGTCAAGGTTAGCCTTTGATTTTGCTCAAGCCTAAAGATAACCATATATATTTAGTTTAAAGCTTACATTAAAGATAGTGCTGCAGTTCTGCAGATGCAGCATAGTGTTCATTGGAACAGTAAGCAAGAAAACCTATCCTGTCCTTTGATATTTCTGCCAAAGACATGGATATCTTGGAATTTTAAGTCATCTGATAAGGCAAGCGGGATATGACCTAAATTGAAGTGCAGACAATGAATTGTGGATACCTCAATTGTCTGCAACTATCAACTGTTATAGATAAATACTCGAAGGGAAAGTAAGGTGCAGACGCCCTCTCAAACATTAGCTTCTAACCTCCATAATCTTATTTTCTTCTCTAATTTGATGCTCGTTATGGCAACAGACTGTCTTTCCGCTTCCGGCAAAGATGCAGAAAGACAATTTAGTGGCCTAATGCTTAGGCACGGTGGATTCAAGTATTTTCAAGGTACAAGAAGAATTTCTTGTCGCCATATCAATGCAAGGGATCGCATAATCAATGGCGTCAACTAGTAGAAAAAAATGTACGGTCTGACATCACATATCGCTATTCTGGCATGCATGCTGGAGCTTCCATCTACTTTATTACAGGAGAACATTTTCTGTAGCTATTAACGGTATAATGGCCATCATCGACGATGATAATAGTTCAATTTTTTGATCCTGATAAGTAAATCCTCGCTGTTACTCAGACAAAAATTCATGCAAAGACGCGAAGCGTAGACGGTATAATACGGCTTATTCTGCAAATACATCTAATGGTTATAACATTTAGGTTATCGCTGATATTAAACTATCCGGAGGAGCAGGTATCTTTTTCCCTTGAAAAACGCGGAGAAGGTGTAGGATTATTTTCTTTCTCTTGCACACAAACCTACCATACCGAAAAGGCATAGGATACCACTAATTGCGCTTTCTTCTAGAACAGTCGCCTTCGCCTTGCCATTTTACGGAAGAGAAAGTAATTCTTAAAGAGGTAATTTCATCCTAGGGCCTGCATTTATCAGTGGGAACATTAAATTCTGCCGCCGACACTGATATGCTATAGTGACAGCTATAACTTTGCGATTATAGTCAAAAACTCACCGTTTACCTCAAAAAATCAATAAAATTTGAAAATAATATAGTAAGCATGACCTAAACAGTAAATTCAGTCTTTTCATATGAAAACTAAGAGACAGAATTTCTTCCGAAAAAAGCGAATAATCCGAATTGGCTGGGGTACCTGGATTCGAACCAGGGAATGGCGGTACCAAAAACCGCTGCCTTACCACTTGGCTATACCCCAACGGGAAATACCCTCAAAACCGGCTTATAACGGCTTCATGGATGAAGCGCAATATATTTGTCCTTATAAAACAACCATTTTTATGGCTGAAAATCCCAAGTTTGTTTTGAGGAAAATATAACGGCGGCAAGAGTTGATACGACTCATACTATCAGATATCCGAATTATCATGGCCCGTCAGAAATTATGCGTCAAATACTTTCTAAGCAGAACCTGTAAATAGTATACTCAGATTGGTTTATCTATGCCATATTTCACCTTGCGCCGTGCTCTATACAGCACTGGCTCTGTATAGCCAGATGGTGCCTCACTTCCCTTCAATGCTAGTGCAAGAGCTGCTTGAAATGCAACAGAACCTTCTGTATCTGCGGCCATCGGTCGGTAAAGCGGATCATCGGCATTCTGTTCATCTACAACAGTTGCCATGCGCCTGAAGCTATCCAGCACCTCTGATTCAGATATAACGCCATGTTTCAGCCAATTGGCAATTACCTGAGAGGAAATACGGCAGGTAGCGCGATCTTCCATCAGGGTCACATTATGAATATCCGGTACCTTTGAGCACCCAATGCCTCGGTCAATCCATCGCACCACATAGCCAAGAATACCTTGTGCATTATTATCCAGTTCATTACGAATTTCACACGCAGTAAGACTTGCAGGTTCAAGAGCAGGCATCGAAAACAGTACCGAAAGAGAGGGCAACGCTTCATTCAAACGTTTTCCTTGCACCTCCTGCACATTCACATAATGATAATGAAGGGCATGGAGTGTCGCTGCCGTAGGAGAAGGCACCCACGCGCAATTGGCACCGGTTTTGGGGTGCGAAATTTTTTGTTCCAGCATATCATGCATAGAATCACACTTGACCCACATGCCCTTGCCAATCTGCGCTCTCCCCATCAGACCACATTGCAGACCAATAACCATATTGCGATCCTCATAGGCAGCTAGCCATTTCTCTGCTTTGATGTCTTCTTTCGGCAGGACGGGCCCTGCCGCCATCGCGGTATGGATTTCATCGCCCGTCCTGTCCAAAAAGCCAGTGTTGATGAAAAAAATCCGCTTCGCCACTTCTTTAATGACAGCTTTCAGATTTGCCGATGTGCGGCGCTCTTCATCCATAATACCGATCTTGATAGTGTTCCGCGCAAGACCGAGCATTTTCTCAATATCGGCAAACATGGTAACTGCAAAAGCCGCCTCTTTCGGACCGTGCATCTTGGGTTTCACAATATAAATGGAACCGGTTTTTGAATTCTGCCGCTGTTTAAGATCATGCATGGCGCATAATGTTGTTATAACTCCATCCATCAACCCTTCGCCGATAACCTTGCCTTCATTGTCAAGAACCGCATCCGTCATCATCAGATGACCGACATTGCGCACCATCATAAGCGCGCACCCTTTTACCGAAAAAGCTTTGCCGTCAGCAGATGTATATTGCCTATCTGGATTCAGGATGCGTACCACCTTTTTGCCATTTTTTTCAAATGTGTCTTCGAGATTTGCCTGCATCAGGCCAAGCCAATTGCGATAAACAGAAACCTTGTCCTGTGCATCAACAGCAGCAACAGAATCCTCACAATCTTGAATAACTGTAATGGCGCTTTCAACAATAACATCGGTAAGCCCAGCCGGATGCATCTTGCCAATCGGATGGGAGCGGTTGATCACAAGCTCAATATATAGCCGGTTGTGGCCCAGAAGAATACGCAGCACGCCACCCTCCTCTCTGAAGCCATGGAAAGCCGCCGAATCCCGCAACTGTGTTTTTGTGCTTTTGGTTGTTATTACAAGGCTGGCCCACTGCCCATTCCTTTCAATCTCATAAGCGGTCACATCTGCATAGCAGCCTTCCTGCAACGGGAAGGCCTTATCCATAAACATGGCGACATAATCAAAAACTGCTTGCCCGCGCACAGGATTATATTGTTCTGCCAGCTTGAGCTCACCGTCTTGTAAAATAGCGTCCGTCCCATATAGTGCATTATAGAAACTGCCCCAACGAGCATTAGCAGCATTAAGAGCATAACGTGCATTGGAAATCGGCACCACAAGCTGCGGACCTGATATTTTTGTAATTTCAGGATCAAGATTCCCTGTCGAAATCGTAAAATCTGCCGGATCTGCGACCAAGTAACCGATTTTGCGTAAAAAATCGCAGTATATTTTAGACTTAGCTGCAACGGGGCCATTTTTTTTATGCCAACAATCAATCTCCTGTTGGAGGTGATCACGCTCTTGCAAAAGCACACGGTTGGTATCCATATGTTTTGCAATAAGGCTAGAAAAACCATGCCAGAACCGATCAGCCTCAACATCAAGACCTTGAAGCACTTCCATCTCAACAAAATTGGCAAGATTGTTTTTTACCTTCAGACCTGCCCGTTCTAGGTATATCTCAGAAGAGGTAAGTTCTTCCTTGACTTGAAGAGTTTCCTGCTGCGTATAAATATCAGACATGGCATTCCCCTCTAGTTAAATTGAATAATTAATGTTTCCAAAGCCGTGCATGACGATTGATATCCTTATAAAGGAGATAACGGAAAGGTTCAGGTCCGCCAGCATAACAGGCCTGCGGGCAAAAAGCACGCAACCACATGAAATCCCCTTTTTCAACCTCGACCCATTCATCGTTAAGCCGGTACACCCCTTTGCCCTGCAGAACATAAAGCCCGTGCTCCATGACATGGGTTTCCGTAAATGGAATTGCCCCACCCGGCATGAAAGTGACAATGGCAATATTCATATCATGGCGCAGATCCGCCATATCCATGAAATAAATAGTCAACCAGCTATCCCCATGGCCTGGCATAGAAGCAGGCACAATAACCTCATCCGTAGTAAAGATCGGATCAGGTGTCCTGAGACCTTCAACAACCTCATAAGTTTTGCGTATCCAGTGAAAACGGGCCAGACAACCTGAGGAATTTTTCACCTCCCAGTCAGCCATAGGTGGAATATAGGCAAAGCCGCCCTTTTCCAATGCATGGGGTATGCCATCAAGAATGATATCAATCACGCCATCAACAACAAAGATTGCACTTTCCGCCTCTTTGTCGGTTTCAGGCCTTAAGGAGCCACCTCCGGCCTCCACCTCGGCAATATACTGTGAAAAAGTTTCGGCAAAACCGGAAAGCGGGCGTGCTAAAATCCAGAAACGGCTCTTTTCCCAGAAAGGAAGATTACTGGTAACAATATCGGTCATGACACTTGCAGGCATGACCATATAACTTTCAGTAAAAACTGCACGACACGTGGTCAGCATCTGCCGATCCGGCAACCCTCCAGAGGAGCAATAGTAGTTCTTTTGTAACATTTTCTGTATCATTTCATTCCTAAGAAACCGAAATAATATCAGGTCGGTTTCACTCCTGAATTGCTATCAATTCTTGTTCATTGAAAGCTGTGAGTGTATTAAAATGATAATCCGCATCGGCGCAAAACAGCTCACATGTAATACCGGTAACAATCCTCTCCATACCGAATTTCAATGCTGAAATACCGGCTGAGGCGGCCAGGCTTGGCATACTGCCATAAGTATAGCTGAAAATATGTTTGAGAAATGGCGCGCTGCCCGGCTCCTTTTCTGTAAACTGGAAAGAAGACGTCATATAGGGATAGGCTGCAATCATAATATCCTCCCCAGATGCGTCCGATTGATAACGGTCAGCCCAAAGTGCAACCTTGTCACTGAAGCGTTTCAACTCAGGTCGCAGGCCGAGATCAACCTTAAAACCTGTACCAACAATGAGAAAATCAAATTCAGTGCGCTCCCGCGGTGTCACAAGCCAAAGCCTACCATCAGAAAAACCCGCCCCTTCAATCGGACTTTCCATATGCATAGTGAAATTCTCAAAACGGGCAACACGCAAATAGGTTTCCTGCGGCGGCGGCTGGTTCATCGCAAAGAGATAGCGCATGAAACGCCACTTGCTCTTGTCATCTAGATCACCAAAATGACGCAGGAACCCCGTATATTCCATCCAACGATAAGGATTAACGGTCGGCAACTTCTTGCGCCGTACATAAAGATCAAGGCTTGCCACACTATGCTCCAGCGCCTCTGCAGCATTATCAAAAGCCGAGGCTCCGGCACCAACAACTGCGACACGCTTGCCCGCAAGCTTCGTGAAATCAATATCATCCGCCGTATGGGCATAAAATTCCCTTGGGATATTTTTGCTGATGATCTCGGGCACGATCCACTGTCCGCTGCCTTCAATCCCCGTGGTCAAAACCACATTGCGGGCAAATAGTACCCTTGACCTTTTGACCCCACCTGGGGTACCGATTTTGCGAGTGTGGATGGCAAACAGTCCATTTTCAAGCGGCTCGATATCAGAGGCCTCTGTATTGTTTTCAATTTCGATGCCAATGATATCACGTAGCCAAGCGAGATATTCCGCCCACCGAGCCGTAGGAATTTTTTCTAGATGCCTCCACGACTGAGCACCATATTTTGCTTCCCACCATGCCTTGATTGAAAGGCTGGGAATGCCCAGATCAGGCCCCGTCACATGTTTTGGCGTGCGCAATGTCGGCATGCGGGCATAGGTGCACCACGGACCCTCCTTACCTTTAGAATTACGATCAATAATTTTGACATTGCTCACACATTCATTGCGCAACTTGAAAGCTAGGGTAGTACCACTCTGTCCTCCGCCAATAATCAGTACATCACTGACAGGATTCCCTTCATATTGTGTTTCTGGCACCCATGGACGTGATGGATAAATCAAACAAGAAAGATCATATTCCACCCTGCGTTCGAGATTCTGCAAGGCATCTACAATCATAGTTTGTTTCATCTGCCAATTCCCCATTAATAAAACCGCATTCTAAATCTTCCTGTACAACTAAAATTTTGATATAATACTTATTAAAACATAATGGAAATTATTTTTTTATTAAAATTTATTTTATTTTATAAATTTTCTATTTTAGATTAAAAATATTAACATAGTTGGAGAGCGTATATGGATAAAGCCATTATGGATCAACTTGGATTTAGAGGAGGCAGCTATCCACGGGATATGATTGGATATGGCCGTCACATGCCCGACCCGCGATGGCCAAACAACGCCAAGATTGCTGTTCAATTTGTTATTAACTACGAAGAAGGTGGTGAATCCTGCATTCTAGATGGCGATCCCGCATCGGAGGCCCTACTTTCTGAAAATATCGGTGCTGTGCCCTGGCCAGGGCAGCGCAACCTTAATATCGAATCCCTTTATGAATACGGCTCACGCGCTGGATTTTGGCGGTTATGGCGTATCTTTACTTGCCATTGCCTGCCAGTCACGGTCTATGCAGTCACACTGGCGCTAATGCGCAATCCTGAAGCAGCTGCTGCCATGAAAGAGGCAAACTGGGAAATTGCCAGTCACGGTCTACGGTGGTTGGAGTACAAGGACTTTAATGAAAGCCGTGAGCGCAGCCATATTCTGGAAGCAATCCGCCTGCATGAGGAAATAATGGGTGAACGGCCGCTTGGCTTTTATCAAGGAAAGCCTTCTGGCAATACTCTGCGCCTTTTGATGGAGGAAGGCGGATTTATCTATTCATCCGACTCCTACGCCGATGAATTGCCTTATTGGATACAGGGCGTCGGAAAACCGCATCTGATTGTACCCTACACACTGGATGCCAATGATATGCGTTTTGCCACGGTACAGGGGTTCAACAGCGGCCAGCAATTTTTCACTTATCTGAGAGATAGTTTTGACATTCTTTACCGAGAAGGAAAGGAGGGGGCCCCCAAGATGCTTTCTATCGGGCTGCATTGCCGTCTTGCCGGGCACCCAGGGCGAACAGCGGCGCTTGAACGCTTCCTAAACTATGTCATGGGACATGAACATGTCTGGATAGCACGGCGCATTGACATTGCCCGCCATTGGCATACCAACCATCCTGCAGAAAAGAGACTATAAACATGCTAGAAAAAACTGCCGACGCCCTCATTGAGCTTGCAGTACAGCCACTGGAAAAAAATAGATTCGCACCCTTTGGTGATATCATCTATGCGGACCCTTCGCACATGAGGTTTATCAATAACGGCACAACAAAACGCTATCATGATCTTTGCCAAGTTGAGGCCTATGGCAAGAATACATCAGTCCTAATCAATATCTTTCGGAGCAATGGCTTTTCGCTGCCAATTAATATCAATATGGTAGAGCGTCATCCTTATGGCTCGCAGGCCTTTTTCCCTCTCGATAAACGACCATTCTTGGTAGTAGTGGCTGAGGACAATGCTGGCACACCACAGACGCCGCAGGCATTTCTGGCCCAGCCAAGGCAAGGCATTAATTACCGCGCCAATACTTGGCATCACCCTTTGCTGACACTGTATAAAACAGCAGATTTTCTGGTGATAGACTGCAAAAAACAAGAAAACAACCTTGAGGAGTATTTTTACAATACAACATATCGCATTGCCAATCTCAACTGTTACAGGAGTGACGCGCAGCCGATGAAAATAGAGACCATAAGCTTGGATTATCTCAATACAACTTCCGCTAAATGTTTCTGCTCTATACTTTCCGGGATTTTTGAGCATTCACCTTGGGTAGCAAAGCGTATCCTATCCAAGCGACCTTTTGAATCGATCGAGGCGCTTTATTACAACATGGTGGCAGAAGTTGCAGCTTCAAGTGAAGATGAAAAGCTGACTCTTATCCGCGCTCATCCCGAGCTTGCAGGTAAGGCTGCCCAGAAAGGTGCACTAACCACAGAATCAATCCATGAGCAAAAAGAGGCAGGACTGGACACACTGAATGAAGAAGAATTTTCGGAATTTCATAAGCTGAATAAAGCCTATAAGAAACGTTTTGGCTTTCCCTGTATTATTGCGGCAAGAGGATTTGAAAAAATCCATAACAAGCACTCGATTCTCGCCAATATTCGCGAACGGCTACAAAACACCCAAGATGAGGAAAATAGGGAAGCCCTGCGGCAGATTGCACGCATAGCTGAGCTGCGGCTTAAAGATCTAGTAGGAGAATAAATAATGGCTAAACTTTCAACCCACGTACTGGATACGGCGAATGGTATTCCTGCCCATAACATGCATATCGAGCTTTACGCGATGAATGACAAAGGTAAAACCCCTATTACTACAACCACAACCAACACAGATGGGCGCACCGATACGCCGCTTCTGGCCAATGAAACAATGAAACAGGGAATTTATGAAATCCGCTTTTTTGTTTCCGATTATTTTCAGAAAATGCTGGAGCAGCCAACCATTCTCCCCTTTCTCGACATTGTGCCTATCCGCTTCACCATAGCCGAAGATGACAGGAACTATCATGTACCGCTGCTTGTCAGTCCATGGTCTTATTCCACCTACCGCGGAAGCTAAACTTCTGCACGGTTTTAATAAACACACCCCATTCCGGGAATCCCAGCCGGAACGGGTATGTATTGGGGTTATCTGCATAATGGTCTGAAATAAAAACTGAAAAAGGCAAATACCATGCAAAACAACGTTTCTCCGGTTGATAGAATTCCGCCACTTGGTAAAATGATGGCACTGGGGTTGCAACATGTCCTTGTTATGTATACCGGAACGATTGCCATTCCGATGCTTCTGGGAAATGCCATAGGTCTTTCATTAGACAACATCATTGTGCTGATTAACACCAACCTACTGATATCAGGGGTGGCGACATTGGTTCAGACAATCGGCTTTTGGAAATTCGGTGCCCGTATCCCGTTGATTCAGGGATGCTCATTTGTTGCTCTTACGCCTGTGATCATGATTGGCCAACAATATGGCCTCAATTATATTTTTGGCGCAGCCATCATTTGCGGCGTTCTGATAATAATTGCAGCACCAGTATTCAGCCGACTGTTATGTTTCTTCCCACCAGTTGTTATCGGCAGCCTGATCACTATTATCGGTATTTCGCTCATTCCGACAGCAGCACGCTGGCTCGGCGGCGGTGACCCTGCAGCAACCGACTTCGGTAGCCTGTCAAACCTTAGCCTTGGTCTTGTGACGATGATTATCGTACTACTTGTCCATGTGTGCTTTCGCGGTTTTATAGCCAATAATAGTATTCTCATCGGGCTTCTCGGCGGGACAATGATTGCAGCAATCGCCGGTTATACGGATTTCGGCGCTGTCAATAATGCCCCGTGGTTCGCGTTAAACCGCCCCTTTGCTTTTGGGCTACCGAAATTTGCGCCAACTCCTATTGTGCTGATGCTTATCGCGATGATTGTTATCATGATTGAAACTATGGGAGTGAGCATAACAATCGGCAACATCGTTGATCGCAAGGCAACACCAAAACTGCTGACCAATACACTTCGCGGCACTGGGCTTTCAACTATGTTGGGCGGAATATTCAGCAGCTTTCCCAATAATACCCTTATGCAAAACGCCTGCCTGATTGCTCTAACAAACATTAAAAGCCGCTATGTGATAACCTTCTCAGGTGTTATTCTTATTCTGCTTGGATTTTTTCCCAAATTAGCGATTATTGTCGCCATGCTGCCTCCTCCTGTACTAGGTGGTGCCACCATCATCATATTCGGTATAACTATAGTTGCAGGCATTCGTGAACTCAGCCACGTATCGTATGAGGAAACGCACAATACCATTATCGTTGCGGTTTCTATCAGTATTGGCATATTGCCAATATCTCTGCCACTCCTTTTTTCGGGTATTGAGGGACCCCTTAAAATGATTTTGCAAAATGGCGCTTTTATGGGAGCTATGATGGCAGTATTGCTCAACAGCATTCTTAATAGCGGACCGACAAAAGCCTCCCCCCTACCGGCTATCGATAAGACCGACACTGATGATGCAACCATTGCAGCAACTAGCCGATAAAACTAACAATTTATTACATACGAAATATCAGTACTCATATGATTGTTAGAGGCTCTTCACTTGCCCCTGAAGCTTCTAATAAGATTATCCTGCAAAGAAAAGTTCAAACCCACACCACCTTAATATAATGAGGTACCTGCAGCCTTAGGTAAAACATTTTAATTACTCGCACGATGAATGCCTGTGAAATTTGCTCGGCGATAAATTTGTCTCGTAGGGGCTTTGCACACGTTGCTATGAGCCTGCCCAATTTCCATCGTATCTTAAAGTGATTCACCAGCTAATTTGGCCTACCCTCTCTCCTCACCAAGATAATTTATCATGCAATCCAATGTCAGAGAAACGCCATGCGACGTACCATTTGTCAAGTAACGTGATCAACATTATATCCTGTAGGGATACAATACATTTAAAAAATCATAAAATATATCAATTAGATAGAGCCATAATATCCCCGACGCAGGTGCTGGAATTATCATCCATCGGCAGGACATCTTCAGACCTTGTTCAAGGAGAAGTACATCAACGCCCCCAGCAACAAACAGGCATGAGACTGAGGATAATTAAACGCTATCCTGGCCTTACGCCCATATTGCTAAAGGACTATTAAGCCCCTTATGAGGAGCAATAGGACGATAAAGGCGATAATTATGGGAATCAGAGGTGCAAAGACTTTAAGATAACAAGCATAAGCAGTCCCAGCCTGCCAGTACTGTGTCGACCGGCAACAATGTCCCTTCATTAGGGTTGAGCAAAAACCAACAATGCAGAAGTCAAGTTCATCAATAAGCGCAATCGCATTTCACAAATATTAGGGGGCTGTTGCCCTGCGATACCGACGAGATAACTGAAGAAATACAAGACTGGTCTGCTCGATCCTAGTATGCCATCGATAATTTTCTCATAAACATAATCTAGCCGCTGCCCTCCACCTTTATGCCCCTCTTGAACAATTTAGAATGGGCGCGGTTTTCAACAATATCGCCATTGCTGAGTAGCCAGCGGTCAGTGACAAATAATTTTGCGGAAATTTCTAGCCTATCAGCACATCGAAGATGCGGTGATTTGTTCTGTCCTAACACAACAGACCTAATGTCAGGGCTATCTGCGGATGGCTTAATGTGGCTCAATCGGTCAATCTATCCAAACCACTAAAAAACTAGAAATATTATTCAGTGCAACAAATACAGTTATACGCTTCATTGTATTCAAACCCATATAAACCCACTGTTTACAGTTTTCCAAACAGTGCAAGAGCTTTTTCCGCAGTGATCGATTAAAAACACAGCCGCGATGCCTCTAAAGGCGCTTCGAGATTGCTATGTGGCATTAGTCCTATTAGCAAATTGATTCTGGAATAATCTCCAAGTGATCAGCAACATATATACAGCAAGCACCGTGTGTACAATCTGCCATTGCTTTAAAGGTTATCCGATACACAAGCGCTGTAAGATCAGACGCGAGAATCACCTAGGCAGCACAAAACGATGGTTGAACCGGCATTTACGATGCCTGAACTGGATCAATTCCGACATCAAGGCTTGGCGATGGCCATATATCATGTCCGTTTTGCAGCCAATGCTCTACAACATGGTGCGTACTGTAGGGTTCTTCCCCACACCAATCCCTTCCTCGGCTTTGTAACAGGTCTTTTACAAAATGCTTGCCAAAGCCTTAAACCATAAAATCAAATTTTAATGCATGGGCAAGCAAGACAATCAGACAAATGCCAATAACTATGATATACTAAAATCTCATAACAGCCTCTCATCTAAGCTTGCATCTTGAACAGAAAAGCCTTATAGTAAGGTAAATTCTTGATCTTAATGACAAGAGTGGGCCCTAAGGACCCGCTCTTTTTTGTTACTAAAATCTCAAGTACGAAGCGGGATTTTTATGAGTAAACTGACAATAGTGCCAACCTCTCTTGACGAACCACGCCTAACACAGGAAACTGGTGTTGAGGGACGGGTGGCTGCTGTTATTGAACCGGTCCTCAAACCATCGGGTTATCGTCTTGTGCGGGTTCGTCTATCTAGGCTTAGTGGGCTAACATTACAGATTATGGCCGAACGTGCCGATGGCATCATGACTATTGAGGATTGTGAACTTGTTAGCCGGACGATCTCACCCGTTCTAGATGCGGAAGACCTAATTGACCGCCAGTACCATTTGGAAGTTTCCTCTCCCGGTATTGACCGCCCGCTGGTGCGTAAATCCGATTTTGCCAACTGGCAGGGTTATATTGTCAAGGCTGAGACCAGCGTGATGATCGGCAGTCGGAAAAAATTCCACGGTCATATCACGAATGTTGATAGCGAAGGTTTTGGTATCGAAACCAATGAAATTGCTTATGGCGAGATATTAGTAGTGCGTATTCCTTTTATCAACCTCACCAAGGCGCGTCTTGTTTTAACAGATAAGCTGATTCGTGATGCGTTGCATTGTGGATGTAGCCCAAATAGAAGATTACTGGAAATGACTCGGACCATGACGAATTTGTCACTAAAATAGTGGAAATCTTATTCCTAAAAAAGTGAAACTTAGACCGTCTTGAAAAACGGTAACACACGAAGGAGAAAACCCGATGGCTGTGAGTGCAAACAGGCTCGAACTTCTGCAGATTGCAGATGCTGTCGCACGTGAAAAGTCAATTGACCGCGAAATTGTTATCGCAGCTATGGCTGATGCCATTCAGAAAGCTGCACGCTCGCGCTACGGGCAGGAAACTAATATCCGAGCTGATATCAACTCGAAATCCGGCGATATCAAGCTGCAACGACTGATGGAGGTGGTCGAAACGGTCGAGCATTATGCTACCCAGATTTCACTTGAAGATGCACATGCAAAAAAGCCGGATGCACAGATCGGTGATTTTCTTTCTGATCTTCTTCCCCCCATGGATTTCAGCCGTATTGCTGCCCAATCTGCCAAGCAGGTCATTGTCCAGAAAGTCCGCGAAGCCGAACGTGACCGCCAGTTTGAAGAATACAAGAATCGAATCGGTGAGATTGTTTCAGGTACAGTGAAACGCGTTGAATACGGCAATGTCATTATTGATCTGGGTCGCGGTGAAGCAATTGCACGCCGTGATGAATTAATTCAGCGCGAAGCGTTCCGTTATGGCGACCGTATCCGCGCCTATATCTATGATGTACGCCGTGAGCAGCGCGGGCCGCAGATATTCCTATCACGGACACACCCACAATTTATGGCAAAGCTCTTTACCATGGAAGTGCCGGAAATTTATGATAGCATTATCGAAATTAAGTCTGTTGCTCGTGATCCAGGTTCACGTGCCAAGATTGCGGTTATCTCGCGGGATGCATCAATTGACCCGGTCGGTGCCTGTGTGGGCATGCGTGGCAGCCGCGTACAGGCTGTGGTTGGAGAACTGCAGGGTGAAAAAATTGATATTATTCCTTGGTCACCTGATGTGGCAACATTCATCGTCAATGCATTGCAGCCGGCAGAGGTTGTCAAGGTTGTGCTTGATGAAGATGCCGAACGTATTGAGGTTGTAGTACCGGATGACCAACTGAGCCTTGCAATTGGCCGGCGTGGTCAGAATGTACGTCTCGCCTCACAGCTTACTGGCTGGGATATTGACATTATGACGGAACAGGAAGAATCCGAGCGTCGTCAGAAAGAATTTTCCGACCGTTCCAAACTGTTCATGGAAGCGCTTGACGTCGATGAAATGGTTGGGCAGGTGCTAGCCTCTGAAGGTTTTGTATCGATTGAGGAAGTTGCCTATGTCAATGCCAGTGAAATTGCATCGATCGAAGGATTTGACGAAGATACGGCAATAGAAATCCAGAACCGTGCCAAAGAATATCTTGAGCGGATCGAAAAAAAAATTGACAGAAAGCGTAAGGAACTCGGCGTTGTTGATGAACTGCGTGACATTTCTGGCATAACAACGGCCATGATGGTGGCAATCGGTGAAAATGGTGTCAAGACGATTGAAGATTTTGCGGGATATGCAGCAGATGATCTAATTGGTTGGCGCGAGCGTAAAGATGGAAAAACAGTCAGCTATCCGGGCATTTTAAGTTCCTTTGAGATAAGCCGTTCTGATGCAGAACAGATGATTGTGGATGCTCGTATCAAGGCAGGATGGCTTACAAAAGAAGATGTTACCGGAAAATTTGCCCACAACACGCAAGAGGCAAACACTTAAAGAATATGGACACAAGCATGATCGAGCGCACTTGTATCATCACACGCACATGCGGTTCACCGGACATGATGATTCGCTTTGTTGCCGGTCCTGATGGATTGGTGATGCCCGACCTGACGGGCAGGCTTCCCGGGCGAGGCGCTTGGCTAGTTCCCTCACGCAAAGTGCTCGAAGAAGCTATCAGACGCAAAGCATTTGCGCGGAGCCTGAAACAGGATGTACGCATTGCTGATGATATGCCCTATATACTTGATTGCTTATTGACAAAAGCTGCCCTTCAGAGTCTTTCTCTAGCACGGCGAGGTCGCGGGGTTATAATAGGAACATTGAAGATCATCACCGCAATCCATACCGGTGACATAAAGATGGTATTGCATGGCACCGAAGCAGCAAAAGACGGTAGGCGAAAAATTGCACAAGCGATTCACGCCGCCGGCAAACGGGGAGTTGAAAAACCACTTGTAGTAACTCTTTTTATGACCGAGGAAATGAATTTAGCATTTGGAGATAATAATGTGATACATGCTGCTATAACTAAGAGCTTGGCAGCAGATGGTTTTATCAGAAGAACACGGCAACTCATGGCCTATCGTGATGAGAATGCAATGAGCTGGGATGAAGATATGGCAAAAGCCGTAAAGGAAGCGGAATGACCGATAAAGAAAACGAAGATAAGACGTTTAGCGTCTCCCATAAAAAAACACTGACGCTCAAACGTTCAGGTGTTGAACACAGCACGGTCAAACAGAATTTCAGCCACGGCCGGGTAAAGGCTGTTGTTGTTGAAACCAAACGCCGCAAGATTGCCCGCCTTGATGAGAAGGTAGAGCTATCGGCACCGCCGGTAACCAAACCGCATGTTGCTCCACGCTTAAAGGCACGTAAAGAAAGCCCTCCTCCTACCCCCCCCAAAAAAGTGAGCAACCTTTCCTCAACTGAGATGGAAGCCCGATTACGGGCTCTTAAAGAGGCAAATATTCGCTCCGAACAGGAGCGGATACAAATGGAAGAAGAGGCAAAGCACCGTTCCGAAGAAAAGGCCGAGTGTGAAAGAGAGCGTCAGAAAATACTCAAAGCAGAGACAAAAGGAAATCTGCGCCAAAGAGAAGAACCAAGAAGAAAGCAAAAACAGGTCGAATCCGCAAAAAATACGCAATTTCCCAAAGAAAAAAAAATAGCTGTTCAAGAGCTGGAAAAGCAGCATATTCCGCCCCAAATAAATCATCGGCGCGGGAAAAATGACGATAAAGAAGGAAATCACAGTCCTACTCAGCGTCGCAGCAATACGCTTGCCAAACCAGAAGTCCGCATGCCTAAAGCTGTTAAAGGTAGTGAAGAGCGCCGCCGAGGAAAACTAACTTTGTCATCAGCTCTGGATGATGACGGCGCTAATTTCCGCGGGCGTTCCATGGCTGCAATGCGCCGCCGGCAAGAAAAATTTAAACGCACGCAGATACAGGAAACGCGCGAAAAAATTTCACGTGAAGTGACTATTCCTGAAACAATCACTATTCAGGAACTGGCACAGCGTATGGCCGAGCGTGCTGTTGACGTTATCAAATTCCTGATGAAACAGGGGCAGATGATGAAGCCAGGGAACATTATCGATGGAGATATGGCGCAGCTTATTGCTGAGGAATTCGGTCACACCGTCAAACGTGTTGCAGAATCCGATGTGGAGCTGGGCATATTCAATATGCCAGATGACGAGAGCAAAATGCGTCCAAGACCGCCGGTGGTTACCATCATGGGCCATGTTGACCATGGCAAGACATCGTTACTTGATGCCATCCGCAAAGCCAATGTAGTTTCAGGAGAAGCCGGGGGCATTACCCAGCATATCGGTGCCTATCAGGTTGAGCAGAATGGGCAAAAGATCACCTTCATCGATACGCCGGGCCATGCTGCCTTCACAGCCATGCGTGCCCGCGGTGCACAAGTCACTGATATTGCTGTTCTGGTTGTTGCAGCCGATGACAGCATTATGCCTCAAACTATTGAATCGATCAATCATGCCAAGGCAGCGAATGTGCCAATTATTGTTGCCATTAATAAGATTGACAAGCCTGCGGCTGCCCCGCAGAAGGTACGGGCAGAACTGCCGCTGCATGAAGTATTTGTTGAAAGTCTAGGTGGCGATGTGCTGGAAGTTGAGGTTTCAGCCAAAACAGGCAAAAATCTTGACAAACTGCTGGAGACTATTCTACTGCAGGCAGAAATTCTCGATATTAAAGCTGATCCTGAGCGAGCCGTTGAAGGTGTTGTGATTGAAGCCAAACTTGACCGAGGTCGTGGTTCTGTTGCCACAGTTCTGGTACAGAAGGGTACACTTTATCCAGGTGATATTATTATTGCCGGTGATGAATGGGGTCGTGTACGCGCATTGATCAACGAACGTGGTGAACATATGAAAGAAGCTGGCCCCTCAACACCGGTTGAAATTCTTGGCATGCAGGGCCCTCCTCAGGCAGGTGACCGTTTTGCCGTGGTTGCCAATGAAGCCCAAGCCCGTGAAATTTCTGAATATCGCCAGCGTCTTTCCCGTGAAAGAACTGTGGCGCGCCAAGCAGGTTCTCGCGGCTCCCTCGAGCAAATGATGAGCCAACTGCAGACTTCAGGCGTCAAGGAATTTCCACTAGTTATCAAAGGTGATGTTCAGGGTTCGATTGAAGCTATCAACGCCGCACTTGAGAAACTTGGCAATGATGAAGTGCGTGCCCGTATTGTGCATGCCGGTGCTGGTGGTATTACCGAAAGCGATATTTCACTTGCCGCAGCATCGAAAGCCACTATTATCGGGTTTAATGTCCGTGCCAACAAACAGGCTCGGGATACAGTTGAAAATCAAGGTATCGAAATTCGTTATTATAATATCATTTATGATCTTATTGATGACATTAAGGCAGCCATGTCCGGTATGCTTTCACCTGAACGGCGTGAGACTTTCCTCGGCAATGCTGAGATTCTTGAAGTATTCAATATTTCAAAAATCGGTAAAGTTGCTGGCTGCCGTATCACTGAAGGCAAGGTTGAGCGCGGTGCAGGTGTACGTCTTATCCGCGACAATGTTGTTATTCATGAAGGAAAGCTCAAAACACTCAAACGCTTCAAAGATGAAGTTAATGAAGTATCAGCGGGGCAGGAATGTGGTATGGCTTTTGAAAATTATCAGGACATACATGGCACTGATATTATTGAAGCTTTCCGTATTGAACATATCAGCCGCACGCTCTAAAAGTTACTGATTAGCGGCGATAAAATTCCCCGATCTAACGGATTATCATTAGTTAGCGTGGTTGTATGGCGCAAAAACAGGTAAGATATTTGAAATAATGAAACATTCAGAACCTTCGCGACGGCAGCTGAGAGTCGGCGAGCAGATTCGGCGCGCTGTAGCACAAGTGCTACAGCGCGGAAAAGTACGTGATCCACTTCTGGAAAGTGTCATTTTGTCCATATCGGTCGTGCACATGTCAGCTGATCTCAAGATTGCCACATGCTTCGTTGCGCCACTAGGTGATGTTAATGGTGATGCGGTTGTTATGGCACTTAACCACTATGCCAGATATATCCGCAGTCAAGCTAATCATCACCTACAACAGATGAAATATATGCCAGAATTTCGTTTCCAGCTCGATACAAGTTTTGATAATTTTTCTAAGATTGACGCATTGCTTCGTTCTCCCAAGGTCGCGCGTGATCTTGATTAATGACGATAATGAAAATAAGGAATAAAACTGCATGGCAAGGCAGCGCAAAAAAAAAGGGCGAGCTATTTCAGGTTGGGTTATTCTTGACAAGCCAAAAGGACTTGGTTCTACCGAAGCTGTTTCCAAAACGAAATGGCTATATAATGCAGAAAAAGCTGGACATGCAGGTACACTTGACCCACTTGCTTCCGGGCTTTTGCCAATTGCCCTTGGGGAAGCAACAAAGACAGTCCCATATGTTATGGAAGGCACAAAAATTTACCGCTTTACTGTTGCTTGGGGTGAAGAGCGCTCTACAGATGATCTTGAGGGCGAAATTACCAAAATATCGAGCTATCGGCCGACAGAACTAGAAATCAAGGCATTTTTGCCTAAATATACCGGTGTTATTTTACAAGTCCCACCGCAGTTTTCGGCAATCAAAATTGACGGTGTCCGCGCTTATGATCTGGCGCGGGGTAGAAAAAAAATTGATATTCCACCACGTGAAGTAAAAATTGATGTATTTGAATTGATTGAAATAACGCTTGAAGGTCATGCCATATTCAAAATTGAATGCGGCAAGGGGACTTATATCCGCTCACTCGCCCGTGACCTGGGACGTGATCTGAGATGTTACGGACATATTACCGATTTGCGCCGCATAGAAGTAGCTCCATTTACCGAAAAGGATTTTGTAACTCTTGAGGAATTGAAAGAAGCCTGCCAGCCCTATGCTAAACCGGTACAAGAAAACATAGTATTGCCAAAATGGAATTTTTCTAGACTAGATGCTTTGTTGATTGAGACCGGTGCTGCTCTTGAGTGCCTGCCGCAATATCCGATATTAGAAGAGCAGGCAGCCTGCATCCGCAGTGGCAATCCTATTATTTTACGAGGACCTGATACATCAGCAGAAGCTAATGAAATTTGCGTCAACCATAAAGGCAAGCTGTTGGCGATTGGCTACATTGAAAAAGGTACCTTCCAACCGAAAAGAGTATTCACTTTATAATGATCTTCTTATTTAGACGTTTTTCTGAATTCATGATTTTTTTGTTTTTTATTAAAAATAATGAGGAAATATTTGTTTTAAGATGACTATCGATGCTCTTGGATCAAACCGCTGATGAATATAACTATTTATCGTGAGAAAACTAAAGGATAAAAAGTATGACAGAAGCAAAAGTATCCATCATTGTTCCCTTTTATAATACAGAAAAATATATCGGGATCTGTCTGAAATCACTTACAAAACAAATCTATTCAGATATTGAAATTATCTGCATAAATGATGGATCAACAGACAGAAGCAAAGCAATTGTTGAAGAGCTCCAGAAAGAAGACGACCGTATCCATTTGCTGAATCTTGGCGACAGGTCTGGGCCAGGAATATCCAGAAACCATGGCCTTAAAAAAGCTACTGGCAAATATTTAATGTTTTGCGATAGTGATGATTACTATAATCCTGAAATGGTATTAACCATGCTTAATCTCATATTAACCCATGAAGAAATCGACATGGCTATATGTAACTGTACATTGCAGAATACAAATAAAACAAAGCGTAAGGATCAGATTTATCTTCAAAACAATAGAAACGGTATTTTTGAACTCACTCAATCTCTTAAAAGATCTATCAATATAGTTTTATGGAATAAAATTTATAAGACAGATATTTTAAATAAATTCAATATTAAATTTATTGATATAAAATCTCACGAAGATGAAAATTTTATCTTTAAATATCTATCTGTCTCTCGTAAAATAAATTCTACTAATAAAGCACTTTACAATTATGTATATAGAGATGGATCTCTTTCAGACAAAAAAGTTAAAACAGTAGCCAACGCTATCGAATATCTGAAATGCATTGAGGATTTTTCCGTTTTTCTCGAAGAAAATTTCTTATGGAATGAAAATAGTCAATACTTTGCAGAAGCGATAATACACTGCGATTATCTATTTCAACAGAAAAATTTAAAATACAAAGAAACTCTAATTGCAGGGATTTATTCTCTATCCCAAAAAATTAATACTCAAAAAATCAATAATAAAAAAATCAGAAAATACATCTTTCAAATTCAAAGAGGCTATATTTCAAATAAACAATTTAACCCTTTTATTAGAATTAACAAGACAGAAAAGAATATTCCGATCATCTTCGCTTGCGATTATAATTATATAAAATATCTTTCTATCACATTGCAATCTATTATTGAAAATGCATCACAGAATAATATCTATCACATTATAATCCTTGATTGTGGTATAGATCAAAATTCTATTAGCATTATTGAGAAACAAATTTCTAGATATGCAAATTTTAAATTGTTGATTATATCAATAAAAGCCTTTTTACAAGAAAACAAACGATCTTTTAAAGAAAGACATCATTTTACAGCATCTATTTATGGACGATTGATTATTCCTGAAATATGCAATAATTTTGATAAAGCAATATATGTTGATACGGATATGATTTTTAACCGTGATATTGCTGAATTAAGCTTAATTGACCTTAAAGACAATTATATTGCAGCTGTTATTGACAGCAAAATTGAAATTGAGCGCAGAATTGATCCTTGGTGGGCCAATTATTTTAAAAAAAAGCTCTCTTTAGAAATTAAAAATTCTTATATTAATTCAGGACTTCTTGTCTTCAATCTTGAAAAATGGAGAAAACTCTCGATTCATAACCAATGCATTGAACTATTAGCAAACTCAAAAGAGTTTATTCTTCCTGATCAAGACGTCATAAACATAATTTGTAAAAATAGAATCCACTACCTCGATCAGTCTTGGAATTGCATGCAACATACAATAAATATTTTAAATGATAAAGCAACTATCAGGGCACTTAATGAATCGGTTTTTCTAGAAAATCTAATTACTGAGTATAACATAGCATATGATGACCCAAAAACAGTCTTACATTATACATCCAATAAAAAACCATGGAATACCCCGATCATGGAAAATGCTGAAAAATGGTGGCTTTATTGTAAAAAAACAGAATTTTATGAACAAATTCTACTTCAAAATATCTCTGAACAAATACAGACTCATCTGATTAACCTCAACAATAATAGCAATCAATTTGAAAGACAAAAAATGGAAACAAGTAATTATACAAAAATGATAAAGAATTATTGCCTTCTTGGAATTTCCATTCTTAAAATAAAAATAACGGTAGAAAGTAAGAAGTATTATCTTTTTGGTATACGTATTGCAAAAATTGTTAAAAACCTGCATAGAAAAAAGTACTATATATTTGGTTTAAGAGTCTTTACTCTTAAATTTTGGAAAATTTAGACTTAAATATACAATCAGCGCTTTCTGGAAAAATTCATGATCCTATCCGAGGATATTTTAGATAACCTCAGGCGGTAATTTTAGATACATCTCACCAACCTGAGGTACAGTTTGGCGTTCAATCATCCAATGTATACGTAATAACTTCAAGTGCAGCTAAGTGAAATCAATATATTATCTCTAATTCCAACCAAAAATTTATTTTCTTTATGTTTAAAGAATAAAAACTACAGAAGTTAAATATCCCTGAATGCCAACATATTGAGCTTATATCGTCGGACGGTGTATCAACGTCAATTAATTAAAATACTTAAAATCGTTTAACCTAAAAATTCTCAAGAAAGAGATACAGTCTTTTATGGGATAAAATAAATACATATGTTACTTTCTATATATTTTTGTGAGAAAAAATGATTTCAAGCCTAGTTTTTGACAATAATTTGTTTTACAGATGAAGGTGTTTAATATACACGGGTTTTTATTTTGACGGTCACTCCGCAACCCTTGCTGGACGGCATCCTAGCTGGGGCTTTTTTATTTTTCATCTTTTGAAAGGAAGCAACCGATGTCGATTACAGCAGAGCGCAAACAGTCCATTATCAAAGAGTTTGCAACAAAAGCAAATGATACCGGTTCTCCGGAAGTGCAAATTGCTGTTCTTTCAGAGCGTATTGCCAATCTGACAGATCACTTCAAAACCCATAAAAAAGATAACCATTCTCGCCGTGGCCTTCTGAAGCTTGTCTCCCAACGTCGCAGCCTTCTTGACTATCTTAAAAAGATTGAGGTAAAACGTTACGAAGCCCTGATTAGTCGTCTGGGGCTGCGCCGTTAAAATATTTTCCCGGCTGTTGCTACGCAGTATTTTGACTGTATGACTCTAGAATAATCGGTTATCCGTGATCGGGATACAAGGCAGCTGATTTTCTGAAGTTTTATAGGTTTGTATTATTATTGTCTTCTACTACTGGCAGAGGGAAGACGCTAAGTGGAACCTGCATGGGGCAGGATTGTAAGTTCTTTATTAACAGATCTGGTCATCATGAATTTGGCTCTATTTCTTAAAAACTGCTTATTGTCTTGTCCGGGTCCCGTTTGTAATGCGGAGATAATTTTTGAAATATGAACAAGGACTTAGAATGTTCAATACACATAAAGTAGAAATTGAATGGGCAGGCCGTCCGTTTATTCTGGAAACCGGTAAGATCGCACGGCAGGCTGATGGTGCTGTTGTTGCAACTTATGGCGCAACTATTGTCCTGGCAACCGTCGTCTCAGAAAAAGAACCCAAACTTGGCCAAGATTTTTTTCCTCTCACCGTCAATTACCAAGAGAAAGTCTATGCTGCTGGTCGTATCCCTGGCGGCTATTTCAAACGGGAGGGACGTCCAAGTGAAAATGAAACCTTGGTTTCACGTCTGATTGACCGGCCGATCCGTCCACTATTTCCGGAAGGTTATAAAAACGACACACAGGTGATTATCACGGTTATGCAACATGATCTTGAAAATAACCCTGATATTTTATCAATGATTGCTGCTTCAGCAGCCCTGACTCTTTCCGGTGTCCCTTTCATGGGCCCCATCGCCGGCGCACGCGTCAGCTACATTAAGGACAAATATGTCCTTAATCCTAATATCGATGAAATAGCTGAATCCAGACTTGATCTTGTTGTTGCTGGTACATCAGATGCTGTGCTCATGGTTGAATCCGAAGCACAAGAACTGACAGAAGAAACCATGCTCGGGGCAGTTATGTTTGGTCAGCGCGGCTTTCAGCCAGTCATTGATGCAATCATCAAACTTGCAGAAATAGCAGCGAAAGAGCCACGGGAATTCGAACAGAAAGATATTTCTAGTCTTGAAAAGAAAATGCTTTCCATTGCAGAAAAAGATCTGCGCAAAGCCTACCAGATCATAGACAAACAAGCTCGCTACTCTGCTATCGATGAAGTACAAGACAAGGTCAAAGCGGAATTTCTGCCTGAAGATGAGCAACAGCCGGAATTTACAGAAGAGCAGGTTAATATAGTATTCAAACACTTACAGGCCAAGATTGTACGCGGAAATATACTTGATACCGGTATCCGCATTGATGGCCGCGATCTCAAAACTATTCGTCCGATTAAAGCACAGGTTGGTCTTTTACCACGTACGCATGGTTCTTCTCTTTTCACCCGTGGTGAAACACAGGCGATTGTCGTGGCAACACTTGGCACTGGTGAGGATGAGCAATATGTGGATATGCTTACTGGGTTGTTGAAAGAAACCTTCATGCTTCACTACAATTTTCCGCCCTTCTCTGTTGGTGAAATAGGACGTCTTAGCTCACCAGGGCGGCGTGAAATTGGTCATGGCAAACTTGCATGGCGAGCAATACACCCGGTTCTACCGCCCAAAGAAAGTTTTCCTTATACGATCCGTGTTGTATCGGAGGTTACAGAATCCAACGGTTCTTCCTCCATGGCTACTGTTTGCGGCACATCTCTGGCGCTCATGGATGCTGGTGTACCTCTTATACGCCCGGTTGCAGGTATTGCCATGGGACTTATTAAGGAAGACAAGCGTTTTGCCGTCCTTTCTGATATTTTGGGTGATGAAGATCATCTTGGTGATATGGATTTCAAAGTTGCTGGTACAGAAAATGGCATCACCTCTCTGCAGATGGATATCAAGATCGACGGTATCACAGAAGAAATCATGCAGATTGCTTTACGACAAGCAAAAGATGGCCGTACCCATATCCTAAATGAAATGGCCAAGGCTATTTCTAGCTCTCGTGATGATCTGGGCGAATATGCGCCGCGCATTGAAGTCATGACAATTCCGACTGAAAAGATCCGCGATGTTATTGGCTCAGGCGGCAAAGTTATCCGCGAAATTGTTGAACAGACAGGCGCAAAGATTAATATCGAGGATGATGGTACGATCAAGATTGCTTCATCAAATATAAAAACCATTGAAGCAGCAAAATGCTGGATACACTCGATTGTTGATGAGCCGGAAATCGGAAAAATCTATGAAGGCACTGTTGTCAAAGCAACTGATTTCGGTGCTTTTGTTAATTTTTTTGGGCCACGGGATGGCCTAGTTCATATTTCACAACTTTCTTCGAAGCGTGTTCCCAAAACCACAGATATCGTGAACGAAGGCGATCGTGTATGGGTCAAGCTAATGGGCTTTGATGAACGTGGCAAAGTCCGTCTATCGATGAAAGTTGTTGATCAGGAAACAGGTAGGGAAATCAGCGAAAGAAAGCACAAGGACATAGAAAACTCGCCAGATAATTCTAAAAGGCCTGCCAGGAGACCTTATCACAACAATAAAGAAGATTAATCATCTTATAAAAAAGTAAAACGCCACCTGCTCTTCGGTGGCGTTTTTTTTATATTGATCTGATTCATTTTTATTGAAAAAATAATCGACATTACAGTCGGTTATACAGTTTCTCTGCAGGTGACCTTCTTTTACTCAGTAAACATCGCAAGCCCGACAAAAGGTGGTTCGATTGATATTTGTAGGCATAAAACTTTCAGAAGAAGTGTCTTTCACAAGCAAAAATTACAAATCATAGCAGTTGAAGATTAACTCTAGCAAGAAATTACACTATACTGACTTCATGTAGCGGTTATGCTCGATGAAAATACAATTTTTGCATTTATAGAATCCAAAACTACTATCGTCTTTATTGGTAGAATCTGATATCGGGAAATTTAACAGCTTAAAATGACTTGTTCTCGGAAGTGATAAAATAGGCTTTTGTTATACACTGAGTATCTATTTTTCTAAGTTAGCCGTGCTTAGCCCTCACTCTCCAGGAGCTTCCTCATTCTGTTTTAACTCTTCCAATGTTGGGGTTGATAAAATATTATAACCTGAATCAACATAGTGGATTTCGCCTGTCACCCCTGATGACATATCAGATAGAAGATAAAGCGCAGATTTTCCGATTTCATTGATATCAACTGTGCGACGCAGCGGCGCATTACGACGCTGATAAGAAAAAATAGCACGTGCTGAACCAATGCCATTTCCTGCCAGAGTACGCACAGGACCTGCCGAAATAGCATTGATACGGATTCCTTGTGATCCGCAATCATAAGCAAGATAACGTATCATGGCTTCAAGAGCCGCCTTGGCAATACCCATAACATTATAGTTAGGCACCACCCGTACTGATGCTCCATAGGTCAGGGTTAGAATAGAACCGGTTTTCGGCATCAATGCCTGCGCGCGCTGTACTACCTCTGTAAAGGAATAAGCGGAAATAATCATGGTACGGCTGAAATTATCGCGTGTTGTCACATCAATATAACGGCCTTTCAACTCTGCTTTATCAGAAAAACCAATGGCGTGGACAACAAAATCAATCGTTCCCCATTTCTGTTTTAGTTGCTCAAAAACAGCATCTACTGTTTTAATATTTTCTACATCACATGGCAAAAGCAGCTTTGCCCCCAGTTTGTCAGAAAGCGGTTTAACTCTTTTTCCAAAAGCATCTCCCTGATAGGTAAAAGCAAGCTCTGCCCCTGCTTTTGCCAGTTCACATGCAATCCCCCAAGCAATCGAATGATTGTTGGCAACTCCCATAATGAGGCCGCGCTTACCTTTCATCAAACCTTTCATTTTCATCTCCGTCGGCCTCAAAGTATACCTAAATCCATTCAAGCATATTGGATATGCGATTAAACTTAATATTTCTGGAAAACCAGGCTTGCATTTGTACCGCCAAATCCAAATGTATTGGACAACGCAGTGTTCAATTCAATATTATCGATCCGCTCACACACAATAGGCATATCCGCAAATGCAGGATCCAGTTTTTCAATATGCGCACTTTTGCAGATAAAATTGTTATTCATCATCAAAAGCGTATAAATCGCCTCATGTACACCTGCTGCACCAAGAGAATGCCCGGTCAACGACTTGGTCGCTGAAATCGAAGGACATTTATCACCAGTGCCAAAAATGCGTCGGACAGCATCAAGCTCAGGCAGATCTCCCACGGGAGTAGATGTTGCATGCGGATTGATATAGTCAATTCTGTTCGGAACAGTAGAAAGAGCCATCCGCATGCACCGCTCAGCGCCTTCGCCACTTGGCGCTACCATATCATATCCGTCAGAAGTCGCACAATAACCTATAATTTCCGCATAAATCTTAGCACCACGCGCTTTAGCAAGCTCCAATTCCTCAAGCACCAGAACACCGCCACCGCCGGCAATAACAAAACCATCTCGGTTGACATCATAGGCGCGTGAAGCTTGTTCTGGTGTATGATTATATTTGGAAGACATTGCACCCATTGCGTCAAAAAGCGATGAAAGTGTCCAGTCTAAATCCTCACAGCCACCAGCAAAAACTCGGTCCTGTTTGCCATATTGGATCATTTCATAGGCATTCCCAATACAGTGATTTGATGTCGCACAGGCTGAAGAAATGGAATAATTGACGCCTTTGATCTTGAAAAAAGTTGCAAGCGTTGCCGAGGCTGTTGAACTCATCGCCTTGGGCACGGCAAATGGACCAATGCGTTTTGGCCCCTTTTCCCTTGTAATATTTGCAGCTTCAACAATAGTGCGGGTAGAAGGACCACCTGAACCCATGATGATACCAGTGTTCTCATTGGAAATCTCAGCTTCCTTAAGGCCAGCATCAGCGATCGCCTGATCCATAGCAATGTGGTTCCAAGCCGTTGCACGTCCATGAAAACGCATAGCACGACGGTCAATCAATGACTCAATATCGACAGTTGGCATACCATAAACTTGGCTGCGAAAACCCAACTCCGCATATTCTGCAGCATATGAAAGGCCTGACTTTGCTCCCTTCAGAGAAGAAAGAACCTCTTGTAAATTATTTCCGATGGAGGAAATAATACCCATCCCAGTCACGACAACTCGACGCATAAATTTCTCCTTGGTTGCCTGCTATAAAAGGCCTACCTGTCATTCCCCTAAGTCTACCTCAAAGAAGAACGACAACAGCTTTTCCTGGCCGCTTAATCTCTAATTTGAGAAAGACAGACGCGCAAATCAACGGCTGTATAGATAAGCTGGTCATCCGCCTTCACCCATCCGTCAGCAATTCCCAACACCAAGCGGCCACGCATGATCCGCTTAAAATCAATACCATATTCGACAAGTTTTGTTTCAGGCGTTACCATCCCAGTAAACTTGACCTCACCGGTTGAAATCGCCCGTCCCTTGCCCGACTCACTAAGCCACCCAAGAAAAAAGCCAGTCATCTGCCACAAGGCATCAAGCCCCAAGCAGCCTGGCATGACAGGATCTCCAATAAAATGACATGCAAAAAACCACAAATCAGGTTTGATATCCAGTTCAGCTCGAATCATTCCCTTGCCATGTTGACCACCAGTTTCAGATATCCAAGTAATACGATCAAACATCAGCATCGGAGGAGCAGGGAGTTGGGCATTACCTGGCCCGAACATTTGACCCCGTGTACAGGTAAGTAGCTCCTTATAGGTATAGCTTGACTTCTGTTCAATCATCATCATGCCGCTCTCTATCTACAGCCATATCTTTAATCCTTTTGCAGTCCTAGCACAACAGAACCGGCCAAGTAAAACATTTAACAAAGCAATATGCCATTATTCTAAATTATTGGTTTTAAAAACGGTCGAAACCAAAAACTTGTCTGAATTTTATCCAGATTTTCTGAAAATATGAAAACAAATCATACGCTAGCTGATATTTACTGATCCACAAGGCAAGGCTGCATATATCATGAAATCGCCTATAACAAATACAAATAATTCTTTAAATCATTGATAGAGAGCAAAAACGGATTGCATGACTAAGGATATCCATGAAGAGAATTTCCATAATTGCGGGGGCCATCTCCGACAAAAGAGCGCCTTAACCCTACTAGTACAGTAGAAGTGATACTCTGCTAGAGAGCATCAGCACATTAAAAGAACTGACTTAAAAGGCGACTAAAGCGAATATCCCAATTTCATCTGCGACTATTTACAATTGTTTACACAAACAAAATTTCTGCATTTCATTATTATAAATTCAAAGACAGGGTTTGATGCCAATATCCTTTGATGATCACCATTTTTATCTTGAAAATGAAACCGAGGTCATTATATCTTCATTAAGAACCCTGTAAGGTAATTTGTTGTCATCAATCCGCGGTTTCCGCTCCCCTCGCGATTGGAATAGAGATCATCAATATTGATCTCATGATGCAGCTGAGATCTCAGAAAGCTAATAAATGCTCTTTCATCCTATATCATCCATTATGCCCGGCTGCGCTGGAGACTATACAGCTTACATTCCTCGCAGAATCACCAGTTGGTTGAATTGATTTTTTCACCTAGATAAACGCCCCAGAGCTTGTTCTGCTTCAACCAACCACGATTTTTTCCAATTGCCAGCTCACACCATTCACCGTTACATTGGCGGATATTGCCGATAACACCCGGTTCTACCCGGGCAGCTAATGCTGAATTGGCACTGGGCTGCTTGTGCATATCCTGAAGCTGCTTTTTATCTTTTTGCCAAGGCGTTATAATTGCTGTACGCCGGCCTGAAAGCAGAGCTTGATTAACCCAGCCCTGCTCTCCATCACTGTCACGAATACGCCGCCAGTTATCATATTCCTGAACAATTTCCACTGGCAATCCTTGGCGGCGATAAGTCCACGCAATGGCATATTTGTTCTGATCAGGACCCACGCGGGCATTGATTCTATTTGATTTAAGACTAACAAAACGCGGCAAAGGAAGCCCGCTCGGCGCCACAGTAGTTATGTGCTTCTGTATCTTCTGCTGAGCTTGGGCTATACAATCAAACGAAGCAAATAAAAATACGGCAGATAAAAACCCGGCTGCTGATCTGACAACAAATAAAATTGGCTTTGCCATTCTTATACTTTCCCTGTTGACTTAAATTCGAGCCAATTTCTAAATCAGGTTTTATACTACATGAATAGTATAACCGATTAAAAATCGCCCAACAATGGATAATTTCTGATCATGAGGATCTGTATAGAAAAAATCTAAAGAACTACTGATCTTCTTAATCCGGAAGCATTGACGTGACGCATGGATGTAGAATTTTTTGACATGTGTTTGAAAAGTTGGTCAATGTTACGGTGGTTATTAGGTATACGGATATCTCTAGCCATCAACAATCTCTGACTAGGTTGATGCTAACCTTATTGCTAAAGCAAGTTCGAATCCGAAATGGATTGCTACTTTTGAAAATCGCATTGATATAAATAACTGAGCAGGATAAGCTTCCCGAAGCTAGCCTATGCTTTTGAAAAAGAGTCAGTGATTAACTCCAGCCTTCTTAAAAAGGAAAAGTTGTGCTTCTTTTTCATATGGCCTCTGCAACAATCGGAAACTGCATTAATAATAGGCAAATTAAGGATATTATCAATATCCGTGCTTTTATATAGATTACCACCGCCCGCTGGAGAAAATCATCCCAATATAGAAATAATACGGTGTGATGTGCTGTCAAAGTTTTAGTCTCAGTCCGAGATTTCCTTTCAATTCAGATGTTTTTTAGACGGATTAGATTGAAACTTTTGTGCACCAGTTGTCCTATAAATTCCTCCTGCATACCAGACTTCAAGCTATTTTAGTTCAGCTATTCGTTCCTGCAAAGCCTTATCAAACTGCTGTCCAATACATCGCAAATGCTTTATGAGCCATAAGCTTTCTGCATACCAATTCGTGCTTTCAGGCTGCCGACTTTAGCAATGTTTTCCACTACCTTTTCGCGATTGTGCATAACGGTCATCATTACTACTTTTTTTCTTAGCCATGTTTATAACCTTTGCAATGTCAGCGCCTTATTGTAGCTAAACGGCAGGAACCCGTAAAGCGGCTCATATTCCGAATTCTGCTGACCGTTTAGACATCAGTTCGTACCTATAAGGCTTGAAATCAGTGCATACCTACAACTATAGGAGGATAGCTGCCATG
>QENA01000038.1 GCA_003331045.1 Candidatus Tokpelaia sp. JSC189
GCTAAACCTCAGACAGAACTGGATACAGCATTCGAGAAAATCCGCTAATCATCTCCGAATCACCACTCGACAACGAGTATCACTGCATCTCTCTTGTCCAGCCAAATACTCAGAAAACCTTCGGATTCAATACCAAATTGTACTTCTATCAAATACCCGCATAGAGCAAGAAAACCGCGCTCATTGTCGTGATTATTAAATACTAAAGGGGGCTGTATTACATATTGTCGCCCGAAGACAACCAGCGCCCGCTTTATGAAAAGTGATCCTCTACCACAAGCTGTCCAGAATACGGACTGGATCTACGGGCGGCTAGATTAGATTAATAATATAATCGCCCTTAGGAGAAGAAAGTAAAAATTTTTGAAAAATTTATCTTACTTATGCTATTTTAGCGGAACTAAAAACGTTCTGACATACCGCCAACCTTTTCAATAAAAGCTATCACATCATTTAGGCCATCGCGCCGCAGCATATCGGTAAATACAAAGGGTTTCTCTCCACGCTGTACTGCTGCATCGATCTGCATAATCTCCAAATCAGCCCCAACATAAGAGGCAAGGTCTTTCTTATTAATAATCAGAAGATCCGAGCGAGTTATGCCTAGACCTCCCTTGCGTGGAATTTTTTCTCCTTGGCAGACAGAAATGACATAAATGGTGATATCAGCCAGATCAGGTGAAAAGGTTGCAGCGAGGTTATCACCGCCTGATTCAATAAAAACAATATCAAGATCAGGGTATCTTCCGATCAGTTCAGCTATGGCTTGAAGGTTGATCGATGCGTCTTCTCTAATGGCTGTATGTGGGCAGCCACCAGTCTCAATGCCCATGATCCTATCTTCAGGCAGTGCCTGGACACGGCTCAGAATCAGAGCATCCTCCCGCGTATAGATATCATTGGTCACAACAGCAAGTGAATACCGATCACGCATCGCTTTGCAGAGCATTTCGGTAACAGTTGTCTTACCAGAACCGACAGGGCCGCCTATACCGATACGCAGTGGCCCATTGTGAGAAAAAGCTGAAATCATGAACGAAAAATCCTTGAATAAAGTATTTCATGGCGCATAGCACAAATATCCGACATAACTGCAGCAGAACCGAGATCATTCAGCGTCAATTTGGGTGTTTCTCGGCTGAGCGACAGAATATCCTCCTCAAGTCTATGCATAAGTCTCACACCATCCTTCTGACCAAGCGGAATAAGACGTAATGCTACCTGAATCAAGTTGGAAACAAAAGCTTGAAAATAAGCTGTCGCAACTGCAACCAGCTCAAGCTCCAAGCAGGCAGCTACAACCCCGACAGCAACAGAATAGGCAGCCTTTTTATCCGCTATGGTGCAAACAATGTTATAATGTGCAATTGCCTTCAGGAAGGCCTCCCCCTGCATGCAAATTTCCAGTTCCCGTTCATAGGAACCGGCAATCGCACGAGCAAGCTGTATAAGTGGAGTTATATCAGCACCCTTTTTCTCGTATCGCCAGGCCTCAGCTAGAAAAATGGCATCATTCCAAGCGGCCCCCTTTTTCAGGATACCACGCAACCAACCTTCCATTTCGCTGAGGCTTGTCACAAGGCGATCATGCACAGCCTGTTCAAGCCCATGACTATAAGAAAAAGCTCCTATTGGGAAAACCGGTGACAGTAATGTCATTAGCCGGATAAGCTGATAACTATATCTCTTTTCTTCAAGGACAGATGGAAGAGTGGTCATGATAAGCTCCATGCAATGGCTGGAATGACGCTTTAATCTCTCGCACTGTCGCGCCCAGCGTTTTCAGCATGGCACCAATAACATCATCACGCAGCAACATGAGCCGATCAGGAAAAACCTCAACAGCAAGGTGGCGATTTCCCAAATGCCAAGCAAGCTCTAGCAGGTGCAGAGCATCTTTGCCTTTTACCTCATAAAGCAGCTCTCTTGCTGCCTCGATCTGGAAATACTGCCCGCTTTCGGTTGTCAGTATATCCCCTTCAGAAAGTTGCACTGCATGCTGTAGGTCGAGCATGATCATATCACCATTTTCAAAATACAGAAGTTTGCGCCTAATATGCCGTTCGCGATGAGGCAGTAAAATGGTTCCTTGGACTTCGATTTTACCACTGTTGCCTGCTGGAATAATATTTGTAGAACGATAGGTTTTGTAAATCATAATGTGCCTCAAAACAAAAAGTAACGCTGTGCCATCGGCAAGACTTCTGCCGGTTCACAGACAAGCAGTTCTCCATCAGCATGCACTTCATAGGTTTCAGGATCAACTTCAATATGCGGCATGGCGTTGTTCAGGCACATAGACGCTTTGGATATGCCTGTCCTTGTATTACACACTGCAACCAGCATTTTTTCAATATTAAGAGTATTTTCCAACCCATCATTCAACGCCAACTCACTGGTGAAGATAACGCTCGTCCGACCAATAGCCTTACCGAAAGAACCGAACATCGGCTGATAATGCACTGGTTGTGGTGTCGGGATAGAACCATTGGGATCACCCATCGGCGTTGCAGCAATCATACCGCCAAGCAATACCATCTCCGGCTTTACACCAAAAAAAGCAGGCAGCCACAAGACAAGATCTGCCCTTTTACCAACTTCGACTGAACCAAGAATATGGCTAACACCTTGGGCAATTGCGGGGTTTATGGTGTATTTGGCAATATACCGCCGTACCCGATAATTATCAGCATAACCATGGTCTTCTATCAATGGGCCGCGCTGTTTCTTCATTTTGTCAGCAGTTTGCCAAACGCGGATAATAACTTCACTGACCCGTCCCATAGCTTGGCTGTCAGATGCAATAATCGAAAAGGCACCAATATCATGCAGAATATCTTCAGCCGCAATTGTTTCCTTGCGGATACGGCTTTCTGCAAAAGCCACATCCTCAGGAATTTTGGGTGAAAGATGATGGCAAACCATTAGCATATCAAGATGCTCTGCTATTGTATTTTCGGTGTAAGGCCGGGTTGGATTGGTGGAAGCAGGCAGGACATGGGGCAAACCGCATACCTTGATGATATCCGGCGCATGTCCGCCACCTGCCCCTTCAGCATGAAAGGCGTGGATTGTACGGCCGGCACAGGCATCGATCGTATTTTCCACAAAACCCGATTCATTCAGTGTATCGGTATGAATCATCACCTGCACATCATAATCATCTGCTACTGATAAACAGTTATTGATTGCAGCCGGAGTGCATCCCCAATCCTCATGCAATTTCAGGCAGCTAGCACCACTGCGAAGCATTTCAACTAAAGCTTCAGGGCGTGACGCATTACCTTTGCCTGCAAGACCGATATTCATCGGAAAACAGTCAAAAGATTCAATCATGCGGGCGATATGCCATGCTCCTGGCGTGCAGGTCGTAGCAAGTGTACCATGTGCAGGACCCGTACCCCCACCAAACATGGTTGTAATTCCAGCATTTAAGGCTTCATCAATCTGCTGAGGGCAGATAAAATGAACATGAGAGTCAACACCGCCGGCTGTTAAGATTCTGCCCTCTCCCGCAATCACCTCCGTTCCGGGACCGATAATAATTGTCACCTCAGGCTGAATATCAGGGTTGCCTGCCTTGCCAATGGCAACAATCAGACCGCTTTTCAGGCCGATATCGGCTTTAAAAATACCAGTGACATCAATAATCAGCGCGTTAGTAATAACCGTATCAACTGCTCCCTGCGCCCCTGATATCTGGCTTTGTCCCATACCATCACGGATAACCTTGCCGCCCCCGAATTTCACTTCTTCACCATAAACGGTAAAATCGCGTTCAACTTCAACAAAAAGTTCAGTATCGGCAAGACGTATTCTATCTCCCACCGTAGGACCAAACATATGCGCATAAGCATCACGGGAAAGTTTATGAGCCATTATAATGCTCCCATGATTTCACCGCAAAAACCAAAAACCCTACGAGCACCAGAGAAGGGCAGCAGCTGTACATCTCTCTCTTGCCCTGGCTCAAATCGGATAGCTGTCCCCGGTGGAATATCCAGCCGCATGCCGCGGGCAGTCCTACGATCAAAAACTAAAGCCTTATTGACCTCATAGAAATGATAGTGGGAGCCAACTTGTATTGGCCTGTCACCACTATTACCGACCTTGAGGAGAATACTCTCACGGTCCTTATTCATGACAATATCTCCTTCCCCCGAAATAATTTCGCCCGGAATCATGATTTTACTCCTTATGCAGAAAAAGCAAGGTAAAGACCGACCAATGCTGTCAGCATACCGCCGATGCGCGTAACGCGATAACTATCCATCCCTCGAGATAGAAAACCTCCCACAAGACCAGTAGCAATACCAACCATATGAAGAAGAGCTGTCGCTACAGCAAATCCGAAACCATAACCAACAGCACCCATGCCATTGAACTCACTTCCATGGGCATGACCATGAAAAACCGCAAAAACTGTTATAATCGCCACGGTAATGACCATCGGTATATGGAAAACCATAATAGTCAACAGACCGATAGCAACAACAGAAGCCAGAATAATAGGCTCGACAAAAGGAAGATTAACACCGCTGAGAGCTAGCATAAAGCCTATCTCCATAGCAATAATAAAAGCCATCGGCATTCCCCAAAACGCCTTTCCGCCAAGCTGCGCGGCCCAAAGCCCCACAACCACCATAACAAGAATATGATCGGCCCCAGCCAGCGGATGAAAAAAACCACTTGAAAAAAAATTATGATCAGGTGGATTGATATTGATATGGGCAAAAGCAAAATACGAAGAACAGAAAAACAATATAACAGTGAAAATAGAACTCTTCAGGAATCTGTTCATCGAAAAATACTCCATAAGATCAACGAATAGGCTTATGTACAGTGACAAGCTTGGTGCCATCAGGAAATGTGGCCTCAACCTGCACATCAGGAATCATTTCGGCCACACCATCCATAACTTCCGCACGGGTTAGAATTTGTGCCCCTTCATCCATCAGTTCAGAAACGGAGCGACCGTCGCGGGCGCCTTCCACAATAAAATCAGCAATCAGAGCAATAGCTTCTGGATAGTTGAGTAACACACCGCGTTCTCGTCTGCGTTTTGCCACAATTGCTGCGGTAGCAATCAATAACTTATCTTTTTCTCTTGGTGTCAAATGCATAAAATTCCTTTCCTAAATTGACCAGACTTTAGGCACACCAATCCTATTATTCAGCAAACCAATCAAACTAATCAAGCGTTTGCGCAAGGAATAAAAATCCTTGTCAATCATCCGTGCAAGAAGTTTGCCATTCCATGATGAAACTCCACCTAAATAGCCAATGATTGCGCACGCTTTTTCCGTAAACCGTCCGGCGTCAGGGGCAATTAGCAGTAGGCTGGCAATGACACCACTGCCATTTAGAAAAACAGGCATTATAAGATCTTCTGCAATATTTGGTCCGAACCATAATGCCTCGGCATGGATGATTTCATCATTACGCCGGACAATCCAGTTATCCCGGAAAAAAGCCTGCTCTAGACTTTCCCCCATAAGTCGTCGTCCGAAAATGACTGTTTCACATAGCAAAAACTCTGCATGATCAGCCAGTTCTACTTCCATCCTACGCTGAAGTGCCGAGCGATTAAAAAGAATCGTTTCCTGTGGCAGCCAGTAAAGACGGGACTTTTCATCAATAGAAAGGCAAACATCTACTTTTGCCGGGATATCACCAAGAGCACGATAGACTTTCTCAGCAGCCTGCGTCGTAAACATGGCAGTGGTTTCCCGCCCCAGCCGAATATCCCATATCATATGATCGCCGCCCGTCATCCCGCCCGCTGTATTGATCATGACACCTTCAAAACAACCTTTATCATTATGCGGAAAGTGCAACCTGGCCGCTCCTTCCTGATAAAGCTTGTGCAATACGGTTTGACCAGAACGATGGCAGAACGAAGCCGCAGCCTTGCCAAACATCCGCTGCATGATTGCAGAGGATTTTATCCCTTCGTTTTCCATTAACATCCATCAAATTCAGCCAGCTTTGAAATGAGTACTACCCCTCACGTTCGTTATTACACTCGCACAAGTCATGACAAAATCTGTATTTCACAAAGCAGACTAATCTTCCCTCTTTTATAACAATTATTATTTTATAGAAATAATAATTGTTCTCAATTTATCTAAATTTAAAATTAAAAAATCATATTTATAGCCAGATAAAAATATAAATAATTATATATATATTATTAATATTATATAAAACTGTTCCAGTTATTCATTTTATAGAATAAACAATAAAAATACAAATTACTCTTTTAAATTCTTGCATAGAAAATACCATTTTGTCTATAATTCTTTATATAAATTCACTTCCTTTCATTGTGATTGAACTCAGCCTGTAAAAAAAGAATGCTTATTTAAGCTATCGTGGCCACTAAATTTCCGAAATAACAAGCGAATTGAAAAGGTTGCAAACACAGCTCTTTAGAAAACGATTGTAGTTTAACTACCAAAGCAACTCTTAAGAGAAGCAGCTATATTGCGAATAAGTATGATATATTGCTCCGGTCCCTCGCTTAAATCTGCGCCCAAGGGATCTAAAACACCAGATTTGGCATATGTTCCTTCAATCACGGTCTGCACCAATCGTGGGGGAAACTGAGGCTCCGAAAAAATACAGACAGAATCAAGTTTTTTTACTTTTTCATGTATTTCAGCAATTCTCTTTACGCCGGGTACCTGTACAGGATTAACTGTAATTGAACCTGTTGCATTCACCCCAAAGCGTTTTTCGAAATACTGATAGGCATCATGAAAAACAATGAAAGGGTACTTATGAAATGCTAAAAGTTCATTGGTAGTTTCTTTTATCAGATTATCAAGGCGCTGTTCATAAGCCTCGGCATTGCGATGGTAAAGCGCAGCATGTTCAGTATCTTTCAGAGCCAGTTTGGCCGCAATAAAACGAACCATAGTTTTGGCATTCTGCGGATCAAGCCAGAAATGCAGATCTGCATGATTTTCTTGGCCCCCATGTTCATACGCATGTTGATGTTTCTCAAAATTTCCACCATCACGCATGTCAAGAAAATGCATACCAGGTGTATCAGAAAGTGCAATAACCTCAGCTTGTGCAGATAGATTTTCTAGCGGCTTGATAAGAAAAGTCTCCATCTGCGGACCGACCCAGAAAACAAGGTTCATAGAAGCTAGTTTCTGCGCATCAGCAGGCCGTAGCTGATAACTATGCTCGGATGCCGCCCCCTGAACAATTAAGAAAGGCTTACCTATTCCATCCATAACCGCTGAAACCAATGAATGCAGTGGCTTTATAGAAGCCGCAACTGAAGGCGCGGCAATCGCATGAACGGGAAAGGACAATGCCATAAAGCAAAAAAGTCGTATTATATATCGAGCAATATTCATAATGCTAACAGAATTCGAAACTTGTAAAAAAATTTTCATACCATTTCTCTATTCAATATGTTAAAGTGTAATGATATAACGTATCTTTTAAGGATGGGCAAGTTTTCTGCCACCGATTTGCAATCCTTTTTTTCAACCCGTGAAAATATTGCTTCAATTCTTGAGAAGATTTTTCTATGACAGCCTCACAATCACTTGTCTCTTTATGCAAAGCCGGTGTAAAACGAAATGGACGCTGGCTTGTGCGCAATATTAATTTGGATATCATGCGGGGAGAAATCATCACCCTGATTGGCTCTAACGGTTCAGGCAAAACCAGCACGGCAAAAATGGTCTTAGGTATTCTGTCACCGACAGAGGGAAAAATAAAACAAGATCCAAATATTAAAATCGGTTACGTGCCCCAAAAACTTAATATTGATCATGCTTTACCACTCAGCGTTGCTCGGATGATGGAACTGACAGAGCCTATCGGCCATGATGCTGCTGGCCAGGCTCTGGCAGAAGTTGGCATGCTCCATATGCGCAATGCGGAAATCAGCACCCTTTCCGGCGGGGAGCTGCAGCGGATTTTACTTGCCCGCGCTAGGGCACGCAAGCCTGACCTCTTAGTATTAGATGAACCAATGCAAGGTATTGATTTTTCAGCTAAAGATGCTTTTTACTGCCTGATCAGTGCTTATCGTGATCGACTCAATTGCGGTATCCTGCTCATTTCCCATGATCTGCACATTGTCATGCCCATTTCAGACAGAGTCCTGTGCCTGAATGGCCACATCTGCTACAGTGGCAAGCTGCAGGATATTGCTACAAGCTAATGAATATGTTGGTCTGTTTGGAAAAAGGTACAGACTATACCCTTTACACACACCTTACGAGCATGACCATTCCCATAATGCGATGGATTCCTGTGCCCTAGAGACAAAAAAATGGAGAAAAACACCATGCTTGATAATTTTTTTCTGCGTGCCCTTATTGGCTGTGTTGGTATTACACTAGCTGCAGGGCCACTTGGATGTATTGTTGTTTGGCAGCGTATGGCTTATTTTGGCGATACAATCGCACATTCAGCCTTGCTGGGGGTTGCAGTTGCTTTTATATTTCGAATTAATATGACACTTTCTGTTTTTATTGTCATGTTTATGCTTGTTGTCATTCTCCTGCTACTGCAGCGGCGACAATCCCTTTCAAGTGATTCCTTGCTGGGAATCCTATCACATTCCAGCCTTGCCATCAGCTTAACTATCCTCAGCTTTCTACCATGGGTCCGACAAGATCTTAGTGTTTACCTTTTTGGCGATATATTATCCATTTCAAAGCTTGATCTTCTTTTTATCTGGGCCGGCGGTATTACTGCTCTGCTCACTCTCATCAGGCTGTGGCAACCATTGATTGCTGCAACGATAAGCACCGATCTGGCCCAAGCCGAAGGTCTGAGCCCTGAGCGTGCAAAAATCGCTTTCATGCTGCTTCTTGCACTCATCATTGCCATTGCTATGAAAATTGTCGGTATTCTACTGATTACCGCCTTGCTCATCCTGCCTGCGGCTACAGCACGACGTCTATCCAAAACTCCTGAGCAGATGGCAGTTCTTTCTGCAGTTTTGGGTGCTTTATCAGCCATCAGTGGCCTGTATCTCTCGGCCATAGCCGATACACCATCGGGACCATCAGTTGTTGTTGCTGGCTTTGTGATGTTTCTTGTAAGCTTGCTGCCGTTCAGCCAAATAAAAAAGATAGGGCAAATGATTAAGTCATAACCTTAATTCATATATTCAAAAAATCTAAGCTGCTGATAGCAGAAAGAGTGAGTACTAATGTTATGCTATGATATATTAACCCGCAACCAACGTCATGTACTTGACCTACTGCTTGCAGAAAAAACCGCATTGAGTGCCTACACTATTCTTGATCGTCTGCGTATAAAAGGATTCCGTGCACCATTACAAGTCTACCGTGCTCTTGAAAAGCTGATTAAGCTAGGCCTTGTACACCGACTTGAAAGCCTGAATGCCTTTATTGCCTGCTCTCGTCCCGAATGTGAAGAGCACAGCTTGATTGCCTTTGTCATATGCAGGAAATGCAGCAATATCATCGAATTCGATAATGGAGTCATTGACGATAATGTCAAGAAACACATGCAGACCATAAATTTTTGGCCACAGGATACAATACTGGAAATAAGGGGGATATGCGCTGGATGTCACAGCTTTGTTTAAAAAGTTTTAAACAGCCTATTTTCAGGTTAGGGTATCTTCCAACCTGCACTATTTACTTTTAGCCTACCCAGGCAGCATACATCGCACTGGTATTTGTATTCATACCGACAGATAAACTCTGCCTTCCCCACCCACATACTTTCGTCAATGCAAAGCATAATATTGCGGTTTAAACATAAGCAGATGCAGAACCTTACTTAAAGGTCTGGTATTCAAGTTGTAGTGGATTCTGATAAAAACCGGATTAAAAAGTTAGATAAGCAAGAAAGTTATGCTTAATCCTCCTGATACGCTGACAGCTAATTCTACAAGAGGGAAATACCCAACAGTTCATCCTTTCACGTCACTGTCAATTTTCAGAAAGATATTGATATTGCGATAGATGGCTTACTTAACTTTTACAGTTCCTGCATTGTAATCGCCAGGTATAAAATACTGTCACAAGACCAGATAACTTATACTGAAGAGTTTTTTAGCAATCCTTATAACCCAGTCATTTGATCTTGCACTCCGACTTGTTCTTAAACTGATTGTATCATGCAAAAAATAATATTTCTCTTTAAATTCATATTTATACTCGCTTACTCTGATATCATCTTCTCAACGGTGTACTTGTTTCTACTCTAGCTGCCATTGCCGTTAATGCCAAACATCCTTATGCTGAAAATGAATAATAAGCCTTGGAGAAAATTCAGAATCCAGAACTTAATTGAATGTCTGGCTTTTCCCTATTGAGCCTCATCATAATCATAGGTTTTCTATTTTTTGTACGATGAAGGCAAAATCCGGATTGATAGCAAACGGGTATAGCCATAAACAATTCAATCTAGCTTTCCGGGTTTATCATCGATGAAAGCGGTCTTTATCAACACTAAATCATTAGATTATTCGTTTTGCGGTGGTCCAAGGCATCCAATTATCATTTTTCAATAGGTTATTTGCCTAGAAGAATTTAGGAAATTGAAATTAATCCACTTTAGATTCATAAAATAACTCTCCCAAATAAACAGCCATAAGAATGCCAAATTAACCTTTACAGGACATAAATCACTGATTGATTGGATTGAAATAACAAAAAGACAAAGGATAGAGATTTATGGCATGATTTGCATTCGATGCTATCCATCGGTCGAGGTTTTTGGCACCATCTAATAAAAATGGCGCACCCGACAGAATTCGAATCTGCGGCCTCTGCCTTCGGAGGGCAGCGCTCTATCCAGCTGAGCTACGGGTGCAAAGACGTCGAAATCTTCCAACTTACGCTACCTTTTAACCGATGAAAACGGATGCTTCAATCATCAAATACGTTATGATGAAAAATTCTCTAAAGTTTAAAATATCTGAGACGTAACTCTAATAATAACAGGGCACAGTTGATATTAAAACCATTCATCTATTTAAAAAAAATGTAAGGAGCTACCTCTTTGAATATTCTAAATATCTGTTGTATTTACCAAGTTCTCAGATTTGGATCAGAGTGAGCCTGTATTCATGAGTCTTGATTAATTCGGTTTGATGCTTCATAATCCCGATGATATGGCCTTCTATTGAAAAAAATAAATCCCCAAAAAGCAGTTCGTCCTTACACTCTGAGTGAAAAAAGCAAATATTAAACTGAACAATGGTGCGGTCGAGAAGACTCGAACTTCCACGGGTTGCCCCACAGCGACCTCAACGCTGCGCGTCTACCAAAATTCCGCCACGACCGCACATGCTAGAAAACAGAATTCCTCAGTTGCTGGGAATTAACAAATTACCCAGTCTGTTACAAGCCCCCTGTCATTTCTTTTTTTCTAATCATTGAAAGTACAGAAACTACAAATCATCCCCTAAAAGAACAGTACCGCATAAAATAGATAGAACTACAAAATATTTGAACTGTCTATGGTAATGGAGAATCAATTTCCATATACACTGTACCTTTATCTATCCTGATCTTCCGGTAAAAACAACTTCTAGCACCCGTATGACATGCGGTTCCTACTCCCATGACTTGCACCTTAAGCCATACTGCATCTTGGTCGCAATCAGTGCGAATTTCTCTGACAGACAAAAAATTTCCCGAGCTTTCACCTTTTTTCCACAAACTGCTGCGCGATCGTGACCAGAAATGTGCAATGCCTGTCTCAAGTGTCAGGCTAAGAGCCTGCACATTCATATGGGCAACCATAAGCAATTCGCCATAGGCCTCATGGGTAACAACAGCAGTTAATAAGCCATTTGCGTCGAAACGCGGCGTAAAAAAAACGGCTTCTTCCTTTGTTTTCTTATCTTCTGATTCAGGAAAAAAACTGACAACCATCAGCAGCGCCCCTGCATTTCCATAATAAAATGAATCTGCGCTTTTTCATCCTTTTTATATGTTCCATGGAAAGCAGACGTGATTGTGGTTGCACCTTGTTTACCCACACCTCGCATACTCATACAAAGATGTTCAGCCTCAATAAATACAGCTACACCACGCGGCTTCAGATGTGTGTTCAGCGCATCAGCTATCTGAGCTGTCATTGCTTCCTGCGTCTGCAACCGTCGGGCAAAAACCTCAACAACACGGAAAATTTTGGAAAGACCAATAAGCTTGCCATCAGGCAGATAACCCACATGTGCCTTGCCAACTATTGGCACCATATGATGCTCACAATGAGAAAAGAACGGCATATCTCTTATAATCACGGGCTCACTATAACCTGCGACATCCTCAAAAACTATTCCGAGAATTTCTTCTACCGACTGGTTATATCCGCTAAAAAATTCACCATAAGCCTTAGCAACCCTTGCGGGCGTATTCAGCAGACCTTCACGTGCTGGATTTTCTCCCGCCCAGAGGAGCAATATGCGGATAGCTTCTTCTGCTTCTTCTTTTGTCGGGTGTTTTGCGCCAAGCATCCTGAATGATTCTTTATCGTCTCTATTTGTTAAAAAAGCTTTCATTATTATTCTCCAGCCAAGCCTTGTCAGTGTCAAAGACCCTAGCGCATAATACAAATTAGGCGTTATATAACGTATTAATAAAAGATTAAAAGAATTATTTTATTCTAAGCAATAATGACTTAACGATGATTAATGAAATCTATAATAGCAAAATCCTAGAATATGCAGCCCGTATCGGACGGCTTGGTCGGCTGGCAAATCCTGATGCTTCAGCGCACAAGCACTCCAAATTATGCGGCTCAACCATTACGATTGACCTGAAAATGGAGGATAGTGTCGTGATTAATTTTGCTCAGGAAGTACGCGCCTGCGCCCTTGGGCAGGCCTCTGCCGCTATCATGGCACAGCATATTATTGGTGCAAGAGCAAAGGAACTCAAAACTTTAAGGAAAACAATGCTAGCAATGCTGACAGAAAACGGGCCTATACCAGCAGGAAAATTTGCTGATTTTTCCTGCCTTCAGCCCGTGAAGAATTATAAAGCCCGTCAAGCATCAACCATGCTTATTTTTGAAGCAATAGTCGATTGTATAGAACAGATTGAAAAATGAAACGTGGAATCTCATGAACAGGCTGAAAAACACGACACGCAATTATGATGTTCGTTGGCATAAGACACCAGGACGACTTATCGGTACTACACTAGTGCGCTGTTACCAGCTTACACTTTCTAGTTTTGTCGGCAGGCACTGCCGACATTTACCCACCTGTTCGGAATATTCTTATGAAGCGATCGCACGCCATGGCCTTTGGGCTGGAGGATGGATGGGTTTTTTCCGGCTTATACGGTGCGGTCCTTTCGGTACCTATGGTTTTGACCCGGTACCACTTGTTCTTGGAAACCATTGTTATTGGTATACTCCGTGGCGCTATTGGGAACTGGGCGCGAATAAAGAGGAAGCTCATGGAAATAACTGAGTTTGATTATAACCTTTGTTTCATCATTTGAACCACAATAGCTCTTCCTTTTTTCAGTTATTCTTACTAAATTAGAACAATATCTGGCTTTATTTATAAAAGCCTTTCTGATCAATCCCACTCGCATTCGTTGGCGGAACTGGATAACGAGGTCTGCACGTGTCTGAAATAATTTCCCTTTCTTTTCCTGATGGCTCAAAACGCGACTATGCCGTTGGTATAACTGGCGCAGAGCTTTCTCAATCCATTTCCAGATCATTGGGAAAGAAGGCTATTGCCTATAGCTTTGACAATATTCTATATGATCTTGCCGATCCTATCATTACATCCGGTGTAATTGAAATTATCACCCGAGATGATCCTCGGGCGCTTGAGCTTATTCGCCACGACTGCGCCCACGTCCTAGCAGAAGCGGTACAGAAACTTTTTCCCGACACACAGGTAACAATCGGCCCTGTTATTGAGAATGGCTTTTACTATGATTTTGCCCGCAAGCAGCCTTTTACTCCTAATGACTTGATAGTTATTGAAAAAAAAATGCGGGAAATTATCACCCACAATAAACCGTTTACGAAAGCAGTCTGGCCACGGGAAAAAGCGAAGAAAATTTTTGCTGAAAAGGGTGAGTTTTATAAGGTTGAGCTGATTGATAAGATTCCACAGGACCAAGATATAAAAATCTATTTTCAAAAAGACTGGTTTGATCTATGCCGCGGGCCGCATATGGTTTCGACTGGCCAGATTGGCAATGCCTTCAAGTTAGTGAAAGTGACCGGAGCCTATTGGCGTGGTGATTCTAGCAACCCGATGCTAACCCGTATTTACGGCATAGCCTTTGCCAATGAGAATGATCTCAAAACCTATCTGGCCATGCTCGAAGAAGCAGAAAAGCGTGATCATCGCCGCTTGGGCCGAGAGATGGATCTCTTTCATTTTCAGGAAGAAGGCTCGGGTATGGTTTTCTGGCACGCGAAGGGCTGGAAATTATTCCAGAATTTGGTGAGCTATATGCGCCGACGACTGGATGATGGTGGTTATATGGAAGTGAATGCGCCGCAAGTCCTAGACAAATCGCTTTGGGAAATTTCTGGTCATTGGGGCTGGTATAAGGAAAATATGTTCAAGGTCATACCAGCGAGCAATGATGATGAGCGCATTTATGTCCTGAAGCCTATGAACTGTCCTGGCCATGTGCAGATATTCAAGCACGGACTTAAATCCTATCGTGATCTGCCGATCAAAATGGCAGAATTTGGTGTTGTACACCGCTATGAGCCTTCGGGTTCCCTGCATGGACTGATGAGGGTGCGTGGTTTTACACAAGATGACGCGCATATATTCTGTATGGATGAACAGCTTGCTGATGAATGCCTGCAGATCAATGATCTTATTCTTTCCACCTATGCAGATTTTGGATTTGAGGAAATTACTGTCAAGCTTTCAACCCGACCGGAAAAACGTGTCGGCTCCGACGCGCTATGGGACCAGGCGGAAAGTATTATGGCAGATGTACTTAAAACCATTGAGCAAAAATCAGATGGCCGTGTCAAGACTGCTATTCTCCCCAAAGAAGGGGCATTTTATGGGCCGAAATTTGAATACATACTGAAAGATGCCATCGGCCGCAAATGGCAATGCGGCACAACACAGGTTGATTTCAATCTACCAGAGCGGTTTGGTGCCTTTTATATAGATAGGGATTCAAGAAAACGCCAGCCGGTGATGATTCACCGGGCAATCTGTGGCTCGATGGAACGCTTCCTTGGCATTCTGATTGAAAACTTTTCTGGACATATGCCACTGTGGTTTGCGCCGCATCAGGTTGTTGTTGCAACGATCACATCGGATGCAGATGAGTATGCCAGACAGACAACAGCTAAGCTGAAAGCTGCAGGCTTGATTGCCACATCTGATCTGCGCAATGAAAAGATCAACTACAAGGTACGTGAACATTCATTGCAGAAAGTGCCAATAATTCTGATCTGTGGCAAACGCGAAGCTGAACACGGTACAGTTAATGTACGCCGACTTGGTTCAAAGGACCAAGTAGAACTGCTACTTGATGAACTAATTCTACAGCTGTCAGAAGAAGCAATACCACCTGATATTCGCCGCGCAAACCGAATATGAACAAATGCTGATTTATCTGATGACAGAAGTGCGGATTAAGCAAAATTTTCCAATCATAAAATGCAGACTGGCAAAATTTTATAAAGATAGTTACGAATTTTAGGAATTTTTGTCCGTTGATTATGATATATCTTTTTCGTATGCACAGAGCGTCATGCTGTATTCTTTTAAAGAATGGCGCTCCATTGCCATACACTAAAGCATATAATTGGTTTAATGGGGACAGTTTATAACTTTAGACTTTCTGCCCTAAATAGGCAATAAAACATGAAAATCCAGAGTGTTTCACCCTCTGGGTTACATTTTAGCATAGTTTCTGATGATGCCTATGTCCCTATGTCTACCCTGAAACAGAGACCTTGCATTAAGATTCACTTTGGATTAGCCAGAGAGATCATTTTTTAAACATCTGCAAATGACGGATAGGTATGACCATCATTGATACACGTGTCCCCGACCTCAAACGCTTGATTTCTGGTGCAATCGACAACTGGGAAGTGGTTATTGGCATGGAGGTCCATGCTCAAGTAAGCTCTCGATCAAAACTGTTCTCAGGTGCTTCAACCAACTTCGGTTCCGAACCGAATGCTAATGTTTCACTTGTAGATGCAGCAATGCCGGGCATGCTGCCGGTTATCAACAGAGAATGTGTGCGCCAAGCAATCAGGACAGGCCTTGGCCTTAAAGCGAAAATCAATCTGAAATCGGTTTTTGACCGCAAGAATTATTTCTATCCTGATCTGCCGCAAGGCTATCAGATTTCCCAATTTCAGCAACCTATTGTGGGTGAAGGAAAGATAACTATTTCTGTCGGACCTGACAGCCATGGTCAGTTTGAGGATATAGAAATTGGTATCGAACAGTTGCATCTGGAACAGGATGCAGGCAAATCTATACACGATCAGCATCCGACTATGTCTTTTGTCGATCTTAATCGTTCTGGCATTGCACTGATGGAAATTATTTCAAAACCGGATATGCGCTCAGCTGATGAAGCCAAAGCTTATCTAACAAAATTGCGCAGTATCGTCCGTTATCTAGGAACCTGTAACGGCAATATGAATGAAGGCTCCATGCGAGCTGATGTCAATGTTTCTATTCGTAGGCCGGGCGAGTCTTTCGGTACGCGCTGCGAAATAAAGAATGTCAATTCAATCCGTTTTGTCGGACAGGCAATTGATTATGAAGCCCATCGCCAAATTGCTATTCTGGAGAATGGAGGAACAATTGATCAGGAAACTCGCCTTTTCAATGCGGCAAAAGGCGAAACCTATTCCATGCGCTCAAAGGAAGAGGCGCATGATTACCGTTATTTCCCAGACCCTGATCTTTTGCCACTTGAGTTTAACCAGTCTTTTGTTGATGATCTGGCAGCTGAGCTGCCAGAACTACCGGATGACAAGAAAAACCGTCTTATTGCGAAAGCGGGTTTGACAGCTTATGATGCCTCTATTCTTGTAATAGAAAAAGAAATTGCCGATTATTTTGAAACGGTCGCCAAGGGGCGTGATAGTAAGATAGTAGCAAATTGGGTTATCAATGACCTTCTCGGCGCACTGAACAAAGCCGAACTGGATATTGAAAAAACACCGGTTTCACCTGAACAGCTTGGTGCCATTATCGACCTTATCAAACAGGGCATAATTTCAGGTAAGATTGCCAAAAAACTGTTTGAAATTGTCTGGAACGAGGGTGGAAATCCGGCTGAAATTATTGATCAGCGCGGGATGAAGCAGATCACGGACACCGATGCAATTAAAAAGATTGTGGATCAGATTATTACCGACAATCCAGACAAACTTGCACAAGTTAGAAAGAAATCGACCCTTTCCAGCTGGTTTGTCGGACAGGTCATGAAAGCGACTGACGGCAAAGCTAATCCACAGGCAGTCAATGCTCTCGTTAAAAAAAAACTTGGACTTGAATAACTAATTATGTGGCTTTACGCAAAGCAATACAGGATGGCATAATGGGAGTGCGCCTTTTCGTTCTTAACTGTAGCACACAACTTACGATGGTGCGTTTCGTGTGCGATAACTTGGTGAAATAACATTCCGATAGTTATTCTTGTGCCATCCAGAAACAATATCTGTCAAACTCTTTATCCGAATATATTATTTTCGATGATGGAAAAGTCCTGTGCGGTGCACAAATTCACGGTTGACTATATACCTAAACCACAGGAGGATCCGAAAAGCTTTACTGAAAAACGGAACTTGTTTTCCTGCGGCAAAAGATATAGACTTCTGCAGTTCTGGGAATAGCAGAATTATAAAAGTGTCAATAAATAATCCACCTAGACAGCTAAAAATTCGGATTATAGTGGGGAAAAGCCCTGATTCTTAGTCTTGCCTTTAAGGTATTGATAAAATCGTAAAAATGGTAATTTTAATTACCTAATCTGATATCGAGATGGTTCAGGAGCAAGTAAAAGATGGCCTCTTTTTGGAAACAGTTTTTCACATGGTGGAATGGCAGTACAATTGGTACGTGTTTTTTCACATGGCGCAAGGGTAAACGCATTGGTGAAGATCAATTTGGCAATATTTATTATGAGGGCAGCATTGATAAAGATCATAATCTTCGCCGATGGGTAATCTATAAAAATTATTCCGAAGCTTCAATGATTCCACCCGGATGGCATGGTTGGATTCATTATCGTACTGATACGCCACCTTTCAAAGAGAATTACCAGCCCCATGAATGGGAAGAATTATATCAACCGAATTTAACTGGCTCAGATGCAGCTTATAAACCTAAAGGTTCGATCACTCATCATGGAAAGCGACCTTATGTAACCGGTGATTATAATGCTTGGTCTCCAGAAAACTAGGTTAGTGTGTTGTATTTTCTCATTATTGCTGTAGTTTTTTAAGTTAAAGGTCGTAATATTATTACAAATCATATTTTATAGGTGATGATGGTATATTTTTTTTATCTGCGCTGGCTTCAGCTAATAACTATCTGCGTAGTAATTTGTGTTATTGCTTTTGTTGTATCTGCCCAAGCTGAGCGTGTCAAAAATCCTGTAGCAACTTTTTCAGGCCTTGATAAAATTAATGGACGGATGATCACTTTTGATGTTTATCTGAATGAGATGTACCAATTCGGTGCACTGCAAGTTACACCCCGGGTTTGTTATGCAAGTTCTGAAAGTGAAGCTGCACGTAGCGATGGTTTTGTTGAAGTTAATGAAATTACCCTCGATCGGAAAATTCAGCGCATTTTCACTGGTTGGATGTTTGCTGATAGTCCGGGTTTGAATGCCGTTGAACATCCTATTTATGATATCTGGCTTAAAAATTGCAAACAAAGGTCGCTTACGCCTCGGTGAATCCCGACCTTCAGTCGCTTCTAAGAAGTGCTATATTCTTTTAACAATAGAAGGTTACCTGCTCAGAATTTTACGATTTCATGCTCCTGAATATCCGAATATGCTATAATATTAAGCCTTTTTACCTCTAGCCTGAATACTACTATCATCAAAACAAAAGTGCTTGATCATTTCCATTGAGAAATGCATTTATAGGAGGAAAAAGCCCATTTTTAAATTAGCAAAGGTATATTCAATAATTTCAGCGCAAAATTATAACATTCCAAATAAAGAAAGGCTAACGACCAATAAAACAACTTCCTCCTGCCTGTTTATAACGCTCACACATATCCAATGCAGCATTACGGTTGCCAACCGGAATACGAACGCGATAATACGTGCCACGGTTGGGAATGGTGGCAGGCACAATCAGTAGATCATTGTTACCAATAATATTGCCAAAACGCCGTTTCGCCTCATAAGCAGATTGTTGCGCAGCTTCTCTTGAGGACTGAGAAGAAATTTGTATATAAAAATCATCGGCTACTATAATAGCACTATTAATTCCTGTACTGTGGGTGTGCGGTATAGAAGTTGGCTCTTCTATGTTTTCAGCTACCTGCACAGGAGCTTCTGGCTTGTCCGGAATTTCTACCAGCGGCATAATTTCCTTTATAGCATTTATCGTATGAGAAGATTCAGCTTGATTGCTTTCCTTGAAAGTCGCACTGTTTTTATTCACATCGTCAGGTATATTCATTAGAGAATATTGCTGCGCAGCTGACATAGGAGTTTGAGAAGCAGCAACATCCTTAATAACAGCCTCAACTGTACTATCAGCCTGCCGGATATTGCTGCTTTCATTTTTTAGTAAACGTCTAGACCTAAGCACCATCGCTTCCTGATCTGCTTTCGATATAACAACAACCTTATGTTCAGAACTAACAGGCGTTGTTGGCATAATATAGACTGGGACACTCTCTGTAGCTGTAGTCTTTATAAGAGATTCCCCTGAAGAATGATCTAAACTGCTTTCTGTCGCCAAAGGTAGCTGTTCATCTATTATTTTATCGATATCCAATGGTATTTCCGTTTCATCGATAAGGTTTCTTTGCTTAGCTCTGTTGGGAATATTTCCTTCCACCCAGTTATAAACCGCCTGTTCATGCTCGCTTGGCACTCCTTGATTCGCATTCTGGGATTTTATTTTATTTTCTTCCTGTTCTGCATGAATGACCACAGGCAGGGAATTTTTTGCATTCTTGGAGAAAAAAAATACATAACTTCCCGTTCCTAGAGCAGTGAATGCCGTCACAATAAGACTGCTATAAAACCATCCACGTCGACTTTTACGAAAACTTTTTTCAACATCAGACCTCTCAAGACCTGCTAAGGGAGATGATAAAGCCCAATCATACATAGTATCTATATTCTCCTCATGCCCACCTTTAGAATGTTTCCGAGGAGAAAACCCTTCTACTCCTTGTTCAGGAGGATCGGATACAAAGGAAAAGTCCTCTTCAGCACTCCGAAAAGCTTTATCAGAAACTAGTGGCCCCATTAACTGATGACTATCCTCTGTAAAGAGGTCCGCAAATTCCTGATCAACAAGATCATCACCCCCTAAATCGACTGCTTCATCCTCATGGTGCACTGAAGGCAAATAAAATACTTCAGTTTCTTCAATCTTGGTTTCATTCAGATCAACAGTTTCAAGTTCAGAAACCTGCCCGTAGTAATGTACATTATTATAATCAGTTGGAGTATCAAAATCAGAAAATGTTTTTTTAACATCCTGATACGGCATTTCAGGGCTCGCTGCTTCAGTACAAATGTTACTAAGATAAGTTTCTCCCTCTTCGATAGCATAAGCACTATATTCACCATTACCCTGTTTCTCACAGCTCTTATGGACAGGTTTATCGAATTTCTGCATTTCAGAGCAAGCAATATAACTATAATTATATCCCAACTGAAACCCTAAATAAGGATTATATCTCAATATGCGGGCAGGCTCAGCCTCATGCTTCTCATTTTTTTCATCCGGCCATGTATTAATTGTGTGTAAAAATTCCTCACCTGAATCTGAAAAAGATTCAGGCTTTACACTAGCACAAAAAACGCACTCCTGCTTCAGCAAAGGCTCCTGCATCACATGAGTTCTCATTCCAGTATGTGTTGTCTTATAGTCCAACGTATCATGGGCTTGAAATTTAGGAACATCAACTCGCATTCGTTCCGGCTGGCTTATATTTTGAGCAGAATTTTCTGCACAAACAGCATATTCATTTCTATCTGAAGTATCCGCCATCTGATTAGATATATAAGTAGCCCCCTCTTCCCCATGAAGCGGAAGGGTACTTTTACCAGAGATAAAGGTCTCATTTTCAGGATATGTATCCGATAGCTCCTGCATAGTGCCATGGCTATTAAACATATCAGAAAAAATCTGATCCTTTGTATTCAGATGGTTCTGTGTGGACTCAGTCTGTAGATATTGCGCAATATTTTTCTCATCCTCATGAAATTTTGCATATTGCAGATTCGTACACTCTGTGCCATTTTCGTGATGGCTACCTGCTTCGGTACATGCTGCCTTATCAGGAAAATCATTCTGCCTGCTTCCATAAGGGTAGGTGATATCATACCGCTCATCCTCAATATCTTTTAGATTGACTGCATTGCAGTCTTCAATATTGAAAACATCCTGTAAAATAGGATTGCAATAACCTGGATCCTGGCGAGAAAATAAAGCTTTGTCTCCATAGTCTTTCCCATAATATCCTTTTTCTGACGAACCCTCTTCAACTCCCAGTACATTGGGAAGGGAATAATTCCTTTCCTGCGCAGCTTCTACTGCACCATAAGAAGCATAATTATGCTCAAGAGGAGGAAATGGCATAGACTTATTAGCTCCAGCATAATCACCGGAAGAGACATCCTCTGGTTTGTCATCAAACAGTCTTGCAAGCTCCATGATCGGATCACGTTCGGTTTGTGCTCTACCGTTATCATTTTTGGATTTACGATCAAAGTCCATCATCTTATTTCCTAATTGATCGGGCTATCCTTAGCTATAGCTTAATCCTTTGAAATATGCGAGACAAATTGACACTGTAAATATACTAGACAAAAAAAGGATTAACGCTTTTCAAAAAGCTACCATGCTTGAATAGGCTCAATTGATTCGTAGAAAATAGCATCGCTACCCTCTATTCCAAGTTTAAATCGATTGGCAAAATATTTCATATGTGGACTCTTTTAGATTATCCAATAAGCATCCTTATCAGCGCATTTCTGTTGATGCTTCAACGCCAATAATACCAAGCCCTGAAGCAAGTATATCAGCCACTGCCCACACCATCCCAAGCCGCGCCAGCGTTAGTTCTTTATCTCCTGCCTGAACAAAACGTAAAGAAGGATTTTCATTACCTCTGTTCCAATGGCTGTGAAAAGCACTGGCCAAGTCATAAAGATAAAATGCCAGCCGGTGCGGTTCCTGATGGAGCGACGCCTGTTCAATCAGGCGGGGATACTCCGCAAGCTTGCGGATAAGTGCCAGCTCACTTTCATCGCCAAGTCTTCCTATATGTGGAAGCATATCCTCCCGGCATGTTTCATCAATCTGCAGAATTTCACGTGCCTGACGTAAAACTGAATGGCAGCGCGCACTCGCATACTGTACATAAAAAACTGGATTATCCTTAGATTGCTCAGTTACCTTTGCAAAATCAAAATCCAGTGGTGCATCAGACTTGCGATAAAGCATCATAAAGCGGACCGGATCGCGTCCCACTTCATCAATAACATCACGCAAGGTGATAAAATTGCCCGTGCGCTTGCCCATCCGCACCGGCTCACCATCACGATACAGCTTGACAAGTTGGCATAAAAGTACTATTAGTTTGGCTTTTCCACCTGAAACAGCCTTAGCGACAGCTTCTAGGCGCTTCACATAACCGCCATGATCTGACCCTAGAATATAAATCATTTCATCGAAGCCGCGGTCATACTTATTTTTAAAATAAGCGACATCAGCAGCAAAATAAGTATAGGAGCCATCTGATTTTATCAGTGGCCGATCCATACTATCACCAGCTTCCGTCGAACGCAGCAGGCTCTGCTCCCTATCTTCCCAGTCTTCCGGCAGATGCCCTTTCGGAGGAGGAATCCTCCCCTTGTAGATATAGTTGCGCAATGCCAAATCATCGATCGCACCACGAATAGCCCTAGCATGATCAGCATGCAGTGTGCGCTCTGAAAAAAACACATCATGATGCACATTGAGTGCTAACAGATCAGCTCTAATCAAATCCATCATTGCATCAATGGCACGAACCTTGGCAATAGATAACGCACTATCTTCATCTATTGTCAAAAGTGTATCACCAAATTCATCTGCCAGTGTCTTGCCAATAGGCACAAGATAATCCCCGGGATAGAGACCTTCAGGAATTGTTTTGATATCCTTTCCCAATGCTTCACGATAACGCAAAAGTACAGATCGGGCGAGAACATCCATCTGGCCGCCTGCATCATTGATATAATACTCCTTCACAGTATCATAACCAGCAAAATGCAAAAGGTTAGCCAACACATCACCAACAACAGCGCCACGGCAATGACCGATATGAAGCGGCCCTGTTGGGTTGGCTGAAACATATTCAATATTGACCTTAATATTTCTGCCAATATCAGAACGCCCATAATCTGGACCCTGTTTTATCATATCCGCAAGGATGCCACGCCAAAAAATATCTGTCAGGCGTAGATTGATAAAACCTAACCCAGCAACTTCAACGCAAGCAATATCACTGTCATGACGCAGAAGAGTACTGATACGCTCTGCCAGAGTACGTGAATTTTCACCAACAGCCCTAGCCAAAACCATGGCTGCATTGGTTGTAATATCGCCATGAGAAACATCCCTCGGCACTTCCACAAAAATGCCTGACATATCCAAAGAATTTCCATTTTTTGCTTTAATATCAGAATTCTGCAAAAGATTTTTAATACGGTTTTCAAATTCAGCGAAGATAGTCATATTTATCCCCATGGTACATCCTATCTATGCAATTAGAATAAGTTGACCTTGCGGTCAAACAGACGTTCATATTCACGTATAGCATAGTTATCAGTCATACCTGAAAGAAAGTCAGCAACAAGAAGCGCATAGGCTTTATCATCCAGTATCTGCGCATCTCTTTGCCATTCATCCGGTAGATATTTATGATCCTGCATATAGATACTGAAGAGTTGTGTCACAACGTGTTCGCCCATATGCCTGCAGCAGAGAACTTTTTCATGATAATATAGATTGTCATATAGAAATGTTTTCAGCTCCTTTTCCTGTGCGGCCATCTTGCGAGAAAAACAGATCACAGGACTATCAGCTTTGTAAATATCTTCAACTATCTCTGGCTGCAAGCAATCGAGCCTTAACTGTGCTTCTGTAATAACATCCTCAACCATTGCAGTAATTTGGCGGCGGAGCAGTTCATAAGCCACGCGCGTTTCATTAAGATCAGGATAAAGCGTCCGAACATTCCGAATTAGTCGGTCGACAAGCTCCACTTCACCAAATTGTTCAAGCCTTATCACACCAGAACGCAGACCATCATCAATATCATGAGCGTTATAAGCAATATCATCGGCAATGGCAGCACATTGGGCCTCAGGCCCGGCAAAATACCCCAGTTCAAGATCAAACAGGCGATTGAATTCAGTAATAGACTCGGGAACATCTGTGATAGATGCATGTAGACCGGTCAAAGGCCCGTTATGCTTGACAAGCCCCTCTAGAGTCTCCCAAGTCAGATTAAGCCCATTAAAACTAGCATAACGATTTTCAAGAGAAGTTACAATCCGCAAAGATTGTGCATTATGATTAAAACCGCCAAATCGAGCCATAATACGATCAAGCGCATCTTCCCCAGCATGGCCGAAGGGCGGATGCCCAAAATCATGCACAAGGGCAATGGCTTCAGCAAGGTCTTCATCAAGCCGAAGAGCACGGGCTAATGCGCGGGCAATCTGGGCTACTTCAATCGTATGGGTCAGCCGCGTCCGATAATGATCACTTTCATGAATAACAAAAACCTGCGTTTTGTGTTTTAAACGTCGAAAAGCATTTGAATGAATGATTCGATCCCTGTCACGCTGGAAAAGCGTACGCGTTGGGCTGGTTTCCTCAAAAATAAGGCGACCTCGGCTTCTGATAGGGTCGGTGGCAAAAGTTGCGCGTTGTGCATATCCATAGCCTATGACACCCATATTCATCATACTTTCTCCGCTTATTATTATGGAGCATTTTTGTATTTAAAGAAAAAATATTCCATCATTTTTGTTTCAATTTACCGAAAAATCCTTTCCACAACATCTTTAAAGTTGCTATAATGAAAGGCTAAAAAAGCATAATCGACATAATTAACGATAGAGATATTCCTAAGGTTATATAATTGGTCTGATTAATGACTATAACCCTGTCTAATTCAGCGGCAAAGCGCATTGCCGAGATTCTGGCCTCTAAGTCGAACAAATACGCTTTACGTATCTCGGTTGAAGGAGGTGGCTGTTCCGGTTTTTCCTATAAATATGACCTAGTTGGACAGAAGAACGATGATGATCTGGTCATTGAAAAAGATGGTGCCCGTGTGGTAATTGATTCCGTTTCACTTCCCTTTATGGATGGAACCGAAGTCAATTTTATTGATAATCTGATGGGACAGACTTTTGAAATCAAAAACCCCAATGCCATATCATCATGCGGTTGCGGAACAAGTTTTTCAATATAGAAATAAAAGTTCAAGTTTTCTTGTCCGCAATCAAAAGCCCAGAAGGCACTTAATCTGTGATTATACTTCGAAAAATTTTTTTCATCTGTCATATGTTTTACATGCCCTATTATTAATCGTTGCGCTGCTGAGAGCAAATGTTTCATGCGCTCAGACCGAACAAAAGATTTTTCCACCTTCTAATATAGAAAATATGCAAACTCTGCCTTTTTCCGCACAGGGCCAATCGACTACTGCAAATGCCACCCTTCAGCTTGAAGCACATATGACACAGGGTAGCCCGACAATTAAAAACGATCTTGTATGGCGTGTTTTTGCTTCTAAAATCAATAAGAACAATAATTTACCACTTATTGCCTACTCAAAAGGCGGCTCAGTCGAATTCAGTCTAGCACCAGGTGATTATCTTGTTCACGTTGCATTTGGCAGAGCAGGTAGCACCCAGCATATAACACTGGAAGCTAACAAGACATTTTCAAAACAGATGGTGCTCAATGCGGGAGGAATAAAATTTAATGCTATCCTGCCTGATGGCAAAATTAACGAAAGCCAGTTAAAATTTTCAATTTATGCAGATTCAAATCAAAGTACTGAGCAAGCCCTCATAACCGCGAATGTTAAACCGAATACAATTGTGCGGTTAAATGCTGATACTTATCATGTTGTTTCCAACTACGGCACAGCAAATGCTATCGTGCGCTCCGATATAAAAGTAACCGCTGGGAAACTAACGGAAGTAACCATGCAACACCGGGCAGCACAGATAACACTGAAGGTCATACGCCAGAAAGGTAGTGAAGCAATGGCAGATACGACTTGGATTATTATGAATGACTCCGGGGATATTATTCGTGAGATTGCAAACGCCTATGCTTATGTTATTCTGGCAGAAGGCGATTATCTTGCTGTAGCGAAGAACAAGAGTCAAATTTATCAGAAAGAATTTTCGGTTTCATCTGGAGAAGATCAGGAAATAGAGATCCTTGCAATTCCACAAAATATTGCCGATATTGAGTCAATGAACTAACGCTTTTTTATCGCGTTTGATTAGCTTTAATTTTGCAAAGCACATGGTTATCACAAGCATTTTATAATCTCTGTAAAATAGATAAGGAATTTATGAATATTTCTCCGATTTACAAAAATCCAGATATTTACTGAATATAATTTAAAGAATTTTATACTTAAGGGTAGGGTAGAATTATAACGTGATAATATCTCTAGTTAAAAATGGGGTTAATGCTTGGAACAAGTAACTGTTCTTATCTAGTGTGTAGTATATGCAGATACCAATAACCAAGAAATTATCTACCACAATTATGAATAAAAAACCAAAATTTATTGGAATGAAATTGCCAAAAAACGCAAGCTGCACAATAAAAAATGCCGTACCGGCCAGTTCATTGCGCCTGAAGATTATGTTCTCAGGTGTTCGCCCATCAGTATCTAAGTTAATAGGCGTTCTTAAAAAATTTTATTCTTGCAATAGATGATTTTCTTTCTGGTGCCAAAAATATATATCATCTAACGATGAAAGATAAGTACGTAAACAGAGTTTATGGTCTACTTATGCTAATTTGGGTGCAACACAAACCGATCTGAACGAAAGAAATAATTTATATCTTTTACTCATCTGAAAATCTTTAGGCAGGAATGGCAAAAACAGAAAAATGCAACTTCAGTTTCAATAGCTATTGGCTATAAATCAACTGATTGCAATAGCAAATGTTTCTTCAAGTCAAGCTAGATCGAAAAATAGGCTTATGCCATAAAACCAACAGTTCTATTCAGCCAACACAATTCGGCCATTTTCCTATTCAAACAAAGATTAAAGACCTTAGATGTCATAATTACCATTTTACGTAGCAACCCATATTAATGGTAGAATCGATGAACTCCACGGTAATTAACAAGTAAAGCAATTCCTATCAGGATAGCTGATACCGCTGAAACAAAAGGCTTAATCTTATTCCGTAATTATTGTTAATGAGATAACCATGTGCTTCTTCTTTATCTGCGTAAAGCAAAAATAAGTTTTCCTCACGTTTTGCCTAAATGTAAATAAGCTTACCTCTTCTCACAAAGCTGCGCTATTCAGCATTTCTTTAACTGTCGCTGCTAACTGTTTGAGAGAAAAAGGCTTTACTAAAAATGCAAATGCTGAATCCTCTGGCAGATTTCTGGCAAATGCATCCAGCGCATAGCCTGAAACAAAAATGAATTTTATTTCAGGAAAAAATGTACGGAGTTCCTTGAATAAGGTTGGACCATCCATTTCAGGCATGACAACATCAGAAACGACGATGTCAATCCTACCTTTCTGCTCTTTGATAATTCTTAGAGCTTCAACACCATTGACAGCCTCAAATACCGTATAACCACGTGACTGCAAGGCTTTCATAGCGCCTATTCGGACGGCATCCTCATCCTCAACGAGGAGAACATTAGCAGAACCTGAAAGATCGAAGGGGCTTCTATCATCTATTTTTTTATATTCCTCAGTACTTTTTTTCTGCTCTTTCGCCTTACCCACATCGTCTTGGACATAATGCGGCAGATAAATGCTGAAAACCGTGCCCTCCCCCAGCCTAGAATCACAATGGATATATCCCCCTGTCTGGGTAACAATACCATAAACCATAGATAATCCCAAACCCGTCCCCTTGCCGACCTCTTTTGTAGTAAAAAACGGATCAAAGATTTTTCCAAGAATATCCGGTGCAATACCCACACCTGTATCGCTTACTTCAATCAATACATAATCACCAACTTGAAAGCTTTGGTAATTCAGTCTGCGGCTTTCCTGTTCCGTAATATTGCTGGTCCGTATTGTCAGCTTTCCGCCTTGCGGCATGGCGTCGCGTGCGTTTGCCGCAAGATTCATAATGGCACGCTCAAGTTCTGCCTGATCAGCCCGGATCAGCCACAGAGAGCGCCCGTGCTCGATATGCAACTGAATAGTGTTGCCAACAAGCCGGACAAGCAGCAGCCGTAAATCCGCCAAGATATCGGTCATATCCAGAATTCCAGGACGCAAGGTTTGACGACGCGAAAACGCTAGCAGCTGGCGTATAAGGGAGGCAGCGCGGTTGGCATTGTTTTTGATATTCATAATATCTGGATGCGAAGGATCAGAGCTGCGATGATTACTGAGCAAAAGATCGCATGACATGATAATTGCTGTAAGTACATTATTGAAATCATGGGCAATACCGCCAGCAAGCTGCCCCACGGCCTGCATCTTCTGGGACTGTTCCATCTGCTGCTCGAGCGCACGCTGTTCTGTTATTTCAATAACAGAAATGACAACAAATTCTGGTACTGTTCCATTCCGGCCAACAGAACTGATGTAAAGGCGGATATACCTCTTTCTTTCTCCGATAAGCGTAGCATCAATCGGAGGAATGATTACACTTGTGCCAACAAAAATCTGCTGTATAGCTTCTTTCACCCGTTTCTGATCCTGTAATTCCAATGAAGAAACAAAATCTGACCGAGCAGTATTGCTCCCCGTAGATTCTTCTAGCTTGAAAAGCATTAAAAAACGTAAATTAGCACGTTCTATCACTCTATCGTGGCGCATAACAGCTAAGGCAATGGGACTGACATCAAAATAATCATCGAAATGCATACCGTTCTGCCCGATAGGAATGATTTCATTCAGAATGGAACCACTCTCAGCCATGGTATCTTGCAGAACGACTGCTCGGGACAAATTTCCCCCTGTTTTACTAGGCACAGTCCCTGTAATATAAAATTTTACCTGTTTTGTCTGACTTTCATTACCGGAAAAGTTAAGTTTTATTGTGGCTTCACAAATTTCAGCCTGCGCTGTCATCTTCTGGCGGATAACTCCCACATTTTGTACTCCTAAAAGATCAGCCAGAAAGATCTGCCCCGGCATGAATGCAGAAAAATCAATCCCAAGCCAACGGGCAAGAGTTGCATTAAGATAAATAATACGCTCTTCCCTATCCCAAAAAAGAAATCCTGCCGGAACATGATCAAAGTGATTTACCATATCCTGCAGATCACTGATAAAGGCGTTCTGTCTGCCGTACTGTTCAGTCAGATCAGCAATTGTCCACATAATCACCTTATACCCATCAAGCTCAAATGGCTTTACCGCCACCAAGTAAATGAACATGCCTTCCTTCTTCCGGCTTTTATCTTGTTGTGGCATAAGGCTTTCTTCTTGTTTTATTTCATGCGAAGCGGAACGTCCTTCTCTTGCAGCTATACTTAGCTGATAAACGATCTTGGCAGCCTTTTCATCTCTTGCAAGTAAAATTTCCGGTGTCTTGATCCGTGCACCAGTCAAGCGCCTATAAGCGCTATTCATATAAAGCACCCTGCCACCTTTACTGGTAAAAACCACAGCATCAGGTAGCTGATCCAGACAAGCTTCTGGTATTCCGCGCGGAGCGTTTAATACAAAGCAGCAAATATCAAAAGCAATACACAACAGAAAAAATATACCGATTGCAGCATAACCGCCCACTATGATGAGAATCAACCGCTCATCGAGAAGATGGCGGGAAGTTAGATAAACAAGTCCACCCGCAACTAAAACTAAACAGATCGACACAGATTGCGAAAAAATAATCAACCTGCTATTTTGGACATGGATTGGCACATCAGCTTCTGCGTGCCAAGATATAAAGTGGTTCTTCTTTTTGCAATTAAGTCCTCTAAATATTTTCTTCATCTTCAACCATATTTAATGGCGGCTTGCTGCAAATCTAGATTGCGCTATATGGCACTTCGAGCATAACTCGTTGTGGATCGATATTTGCAGAAATTTTTCGCCTTCCCATTTTTTGCTTTTTCGTCTAAAAGTGTATGTACGCATATCTATTAACAAAGTGCCTAACGAATGAACAGGTCAGATATTTTAAGATCCCTGCTAACCTGAAGATGGAGAATTTAATGGATACTTGGCTGAATGCTCAGATCGGCGTAGATGCAGCGAGTGTTATCAGCCATATTGCTATATGCATTACTCTTTTTGCTATTGCATGGTTGTGTCTGGCATTTTTTCGTAGGTTAAATAAAAGAGTCTTTCCTATAGCTGGGAGAAAAGGTCATACTCGGCTTTCAGTGTGCGATATTGCTATCATAGACAGTCAACGCCGGGTTATCCTGATACGCCGTGACAATATTGAGCACCTTGTCCTTATAGGAGGATCAAGCGACATGATTATCGAAGGCAATATCGAAGTGTCGGAAGTCAAGCCTCATACAACCAAGTCAGTCTCTCTGCCATCGGTGGCAGCAGAAAAACCGGTAATCACTGCAAAATCTTCACCCAGGGCGGAAGAAACGATTACAATGCCCGTCGAGCCGATTTTCACAAAGCAAGAAAAAGAACAATATCCGCTAGCGTCTGAGCCTTCAGAAACGTTTATACATACCGTAAATGCATCAGTAGTTTCACAAATGGCAGGTGTGCAGCAGCAGATACCGCTCCCGCAAGCTCTTCCTTCACGAGAAAACCATACATTAGAAGTATTCTCACCTGCTATCAATGTTGAGGCCACCCAGTCCATAAAGCATGTTCTGCCCAAGGACAGCGTTCCTCTTCTTGAAGTAAACCGGAAACCGATAGTGGCTCCGGCTCAGTTTCAGAAAAATACTTCTTTCTATTCTCAAAGAGAGATAGAACAGAAGCAGCTGGTCGATCAACCTCTGGCCAATCAGGCATCTCTCGATCAAGAGCAACCAGTATCTGTATCAAGCAGAAGCCGAGAATCATATACGGCAATAACCCCGAAGATACCATCTGCCTTCTACATACGGCAGAATGCTATTACCCCTAGGCCGATGACATCTGCACCATGCGCAGATAGCACAAATAGTTATACCTCTTCCTATTTGAACAATCTGAATCAACAGACAATTGAGAAAAATACGGTTTCAGGAACACTAACTTCCGATTATGCTATCAGTTATAATACACATAAAGAATATGCATCACAGGTAAGACAAGAAACGGATTTACGGGCGACAAGTCAGCCCGCTAAAGAAGACTTTGAAGGAATCTTAAGTAAAAGTTATTCGAACCCAAACTAATATGAAATTCTCATCATCAAATGAGAATTAGAGGTTAATTTTTAACTCTTAGTACGATCCGCTATATACAATATTACAATGCTATTATTGAGCCTCTTCTATCGGTTTTCTAAGGTAATTTCAAAATTTTTTTTATTATCGTCTCAATTTATACTATATACAGTAATCTCAATTGGATTTTTTGCAGAATTGACACAAAATGAACCGATTTATCTTGGCTTTATCCTGTTATTCGACAAGAGGCATTATTGCTGCCGTTTCATCTTATCTCGCAGCGAACGGCTGCAATATTATTGACTCTTCGCAATTTGATGATCTCGAAACAGAAAAATTCTTTATGCGCGTTACCTTTATAAGTCAAGAAGGTGCAACTTTACAGAAGCTATCCAAAGGTTTTACTAATATCCGCAAGAAATTTACGATGCAGGCAAGCTTTCATGATGAATATGAGCGGATGAAAGTCATTATTATGGTTTCACGCTTTGGCCATTGTCTTAATGACCTGCTATACCGCTGGCGGATTGGTGTTCTTCCAATTGATATTGCCGGGGTTGTATCTAATCATCTTGATTATCGAAAAGCGGTCATTGACCACCATGTTCCATTCTATCATATCAATATGGCGAAGGAAACAAAGCATGAGGCCGAACAGAAGCTGTGGGGAATTATCCGGAAAAACGGCGTGGACCTTATTGTACTTGCCCGTTATATGCAGGTTCTTTCAGAAAAACTATGCCATAAAATGGAGGGAAGGATTATCAATATACATCATTCTTTTCTGCCAAGTTTTAAAGGAGCTAATCCCTACAAGCAAGCATATCAGCGCGGTGTCAAGTTGATTGGTGCCACAGCACACTATGCAACAACGGATCTTGATGAAGGCCCCATTATCGAACAGGATGTAGCTCGTATCACTCACGCACAGAACACTGACGATTATATTGCCATCGGAAGGGATATCGAAATACAAGTACTTGCACGGGCTGTTCATGCCCACATTCAACATCGTACCTTTATCAATGCTAATCGCGTCGTTGTTTTCCCAATCACTCCGGGCAGCTATACTCTCAAAAAAGAAAAAGATCAAGTTCCATACCTCTCTAACACTGTCTAAAAAATAAAGACATTTATTTTTTGTTTGATGATTTATCAGGTAAAATTTCATGATAAAATTTCATTTTATTACAAATGAAACAGAAGCTGCTCTGCAGGCAAGCCGGAAATTGATCAAAAAATATGGTCAGACTCCTTCAGATGAGAGCGATGTTATCATCGTTTTAGGAGGCGATGGCACCATGTTACAGGTCTTGCGTGACTTTATGAATACTAATAGACCGATTTACGGTATGAATCGCGGCTCAGTTGGTTTTCTGATGAATGAATATGAAGAAAATAGACTCTCAGAAAGAGTTATTGCAGCCCACAAGGAAGAAATCCATCCTTTACGCATGATTGCTGAATCTGAACTGAACGGCCGTATTGAAGCCCTTGCCATTAATGAGATTTCACTTTTCCGCCAATCTTATCAGGCAGCTAAAATAAAGATAAGTGTAGATAAAAGAGTGCGCATAGACGAACTAATCTGCGATGGGGTTATGGTAGCAACACCTGCTGGCTCGACAGCTTATAACCTATCTGCTCAAGGGCCGATTCTGCCATTAATGGCACCTCTTATGGCACTTACACCGGTCTGTCCCTTTCGGCCTCGCCGCTGGCATGGCGCTCTTCTCCCTAATGATGTAACTGTACGTTTTGATCTTCTGGAGAACAAAAAACGCCCGGTCAATGCAGCAGCAGATAATGTTGAGGTGAAATCAATCCGTTCTGTTATTATTAATTCAGCCATAGACATCAAAGGTTGTATTTTATTTGATTCTAATCACTCTTGGGATGAACGTATATTATCTGAACAGTTTCGCTATTGAAACATAGTTACTTCATCTCACTGTAAAAAATAATATTTATTTATATTTAATAAACCTCTGGTTGACATTTCTAGCCAAGCATCGTAACGCCATTTTATCAACGAAATTCTATGCCCATTTTATTGTGGACTTTTTCACTATCTGCAAAAAATCTAGATAAGAATCCAAAAATTGACTCCCAAAAAAACGACAATGCCTGCAAGAACCTTCTCTGAACTTAGTCTTTCTGCTAAGGTTCTGGCTGCTGTTAAGGCTGTAGGTTATGAAAAACCGACCCCCATCCAACTTGACGCCATTCCGCATGTGCTGCAGCACAAAGATGTGCTCGGCATAGCACAAACAGGTACAGGCAAAACAGCATCCTTTGTATTGCCGATGCTAACTCTTCTGGAAAAAGGCCGGACACGGGCACGCATGCCGCGTACACTCATTCTTCAGCCAACACGTGAGTTGGCGGCACAAGTAGCGGAAAATTTTGCTAAATATGGCATCAATCACCGCCTTAACGTGGTATTGCTTATCGGCGGTATTTCCTTTGAAGAACAGGAACGTAAGCTGGAACGTGGAGCTGATGTCCTGATTGCCACGCCGGGTCGTTTTCTTGAGCATTTTGAACGGGGAAAGCTGTTATTAACTGGTATCGAAATTCTAGTCATCGATGAAGCAGATCGGATGTTGGATATAGGATTCATCCCTGATATTGAACGAATCTGCAAGATTATTCCCTTTACCCGTCAGACTTTATTTTTTTCAGCAACCATGCCACCGGAAATCATAAAGCTGACTGAGCAGTTTTTGCGTACACCTGCATGGATTGAAGTTACACAGGCTTCCTCAGCAGCACATACAATTACCGAGCGCTTTGTAAAATCTGCCTCCCAATTATGGAAGAAACGGATTATTTTACGCCAGCTTATCGAGATGGAAGGTGATGCATTGAAAAATGCGATCATTTTCTGTAATCGAAAGCGGGATATTTCCGAACTTTTCCATTCACTCATAAGATATAATTTCAATACAGGTGCATTGCATGGTGATATGGAGCAGCACGCCCGCATGATCATGCTATCAAACTTCAAAGACGGAAAATTTAAATTTCTGGTTGCCTCAGATGTTGCTGCCCGGGGGTTAGATATACCGAATGTCAGCCATGTCTTTAATTTTGACGTGCCGCTCCATCCAGAAGATTATGTACATCGTATTGGCCGCACAGGACGTGCGGGACGTCAAGGGAAGGCGTTTACAATCGTCACCCAAAATGACCTGAAGTATGTTCAGGCTATTGAGAAAATGAATAGTAAAAATATTGAATGGCTTAATGGAGAATCTTTCTCGACTCAATTTGACCCTACCGAAGAGAATATGCAGGTCAAACAAGCCAAATCCCAAAAGGAAATTCAGAAAAATAGAACTGGAAAAAGCAAATCAGAGAAAAACAAGCTATTTGTAAAAGATAAAAAATTCGAAAGAAATGAACCCACAACAGTGGGGTTTGGTGATGATACCCCAGCCTTTATGCTAATTTCGACACGTTTTAATTAAATCCTACCAAGTTTGGCTATATATTTCTTTTGGTGTCATCTTGTTTTAGTCTTTGCTCAACAAGCTTGTATCCCATCAGCGGTAATAAATCCCCAAGTTTAGGGCCACTTTCACGTCCTGTTAGTGCAAAGCGCAATGGCCTGAACAAGGATTTTCCTCTTTTATCGCTTTTTTCCTTCAAACGTTCTATCCACTTCTGCCAAGTCTCACGATTCCAGGGCTCATATGGTAAAAGATCAGCAGCCAAATTAAAAAAACAAAGATCTATTTCCGAAGACAATGCAAAATGCAGATTAAAATCTGTAATAATTCTCCACCAGTCCTGTGCATCTGCTAATATATCAAGGTTTCCACGAACGGCGAGCCAGAATGCTTTGACTTTTTTTCCTGTAATTCCCATAGCTGCAAGACGTTTGTTAACATCTACAAATGTCAATTCATGAATAATATGCCTGTTGAGATTGATAAGATCTACTGGATCAAATCTCGCTGCAGACTTTGAAATAGAAGAAAGGTCAAAATGCTCAGCTAATGCTCTCATTGTCACGTATGATTCAATATTTTCTAATGTGCCGATCAGAACTGCTAGAGACGCAACCGCCATTGCCTCAATCCCTGCCTTGCGTAAGCTTCGAATGGAAAGATCTCCTTTACGCTTTGAAAGTCCTTCACCGGACATACTCGTCAGAAGATTGATATGACCAAAAACCGGTACAGATGTACCCAGTACTCTGAAAATAGCAATCTGCACAGCAGTATTGGTTACATGGTCATCTCCACGGATAATATGCGTCATACCCATATCCATATCATCGACCACTGAAGGCAATATATAAAGATATGTTCCATCCGCACGAATCAGAACTGGATCAGATATCGAAGCAAGATCAATTGTCTGTGGCCCACGCACAGCATCATCCCAATGCATCTCTGTACGCTGAGGTTTAAAAGGTGTATTAATAAAATTTGGCAGCAGAAAACGCCAGTGAGGCTGTCTGCCCTCTGCTTTAAATGCCTGTTTTTCCTTTTCCGTCAGCTTAAGTGCCTCACGTCCATAGACAGGCGGCAGCTTATGTGAAAGACGAACTTTACGCCGCAATTTAAGTTCATCCAAAGTTTCATAGCAAGGATAAAGAAAACCAGACTTTATAAGCTGCTGTGCAATCTGCTCATAACGCTCAAAACGCTTAGATTGAAAATAAACTTCATCCGACCTGATACCCAGCCACTCAAGATCTTCAGCAATACCATCAATATATTGGTTTTTTGAGCGCTCAATATCCGTATCGTCATAGCGTAAAATAAATTTTCCCTTCTTCTGCATAGCAAACAGCCAGTTGAAAAGCGCAATACGAGCATTACCAATATGGATATAGCCCGTTGGAGAAGGAGCAAAGCGAACACGGATCATGGATTTATTTAATCTCTATTTCTGAAACAACTCAGCAGCCAGAACTGCAATAAAATAAAAATCAGATTTATTCAAAATCACTATAACGGATGAAATGACCTAAAGTGATTTGTTATTGGATAGCGCCGTGCACGACCAAAATTTTTACCCGTGATTTTAATCCCAGGTGCAGATTGCTGGCGCTTGTATTCTGCCATGTACAATAATTGCTCAACCTGTCCAACCGTTTCCCTGTCATGTCCCCGGGCAATAATAGCATGAGAATCCATCTCATTTTCAACCATACATTCCAAAATATCGTCAAGCACGGCATAAGGTGGTAGCGAATCTTGATCTATTTGCCTTTCACACAGCTCGGCTGACGGTTCCTTATTGAGTATATTCTGTGGAATAATAGTTCCCCCAGGACCTTTAGCATTGATAGGCTTATGAGTATTGCGCCACTCGCTCAAGGCATTGACCTGTGTCTTGTACAAATCCTTGATCGGATTAAAACCACCATTCATATCGCCATAAAGCGTCGCATACCCGACAGACATCTCAGATTTATTGCCTGTAGTGATCACCATGGAGCCCAATTTGTTGGAAACAGCCATAAGAATGGTACCTCGTACACGGCTTTGCAAATTTTCTTCCGTTACACCTTCAATTATTCCAGAAAAAAGAGGGGTAAGCGCTTGTAAAACCCCCCCAACCGCCACATTAATGGGAATTATATCATAATGACAGCCCAATAGATTCGCACAGGCCTCAGCATCATCAAGAGAACTCTGTAGCGTATAACAATATGGCAGCATAATAGTACGCACCCGCTCTGCACCCAGTGCATCTACAGCAATAGCAGCACATAAAGCAGAGTCAATGCCACCGGATAGGCCAAGTATGACATTTTTAAAACCGTTCTTGTTAACATAATCTTCAAGCCCAACCATACAAGCACTGTAATCTGCCTCATAACCAGAAAGAATCTGCTCTTCAGGTCCCTCAATACAACGTAAGCCAGAAAATGTCCTTTTCCAAACCGTTATAGCAATATCTTCCTGAAAATGCTTCATTTGAAAAGCAAAACTGCCATCTCCCTGCAGGGCAAACGAGCCACCGTCATAGACCAGTTCATCCTGACCACCAAATTGGTTGGCATAGACAACCGGCAAGCCACTTTCCTTTACCTGTCTGGCAAGCACTTCAGAGCGCATACCAAGTTTTTTGCGGCTAAATGGTGATCCGTTGAGAATTAAAATAAGCTGTGCGCCCTTTTTTGCCAGTTTTTTGCAAAATTTATTATCATTCCAAATATCCTCACAAATAGGCAGGCCAAGCGATATACCTCGGAATACAACCGGAGCAGCCTCAGGCCCGCTGGCAAAAATACGCTTTTCATCAAACTCATCATAATTCGGTAAGTCTGTCTTATAACGCTCGGCGATGAGCTCACCGTTATCAAATACCATGACAGCATTATAGAGTTTACCTCTACGCTGAAGCGGCACCCCGATAACTATACCAGGACCCCCATCCCGCGTATCAAGAGTCAGTATACGCATAGCCTCTTCACATGCTTGGATAAAAGAAGGTTTGAGCAGCAGATCTTCAGGAAAATAACCACAGATAAAAAGCTCAGTAAAAAGAACAAGATCAGCCTTATCAGCTGCAGCTCTCGCCCGTACCTCTCGGGCAAGAGCGAGATTACCTGCAATATCGCCCATGGTAGGCTTAAGTTGGGCGACGGTCAAACGAAAATTCTTGCCTATATTTTTAATTTTTTTCATCAAAATAGCTTTTTAACAGATACCAAAAAACAAGGCAGAATACTAACAGTAGAATATCTGCCACTATACAAAAACAGTGAAGTCAGTTATTCACTAAAAATTTTAAAACTTACGAAGCTCGATCCCTTTTTAAAAGGGCGGAAACAAGGAAAGCAAGTTCCAATGCCTGATCTGCATTCAGACGCGGATCACAATGCGTATAATATCGGTCAGAAAGATCCTCAGCCGAAATGGCATGGGCACCACCAGTACATTCTGTAACATTCTTACCTGTCATTTCTATATGAATACCGCCCGGATGCGTACCCTCTGTCTGATGGATATTAAAAAACGACTCTACCTCGCTCAAAATACGGTTGAAAGGCCGGGTTTTATAAGTGTTTTCTGTAATCGTATTACCATGCATCGGATCACAGGACCAGATTACTTTGCGCCCTTCATATTCAACCGCGCGAATAAGAGGAGGCAAATACTCTTCCACCTTGTCAAAGCCAAAACGCGCAATCAGTGTTAACCTGCCAAGCTCATTTTTAGGATTAAGAATATCAATCAGCTTCAGGAGCTCATCTGGTTTCAGGGATGGACCACATTTAAGACCGATCGGATTCTTAATCCCCCGACAGTACTCAACATGGGCGTGATCTGACTGTCGCGTCCGGTCACCAATCCACAGCATATGACCAGACGTTGCATACCAGCTCCCTGTGATCGAATCAATCCGCGTCATGGCTTCTTCATAACCAAGCAGCAAAGCTTCATGACTTGTAAAAAATGATGTTTCCCGCAGGGCAGAATAGCTCTCTGCTGTAACGCCGATTGCACGCATAAACTCTATCGTTTCGGAAATACGACGCACCAATGTTTCATAATGTTCTCCCTGTGGGTTATTGCGAATAAATCCTAGCATCCACTTATGCACATTTTCAAGGTTAGCATAACCGCCCTGCGCAAAAGCACGCAATAGATTAAGCGTCGCCGCTGATTGGCGGTAGACCATTGCCATACGCTCTGGATCAGGAATACGCGATACTTCATTAAATTCTATACCATTGATAATATCTCCGCGATAGGATAACAGTTCTACGCCATCCTGCACTTCCATACCACTGGAGCGTGGCTTAGCAAATTGGCCGGCAATCCGACCAACCTTGACTACTGGTTTGGTGGCAGCAAAGGTAAGCACAACAGCCATCTGCAAAAAAAGACAGAAAAAATCATGGATTGTGCCCGCATCATGCTCGGCAAAGCTCTCAGCGCAATCGCCGCCCTGCAAGAGAAAAGCCTTCCCCTCTGCCACATCAGCAAGTTTCTGTTTCAGCTCACGTGCCTCATCGGGAAAAACTAAAGGAGGATAACGATGCAATTGCGCTTCAACTGCTAAAGCTTTCTGGCTGTCAGGGTAATTCGGTATTTGACTAGCTGGTTTTGATCTCCAAGATCGCGGCGTCCAGTTCTCTGTCATTGAAAACCTACCTTCTTTCCGGAAAATTAGACCCCCCCGGATTTAAAAGAAATACATTAAAATTTAAAGAATACAGATGCTCTGCTTTCTATGCTGATACCACCATTCTTTTACTTGTTTTACAAGTTAAAAAACAAAGTAAATTTTGTTTCCAGCCTTTGCAAAAATGTTTCCCGTTAATTATCCTGCCGCTTTCCATCCCTATAAATATAATTTGGATGGTACATGGTCACAAACTCTTCAGCAGCAGTCGGATGCACAGCCATAGTGGCATCGAACACATCCTTAGTTAACCGTCCCTTCAAGGCAATGCCCATAAGCTGGATCAATTCCCCTGCATCAGGCCCCAAGACATGAGCCCCAAGCACGATGCGACTCTCGCCATCAACTACAAGTTTTGTCAACATTTTTTCATTCCGGCCAGAAATAGTATTGCGCATAGGAAGAAACAGTGTCTTATAGATTTCAACACGCGAATATTTTCGTACTGCCTCCTCTTCAGAAAGTCCAACAGTACCAATTTCGGGATGGGAAAAAACAGCTGTTGCAACCAGATCATGATCTAGTGCTGTCGGTTTGTTCTCAAAAGCCGTTCTCAAAAAACACATAGCCTCATGAATAGCTACCGGCGTAAGCTGAATCCGATTTGTCACATCTCCAACAGCCCAAATATGAGGGACAGTTGTCTGCAAATAGCGATCAACAATGATCGCATCTGCTGCGTCTACAGCAACTCTGGCCCTTTCTAGCCGTAGGCCACCTGAATTAGGCACACGACCCAAAGCAAGCATGATCTGATCAGCTGCAACTACTGTTCCATCCGATAATATCGCAGAAAGTTGTTTATTATTTCTTTCAACATGTTCAAGCAGCGTATTACAGATAACACGAATGCCCTTTGCTACCATTACCTCTTGCAAAAGACGACGTAAATCTCGATCGAACTGCCGTAGGATAAGCTCGCCACGGTAAACGAGCGTAGTTTTAACCCCAAAACTATGAAAAATATTAGCAAATTCAACTGCAATATATCCGCCACCGGCAATGATAATGGATTTCGGCAGCATCTCAAGATCAAAAACTTCATTGGAAGTAATACATAAATCCTGCCCTGAAAAATTAGGGGACTGAGGCTGCCCGCCCGTAGCAATTAAGATTTTCTCCGCCCTAACCCGCTCGCCTGTTGCCTCAAGCTGCACGGTATGAGCATCAACAAACACCGCCCTACTTCCATAAACCTTTACACGCCCGTTTTCTAATCCCTTATGATAGAGGCCTTCAAGACGCGCGATTTCTCTGTTCTTAGCACTGATAAGTTTTTTCCACTCAAAACGCGGTTTTTTGACGGTCCAGCCAAAACCTTTTGCATCTTCAAATGCTTCTGAATAGCCAGCGGCATAAGTGAATAACTTTTTAGGAACACAGCCGCGGATTACACATGTACCTCCCATACGGTGCCCCTCTGCTAATCCAACGCGGTTTCCCATAACACCAGCAAGACGTGCAGCGCGAACACCGCCCGAGCCACCACCAATCACAAATAGATCATAATCATAGATTGACATCAAAACTCCATTTGATATTTAGTGAATTTTCCATAATCAATGAAACTCCTCTCTTTAATTTTATCTTAGGTATAAAATCTCCAATGTAATTCTGTTTTTGTCATCAATTTCCAAACCCTAAGGAAAAACACTAAATACCTCAGCAAAAACCTTCATCCTTATAGGAACCAATTCATTTTGCTGATTCACGACAACCACAGAATCACAGAATTTTTCTATGGGCTTTTGCAGCTAGTCCGCCGGCATTGTGCCGCTACTACCTTTGGCCCACAGTTTTTCATTAAGGACTTTGCCAACATTAGCTACTAGATCCTGAGAAATTCCCTGACGCCAGATGTCATAAGCTCCGATAGAATCAGCCATTGCTGAAGGACCTTCCTTCAGCAATTTTTTCCCTGTTGGGGAATTGTAAAACTGTGTAATCTGGTTGAGTTCATTTTCACTGAAATGCTTAGCATAAACTCGTGCAACCTCTTTTTCGAGGTCAGCACGACGGCTTGCCAAAGCCAATGCTTGCTCATCAACTGTTTGTGAGATAATCTTTTCCAGATTAGGATCCTTGCGCATAAGCCCATCTTTTAATTCCCGTGCTGTGCGAGGAAGAAAAATATCAAATTGATCGGTTGCATTAATTGCTGCAATTACCTGCCTGGCGGCCTGCAGATGCGAATTACTAATGCTCTGTGCACCTACGAATCCAAGCCCGAGACTCAAGATCACGAGTGCGCCAAGCGATGCGGAGAACCGACGAAGAGAAATTGCTATTGTCATAAAAAAACTTACTCCATATTGCTGCTACATGAAAAATTTATAAGCCATTTCCAAAAAATGACTCTTTAAGTTTTCTCGGCAATAAAAGCCGGTTCTTATAAATCCTGTGCCTCTATCACCCTGATATTGCCATCCTCCCCGGCGATGATAGCACAAGAAGCAAGTCGCAAAAACAAGCCATGTTCCACAATACCGGGAATAGTAAACAAATTTCTAGAAAGTATTTCTGGCGCGGGAATATGGCTAAAAGATGCATCCAAGATAAAATGTCCGCCATCTGTTACAAACGAGACATTATTTTTCATGCGAAGTTTGATCTTCCCCGAAAGATCAAGTGCAGCCGCTACCTTTTTTATTGCCCTTCCAGTTGCCTCAAGCCCAAAGATATTGACTTCGATCGGTAGGGGAAAAGCACCAAGTGTTTCTACAACTTTGCTTTCATCGGCAATGACCAGCATTTTTTTAGAAGCTGCAGCAACAATTTTTTCATACAGAAGTGCACCACCACCCCCCTTGATCAGGCTGAGGTGCGGCCCAATTTCATCCGCACCATCAATAGTCAGATCTACCTCGGGCATTTCGTCCAGTGTGGCTATAGGTACTGCAAGCTCATGGCAAAGAGTCATACTACGCTCCGAAGTTGGTATACCGATGATTTCAAGTCCTTGCACAACCCTAGCAGCCAAAAGACGGATAAATTCCTCTACTGTAGAACCTGTCCCTATTCCAAGCCGCATACCATTATTAACGTAATCAAGGGCTTTCTTAGCCGCTGCAATCTTCAGTTGTCGTACATCCGCCATTCTGTATTACTTTTCAAAATTGTGTCATCCTTCGGAACGACTTGCCATGCTGAAAAACAACACTGCTTCATATCTTTAGATAGACCACCTTATCATCGAATAGGAATTCTTATGAGAAAATAACCATTTGCAAAATTTTATACCAATTCGACATCCATAACCCCTTGTATGGTTTTCAGTGCAGATGCAATCTGCGGACCAATCCGATAATACTCGGGAAGATTGATTTCCACTTCCTGCCCGATCTGCTCTTTGACCAAAACAAGGTTCACTTCACCGCCATCCCTAGCGGAATTAAGATAAGGAATAATTTTTCGGGCTGCATCCGATGAATTTAAATAAAGCCGCATGGCTCTCTGTAACTTTACAGCTTCATCTTCCAGTGATTTTACCTCTTGGATCCGCAAGCTGACACCCTCTGATTTGCTTTCTGCTGCAACTGTTATGATAACTGATTTTCCTAGTTCAAGAGAATCACCATATTGCGCCAGACCTTCTGAAAATAAAACCGCCTCGTACTGGCCACTTGCATCAGAAAATTGAATAACGCCCATTTTATTGCCTGAACGGGTTTTATGGATTTGTTTAGCATTCACCGTACCGGCAAGCCTGCCTACACTCGCACCCCTGCGCACGAAATTTTTAAAAGCTCTCCATTCCTGCACCCGCATCTTTTTAAGCAGATCCCTGTATTCATCTAACGGATGAGCTGAAAGATAAAAGCCAATGGCCTGAAATTCACGATGTAATTTTTTAGCTACAAACCAAGGCGCGGCATCAGGCAGTATGAGTGTTTCCTTCGGACCACTCATCATACCAAAAATATCAATCTGGCCACTGTTCTGGTCTTCTGCCACACGCTGAGCACGAGCAATAATTGTATCAAGCCCGGCAATGAGCACCTCGCGCGCAATGCCAAAACAATCAAAAACCCCAGCATTGGTCAGGCTTTCCCATACCCGCCGGTTGATAATGCGTGGATCGGTCCTCCCACAAAAATCTTCTAGGCTTTCAAATGGTTTGTCGCCACGACAATCGACAATATGATCAACTGCCGGTTCACCAACACCCTTGATCGCAGCCAAGGAATAGTAAATCTTATTTTCTCCCACTTCAAAAATACGGTATGATGTCTGGATGGAAGGAGGCACTACTTTGATCTTTAATCTCTCTGCCTCCCTCCGGAAATCATTGAGTTTGTCGGTGTTCGATATATCGAAGGTCATGGACGCAGCCAGAAATTCAACCGGATAATGTGCCTTGAGATAAGCTGTCTGATAAGAGAGAATAGCATAAGCAGCCGCATGCGATTTGTTAAACCCGTAATCGGCAAATTTGGCCAACAGATCAAAAATGGTGTTTGCCTGCTCCTTCGAAAGACCACCTTCCATCGCACCATCAATAAAGCGGACGCGCTGCTTATCCATCTCTTCACGGATTTTTTTACCCATAGCGCGACGCAGCAGGTCTGCTTCTCCAAGAGAATAGCCTGACAGAACTTGCGCAATCTGCATTACCTGTTCTTGGTAGACGATAACGCCCTGCGTTTCATTTAACAGATAATCAATCTTGGGATGAATAGAGGCAATTTCCGCCTTACCATGCTTGCGGGCATTATAGATCTGGATATTTTCCATCGGTCCAGGGCGGTAAAGCGCTACCAATGCAATAATATCCTCGATCCTGTCTGGCCTCATACCAAGCAGCGCCTTGCGCATGCCTACACTTTCCACCTGAAACACACCAACAGTTTCGCCTCTCGACAACATTTCATATGTCTTCGGATCATCTAACGAAATATATGGGAGATCAATCTCAATCCCCTTGCGCTCAATAAACCGGATAGCCGTCTGCAGGACAGTCAATGTCTTGAGACCAAGAAAGTCGAATTTCACAAGTCCAGCCTGTTCCACATATTTCATGTTGAATTGTGTCACAGGCATATCAGAGCGTGGATCAGTGTAAATCGGCACTAGCTCCGATAATGGTCGATCGCCTATGACAACACCAGCTGCATGAGTCGAGGCATGGCGATAAAGCCCCTCAAGTTTGCCGGCAATATCAATCAAACGGCCAACAACAGCATCTTTCTGTATTTCTTCAGCAAATTTCGGCTCATCGGCCACAGCCCTAGCCAGCGATACTGGATTAGCGGGATTGGAAGGCACAAGCTTGCTCAGCCGGTCAACCTGCCCATAGGGAATTTCCAGAACACGGCCGACATCGCGCAGCACCGCACGTGCCTGCAATGTACCGAAAGTGATGATCTGTGCCACTTGATCGCGGCCATATTTCTGCCGCACATAATGAATGATTTCTTCCCTCCGTTCCTGACAGAAATCGATATCAAAATCCGGCATGGACACACGGTCAGGATTAAGAAAACGTTCAAATAACAGGGAAAAACGCAACGGGTCAACATCTGTAATTATCAGCGCATACGCAACCAGAGAGCCAGCACCCGAACCACGTCCGGGTCCGACTGGTATACTACGCGCTTTAGCCCATTTAATAAAGTCGGAAACAATTAGGAAATACCCTGAAAACTGCATGCGGATAATAATGGAAAGCTCATATTCCAAACGCTTTTTATAATCCTCAACCGTATACCCCTGCGCCAAACCTATCGTTTTTAGCCGCTCTGCTAACCCTTCACGTGCCTGCTGGGCCATTTCCTCAGCTTCTGCAACAAGGACAGCAGCCGGATCATCTCCGCTATGATCAATAAAACGCGGTAAAATCGGTTTACTTATCGGTGTATAGGCATGACAGCGCATCGCTATCTCAACCGTATTATCAAGAGCTTCAGGAAGATCAGCAAATAGCTGCGCCATTTTCTCTTGGCTTTTCAAGTAATGATCAGGTGTGACCCTGCGACGGTCATCAACTGAAACCACCTGTCCTGCGGCAATGGCAAGCAAGGCATCATGTGCTTCATAATCCTCACGCTTGAGAAAAAATGCTTCATTGGTAGCGACAAGCGGCAACTTTTTTTCATAAGCAAGCTCAATAAGCCTCTGCTCCAAAAACTGATTATAACGGTTATGGCGCTGAAGCTCAATATAAAGGCGGTCACCGAAAGCAGTACGCAATATATCTAGCCGTCTCACGGCGCGTTCATGTTTATCTACGGCAAGTGCCTGATTAACCGGGCCACCTGGCCCACCTGTCAGGGCAATAATCCCTTCGCTCAAACCATCAAGCATTGCTGCCCGGATATGCGGCGACTCTATATTCGGTTTATCAAGATAGGCGCGGCTAACAAGCTGTAGCAGATTAGCATAACCCCTGTTTGTTGCAGCAAGCAGAACGATGGCTGGGAAATCCGCCAATGCACGGTGTCTTGTTGTGCGGGCATTACTGCTTTCATCCTGAAAGTCAATAGCAAGTTGACAGCCGATAATCGGCTGGATGCCGGCTTTGAAGCATTTTTGTGAAAACTCAAGCGCCCCGAAAAGATTATTCGTATCGGCAATGGCAATAGCTGGCTCCCGATCTGCGGTAGCATAGGCAATAATGCTATCAACCTTAAGAGCTCCTTCAAGTAAAGAATAAGCAGAATGGACTCTGAGATGAATAAACTTGGGTTTTACCAACTCTTTCTGTCTGGCTATGCCCTTATCCTTTCTATCTGTCACGCGTTTCTGACCTGTTATTCTGATTGCGGCCCTTATTTATTCTGGGAAAATCTGTATGTCCAGTATTTTTGTCATAAGATACCCACTTTACACAAAAAATCAGGCCCTGTATGCCCCCAAAATGTCAGGAAAGTTCAATAACCTTGCCGGCTTTCAATGTAATCCGCCGGTCCATCTGCTTTGCCAATGCATGGTTATGGGTTGCAATCAATGCCGAAAAACCCGACTCGCGCACCAGCGCCGTCAATGCACGGAAAACATATTCCGATGTTATAGGATCAAGATTTCCTGTTGGCTCATCAGCAAGCAGCACAAACGGAACATTGGCAACAGAGCGTGCAATTGCCACCCTCTGCTGTTCTCCACCCGAAAGCTCAGAGGGTCGATGGCCAGCCCGATGACCGATACGCAAATATTTCAGTAGCTTCTCAGCGCGATTCTCAGCCTCTTTTTTATTAAGTCCTGCAATCATCTGAGGTATCATCACATTTTCAAGGGCAGTAAACTCCGGCAATAGGTAATGAAACTGGTAAACGAAACCGATCTCAGATCGGCGGATTACCGTACGCTCATTGTCATTGAGACCCGAACAGGATTTGCCACATACTTCAACTTCACCACCATTAGGGCGTTCAAGCAAGCCAGCGATATGAAGGAGCGTGGACTTACCCGCACCGGAAGGCGCAATAAGGGCCATCGTTTCTCCACGATTGAGCGTGAAAGCGGCCTTATCGAGCACTATAAGCGGCTTGTCACTATTACTATAATATAGATCAATATCGCTAAGTTTTAATACTGGTTTCATTCTTACTAATATCGTAGTGCTTGAACAGGATCGAGCCGCGATGCGCGCCAAGCTGGAAACAACGTTGCAAGAAAAGAAAGCAGCAAGGCCATCATAATCACCATGATTGTCTGACTCACATCAATCCGTGAAGGCAACTGGCTTAAAAAATAAAGTTCGCGATTGAAAATATCTACACCGGATATCCATGAAATAAGAGACTGAATCCTCTCAATATTCAGGCAGGTTAGGATCCCAAACAGCACGCCAAAAAACGTGCCGCTAACCCCGATTGTTACCCCAGCCATAATAAAAATGCGCATGATAGAACTGCGCTGCGCACCCATCGTACGCAGAATCGCAATATCATGCCCCTTATCCTTGACCAGAATGACTAGCCCAGAAATAATATTAAGGGCCGCAATCAATACAATCAATGAGAGGATGATGAACATGACATTGCGCTCAACCTGAAGTGCTGAAAAGAATGATCGGTTGCGCTGCCGCCAGTCAACCGTATAAACTTGCCGCCCCAAAGCCTCTTCAAGGTGTGGCCATACGGAATCCACCTCATCAGGATTATCCAAAAAGATTTCAAGAGATTGCACTTTGTCTTCCTGATTGAAGAAAAACTGTGCCTCTTTCAGAGGCATGAAGATGATTGAGGAATCATAATCATACATGCCGATTTCATAGATTGCCACCACCTCGTAAGCTTTTGCTCGCGGATTTACCCCAAAAGGGGTTACATCACCATCAGGGGAAACAATCCGGATTTCAGCGCCAACTGTCAATCCCAGCCGAGCGGCCATACCGGTACCGATTGCAACTCCATCAGATTTGTCAAAACCTTTCAGAGTACCCTGCTTTACATTGCTTCTTACCATTGTCATTTTCTGCAAGTCCTGTTCACGTAGGCCTCGAACAAGAACACCTGTGCCCATTCCCATATCGCCCTGTGCCAACGCCTGTCCCTCAATCACTGGAAGAGTAAATTTGACACCTGGCACATTATCAAGACGGGGAATAAGTGCTTCATAATCATTAAATGTACTGTCAACTACCTGCATGACAAGATGACCATTCACACCCAGTATCCTGTTCAGCAGTTCAGTACGGAATCCGTTCATAATGGACATGACAACAACCAACGCCCAGACACCAATCAAGATGCCAATGAAAGAAATGATCGTAATTACCGATGTAAAGATTTGCTTCTTATTAGGAATCATGTAGCGGAAGGCTATCATCCATTCAAATACAGAGAACAGGCCTAACCATCGACTTGCAAAGATACCGATTTTATTCATATTACTCCTGTAATGTGGTTGATCGCAGCTTTAAAGGACATCATTTTACGCACGCTGCTTTTACGATCCTTTATCTCAACCTCGCCCGCTGTAGCACCACGCGGTCCAATGATTACTTGCAATGGCAAACCGATCAGATCCATTGTCGCAAATTTTGAACCTACCTGTTCTTGGCAGTCGTCAAACAAACAATCAAACCCTGCGCTCTGCAATTGCTCATAACACATCTGTGAAAAACTGTCACAATGCGTATCGCCCGGCTTCATATTGATGATTCCGATATCAAAAGGTGCAATTCCCTTTGGCCAGACAATGCCATACTCATCGTGAGATGCTTCAATCACCGCCGCGACAAGACGCGATGGCCCAATACCGTAAGATCCCATAAAAACCGGATATTCCTTGCCATCCGGCCCCATGACGGCAGCCCCCATAGGGACTGAATATTTTGTGCCAAAATGAAAAATATGGCCCACTTCTATGCCGCGAGTGGCAAACCGATTGTCCTGCCTAATCTCCGCCCAGATTCCATTCTCATCATGCATTTCTTCTGTAGCGGCATAAGGCATTGTCCACTGGCGTACAATATTTGCCATGGCAGAATCATCGGAAAAATCAACATTAGGACCCGGAACAGGAATTTCAAGGTATTTACGGTCACAGAAAACATCGCTCTCACCCTTATCGGCAAGAATGATAAATTCATGGCTCAGATCACCGCCAATCGGGCCGGTATCAGCACGCATCGGAATAGCTTTAAGCCCCATGCGGGTAAATGTCCGCAGATAAGCAACGAACATACGATTATATGACGCACGTGCGCCTTCGTGATCCAAATCAAAGGAATAGGCATCCTTCATCAGAAATTCGCGTGACCGCATCACACCAAAACGTGGGCGGATTTCATCCCGGAATTTCCACTGGATATGATAAAGATTAAGTGGAAGCTCCCTGTAAGAACGGACATAACAACGGAAAATATCGGTGACTATTTCCTCATTTGTCGGACCATAGAGCATATCACGCCCCTGCCTATCTTGAACACGCAGAATCTCCTTACCATAATCATTATAGCGGCCGCTTTCACGCCACAAATCCGCAGGCTGTATGGTTGGCATCCAAATTTCAAGCGCACCAGCTCGGTTCTGCTCTTCACGAATAATGTTGCAAACCTTGTCAAGCACCTTCTTACCCAATGGCAACCAAGAATAAATACCCGCTGCTTGCTGACGAATCATGCCTGCCCGGAGCATCAGCCGATGGGACGTAATCTCGGCCTCCTTTGGATTTTCCTTAAGAATAGGAAGAAAATAATTTGAAAGACGCATAAGCAATACCAATTGTCAAATGAAAAAAGCGAACTATCACTTGGAATCCTATCTGGATTAATTGCCAATTCTATAGCGCAGAAATATCCACAGCCTCTCACCTTCAACTCAGCATGAAAGACAGGCCAGTCGAACCTCTAATAAAGTCCTGTTCCTATATACGATGCAGAAAAACAGTTACAATTGTTTTCTTGCCCCAGATTTCATTAACTGCCGAATGCACAGCCTTTCTCGCCGCTTTACGTACAACCCCTTCATCCCTGCGACGCAGTTTGGGAATATTATCGACAGTATATTTAATACTGTTTAGCAAAATTTCTTCCAGAAAGGTGCCTTGCCCATCAGTTTCAGGAAGGCCAAGAGCAATCAACTTTGGTTTACCCATTAGTTCATGGGATTGATCAAACAGAAGCGAAATAGCAACATGACCGACATAACTCAATTTTCGCCGCTCACGTATACCGAGCTCATCTTCATTACCCAGAAGATTACCATCCTTATAAAGGCGCCCGACGGGAGCTTGATCAATCACCTCTGCCCTACCTGGTGCCAATCGCAGAACATCGCCATTTCTAATGCGGGCTACAGTTTTTATGCTGGAGCTTTCTCCAAGGGAAGCATGAGCTTCAAGATGTGCGGCTTCGCCATGCACTGGCACTAGAATCTGAGGTTTAATCCATGCATGCATCTGTTTGAGCTGATCACGATATGGATGGCCGGAAACATGAACGGGGATATCGTGATCGGTTATGATCTTGATACCACGGTCAATCAGACGATTCTGCGTATCAACAATGGCTTTTTCATTCCCGGGAATATTGCGTGATGAATAAACGACCACATCGCCTGCTGTCAATGCAATATTACGCATCTCGTCACGCGCGATTTTTGCCAACGCAGCACGCAGCTCCCCCTGGCTACCAGTCAAAATAAGAACAATCCTCTCACGAGGCGTGAAACTATAATCTTCTTCACTCAAAAAAGGAGCAATCCCTTTCATGTAGCCAAGCTCTTCGGCCACAGCCACATTCCGCTTCATGGAACGTCCAACCAACAAAACACGACGCTCTGCTTTTTCAGCGGCAAGCGCAATGGATTTGATACGCCCAATATTCGAAGCAAAAGTGGTTACAGCAACGCGTCCCGATGTTTTCATGATGATGTTTTCGAGATTCTGCTTGACGTCCTGTTCTGAGAGGGAATTTTCATCAATCAGAGCATTAGTTGAATCACATACAAGTGCAAGAACACCTTCTTCGCCAATCTTCCGAAACCGCTTTTCATTCGTCACGGATCCCTCTATCGGTGCCTTGTCAATTTTCCAGTCCCCAGTATGGAGAAGCGTACCCAATGGCGTGCGTATGGCAAGTGAAACAGGATCAGGAATGGAATGACTGACAGCAATAGCTTCTATCTCGAATGGACCAACCTGAAACCGGTCTCCAGCCTTGAAAATATTTAGCGGAATTTTATAGGAATAAAAATCCACCTCCCGTTTGATCTCCAACAGACCTGCTGTAAATGCAGTGCAGTAAACAGGAACTTTTAATTGCGGCCACAGATCTAGAACAGCACCAAAATGATCCTCATGCGCATGCGTCAGAACCAGCCCGCAGATATTATGACGCTCATTTTTAAGAAAGCATATATCAGGCAGAACAACATCAGCTCCAAGAAGATCGAAGCTGGCAAAGCTCACTCCCATATCAACAATAAGCCATTCCCGGTCATTTTCCGGCCCATATCCATACACAGCCAGATTCATACCGATTTCACCTACCCCTCCCAAAGGCAAAAAAATGAATTCGGCATTATTTGAAACAAACATTGGATTCTCCTGATTAGTTCAGCAAGAACTGAATAGATTCCCTATTAACACACCGTACCCCCATCAATTACAAAACCTCTAGATGAATGAAACTAAAAACGTAATTTCTGCGTATGTTCCAGACAGATAACCACCAGAAATTATGATGGTCTTTTCTGTATTAAGTGTTCATTTTTATAGTTTGCAACCCAATTGGAGCAACTCTCACCTACACATATGATGATAATGAATAAATCAATGCCTCCCCAATTATTCGCCGGATTCTCATAACAGCTTATGCTTATCTGGTTTTCTATATTTCTGATATATATCAGAACAGGTATGTTTTATTTTAATCAACCGTCAAGGCAAACGTATTAAATTTATGACATTTCAGGAGCAGGCACTGGAGGAAGCGACTGTACCAAAATACACATCGCCAGCCGGAATATCGATTTTTTTTCCGTCATCCCGGAGAAGAATAAAATGACAATTACTGTCAATCGTCTCAAATGTGCCTGATATGATTTCTCCATTCACCATAATATGCACATGCTGTCCAATATTGGCCGCATGGTGCAGCCATTTGTTCCGGATTACTTCAAGGCCTGCACCATGATTCCATATCCTGTAATTATCAACCCAGAAATGGGAAAGTGCCTTGAACACATCTGCAGAAGAACAGCTAGCTCCAATCTGCTGTAGACTCGTCGCCGAATAGGACAAATCTGCGGGGGATCCAGCTACATTGATACCGATACCGATTACAATGGCATATTTTTCTCCGACCAAGGGCACAAACTCCAACAATATACCACTCAGTTTGGCCTCATTAGCAAGAACATCATTCGGCCATTTCAACCTGACAGGATGGGTCGCCAGTATAGTTTTAGGTACTATCAAGGAAAAAGCCTCTATCAGCGAAACGCCTGCCACAAAACCAAGTGTTGCGGCTTGTTCGGGATCAAAATCATCAACCAGTAGCAATGTTGTATAAAGATTTCCAGAAACGCTTATCCAATTACGTCCGCGGCGCGCTCTGCCTGCTGTCTGCTCATCAGCTACAATCCATAAGGAGCCTAGATCGCCGCGGCGCGCAAACTCCGCTGCCAGAATATTGGTGGAATCCACATGATTAAAGGATTTTACTCGATAACCTGCCTTGACAGCATGGGGTGATAGACCGATCAGCATCATAGTCAGACCAATGAATGGGCTGCTGTTTCAGCCCATGGCATAATCCAGATGCCCCAAAAGACATAAAACAGCACAAAAATACCTGATAACGCGAGAATCAAGCGCAACTCCATTGGCATGGCAAGGAAATTGCCCTTCGACTCATCAAACCACATAAGCTTGATTATGCGCAAATAATAAAAAGCGCCGATAACTGATGTTAGCATGCCAAAAACGGCAAGTGGCACAAGGCCCGCACCTACAGCAGCCGAGAATGTATACCATTTACCAAAAAATCCGGCAAGCGGCGGAATACTAGCAAGCGAAAACAGATGCAGCGTCATGATGGTAGCCATAAATGGGTTTTTGCGGGCAAGGCCAGCCAGATCATAGATACTTTCTACATAGCCTCGAGGGTTATTCATCGCAAGAATGAAAGCGAAGCAGCCAAGAGTCATGGCAATATAAATAACTATATAAATAATCACACTTTGCACACCGACAGAAGTTCCGGCTGAAAGTCCAACAAGGATATATCCCATATGTGTAATCGAGGAATAGGCCATCAAGCGCTTGATGTTATGCTGACCTATGCCGGCAAAGGCACCAAGAGCCATGGATGCAACTGCGAGGAAAATGATAATCTGCTGCCAAGCTATAGGCGCATGAATTGCTGCAACCCTAATCGTAACTTCTGGGCTGAATGCGCTCATGACAACGCGGACAATCAGAGCAACCGCTGCAACCTTTGGTGCACTAGCAAAAAATGCTGTAACCGGCGTTGGAGCTCCTTCATAGACATCCGGTGTCCACATATGAAAAGGGACAGCAGAAATCTTGAAAGCAAGGCCGGCAAGAACAAAAACAACACCAAAAACCATGCCAAGCTGAGGTCTCTGAACACTGAAAGCCTTGCTGATTTCGGCAAAGCCAATGTACCCAGTATAACCATAAAGTAGCGAAATACCATAAAGCATCATGCCTGAAGACAAAGCTCCTAGCACAAAATATTTCATGCCCGCTTCAGTCGAGCGCAGATTCGTACGATCAATAGCAGCTAACACATAAAGTGCAAGCGATTGCAGTTCAAGTCCTAAATAAAGTGATAGCATGTTACCTGCCGAGATCATCAGCATCATGCCGAGTATTGCCAGAAGCACTAAGACAGGAAATTCAAACTCATTAAATTTTTCCATGCGGGCAAAACCGACAGACATCACGAGTACAATAAAGGCACTGATGAGTGTCAGAATTTTCATGAAACGGCTGAACGCATCAATAATTAATGCATCCCTGAACACTGTCCCGCTTTGCGGAAAAACAACAACTAAAATCGTAGCGGCAATAAGAATGGCTATGGCCAACCCTGTCACAGCCACATAGGAATTGGTTTCGGAAAAAACACCTATAAAGAGCAAAACAATTGCACCCAACGCCACCAGAAGTTCTGGAAGAATGAGTGTCAATTGGACGATTAGATCAGTCTGCATCTGCCTTTGCCTCTTTTACTGTATAAAGACTGTTCTGGCTTGTCCCAGCACGACTTCATGATAATTATTGATAAGCACTTGAACTGCATGGTGCATAATGCCCAATATTGGCGCAGGATAGATACCGAAGAAAAGTGTTAGTGCAACCATCGGATAAAGAATAAATTTCTCACGCAATGATAGATCAAGCAGAGCCTTCAGGTTTTCCTTATCAAGCGTACCGAAAATAATACGGCGGTAAAGATAAAGCGCATAGGCAGCAGAAAGAACAACACCTATTGTGGCAATGACTGCCACCCAGCTGCTGACACGGAATACACCGATCAATATCAGGAACTCACCAAGAAAGCCCGATGTGCCTGGAAGGCCGATATTTGCAATCGTGAAGATTAGAAACACAGTGGCATATTTTGGCATATTGTTAACAAGACCGCCAAAAGCAGCAATTTCCCGGGTATGCATGCGGTCATAAATAACACCCACACAAAGAAACAGGGTCGCCGATACAATACCGTGCGATAACATCTGAAAAATTGCCCCTTCAACCCCCTGTATATTGGTCGCAAAAATACCCATCGTCACATAGCCCATATGGGCCACAGAAGAATAGGCAATAAGCTTCTTCATATCTTTCTGAACAAGAGCAATAAGAGAAGTATAGACAATGGCTACAACAGAAAGCATAAAAATCAAGGGTGCAAATTCAGTCGATGCTAACGGGAACATGGGTAGTGAAAAGCGCAGAAAACCATAACCGCCAAGCTTCAGTAGAACACCGGCAAGAATAACAGAACCTGCTGTCGGTGCCTCCACATGAGCATTTGGTAACCAAGTATGAACGGGCCACATCGGCATTTTGACAGAAAAGGATGCAAAAAATGCAAACCATAACCATATCTGCATCTGGGCTGGGAATGTATGATTCAGAAGTACTGGTATATCCAAAGTCCCGACCTGCCAGTACATTACCATGATGGCAACCAACATCAGGAGGGAGCCAAGTAGAGTATACAGGAAAAATTTTAATGAAGCGTAAACACGCCCTCCTCCTCCCCATACACCGATGATGATAAACATCGGTATAAGACTACCTTCAAAGAAGGTATAGAATAGGAGAGCATCAAGTGCACAAAATACACCGATGATCATCGTTTCAAGAATCAGAAAGGCAATCATATATTCCTTCAACCGCTCTTTAACGCTTTCCCAGCTTGCCAGAATACAGAATGGCATAAGAAAAGCAGAAAGAACGACAAAAAGAACGGAAATACCGTCAACACCCATATGGTAACTGATACCGCCACCAAGCCAAGCCACTTTGTCCTCCATCTGGAAACCGACGATTTCCACATTGAAACCTATCCAGATAACCAGTGAAAGAATGAAGACAAAAAACGTCGTAAGAAAGGCCACATTACGGATATTGCGTCTGGCCACCTCGCTGTCATCCTTAATCTGCAAAATAAGCAAAGCACCAAATAGAGGCAGAAATGTAACTATTGAAAGAATTGGCCATTGGTCCATCATTAGCTTAAGCTCCCGATCATCATCCACGTGATGAACGCAGCAATACCGATCAGTATCGCAAATACATAGTGATAAAGATAGCCTGTCTGCATACGGATAACCTTGTTGGTAATATCCATAACCCGTGCGGCAATACCATTAGGCCCAAGACCATCAATGATCTTGTCATCGCCAATCTTCCAGAAAAAATTACCGACAACAAATGTCGGGCGTACAAATAAAACGTCATAAAGCTCATCAAAGTACCATTTGTTAAGCAAAAAATTATAAATACGCGAAAAATTTGCAGCTAAGCTTTTCGGAATGGAGGGTGCCACAATGTAGAACAGAAATGCCATAGAAAATCCGATAACCATAACCAGAAACGGTAACCATTTAACCCATAGCGGCACATGATGGACTGTTTCCATAATATTGTTACCCGTAGCAATAAATAAAGCATCATTCCAGAAATTCTGATAGGCTTCACCGAAGAAATAGGGCTGAAACAGCATACCTGCAAACAAGGCACCGGCAGCAAGAAAAAACAGAGGGATAAGCATAACCGGCGGTGATTCATGCACATGGCACATAATATCGGTTGTTGCCCGCGGTTTACCATGAAAGATCATGAAAATAAGCCGCCAAGAATAAAAACTCGTAAAAAACGCGGTGATAAGTAGCAGCCAGAAAGCATATCCAGAGGCCATGTTTGACCCGATAAAAGCAGACTCTATAATCGTATCTTTGGAGAAAAAGCCAGCCGTTCCTATAATTGTTCCGGGGATTCCAACTCCAGTCAGAGCGAGTGTACCGATAACCATCATCCAGTAAGTTATCGGAATATATTTACGCAAGCCCCCCATGCGCCGTATGTCCTGCTCATATGAAACAGCATGGATGACCGAACCTGCACCGAGAAATAGCAACGCCTTAAAAAAAGCATGGGTAAAGAGATGAAATACAGCAGCCCTATAGGCTCCGACACCAAGCGCTACAAACATATAACCAAGCTGCGAACAGGTTGAATAGGCAATAACACGTTTGATATCATTCTGAACCAAACCGATACTCGCGGCAAAAAACGCAGTTGTTGCCCCGATAAAGGTAATAACAACCCATGTTGCCAAAGCAAGTTCGAAAATTGGCGACATACGTGTCACCATAAAGACGCCTGCAGTTACCATGGTTGCTGCGTGAATAAGAGCTGAAACAGGTGTCGGGCCTTCCATTGCATCTGGCAGCCATGTATGCAGGAGAAATTGCGCAGATTTACCCATGGCACCAACAAATAGCAGCAAGCATACCACAGTCAGGGCATCCTGTCGCGCTAGATCCCAATTCAGAAAATGCAACTTCTGCGCAAACTGACCCACGGCAGCCTTTGAAAAAAGGGTATCAAAACCAACTGCGCCAAAAAGCACAAAAACACCGAAGATTCCTAAAAGAAAACTGAAATCCCCAACACGATTAACAATAAACGCCTTCATCGCTGCTCTGTTTGCTGATGGACGCTGATACCAAAAGCCGATCAGAAGATAAGAAATGAACCCCACACCTTCCCAGCCAAAAAACATCTGTAAAAGATTGTCAGCTGTCACCAGCATGAGCATCATGAAGGTGAAAAGCGAAAGATAGGCGAAAAAACGCGGACGGCTCGGATCATGATGCATATATCCAATAGAATAGATATGTACGAGTGCCGATATAGTGTTGACTACCACAAACATGATAACAGTTAGCATATCAATGCGAAAGACCCAGTTAAAGCTGAGGCCACCGGCGGCAACCCATTGCATGACCGGAATACGCAAAACATCAACCTCGTGAAGTCCGATTGTAAAAAAGGCAATCCATGAAAGCGCAGTCACAATCAACATGAAACCACAGCTGATAAGCTCACTCGCACAGGCACCAATACTGCGACCGCCAAGACCCAGGATCAGAAAACCAACAAGTGGAAGGAAGACGATTGCGTGATAGAATAACATTGTTCCCATCAACCTTTCATCATATTGACATCTTCAACCGCTATGGAGCCACGATTGCGAAAGAAAACGACAAGAATAGCTAGACCTATTGCTGTCTCTGCCGCAGCAACTGTCAGCACAAACAAAGCGAATATCTGACCGACCAAATCATGAAGAATGGAAGAAAACGCTACAAAATTCAGATTAACTGCGAGTAGTATCAACTCAATTGACATCAAAATAATAATAACATTCTTCCGATTAAGAAAAATACCGAAAATACCGACTGTAAAAAGAATAGCTGAAACAGCCAGATAATGAAAAATATCCACGTGCATATTTTCTTCCCCTCAAATACCTTTATTCGATTCAATTTTTTTAATTTGAATCGCAGTTTCAGGCGTACGGGATATCTGTTTTGCAACAGACTGGCGCTTGATGCCAGTCCTGTGATGCAGGGTCAGAACAATAGCTCCAACCATGGCCACTAGCAGAACGAGGCCAGAAACCTCGAAATAAAAGACATAATCCGTATAAAGCACATCGCCGAGTGCCTGCGTATTGGTACGCTTTGCCGTATCTGTTATCGGCTGTACCACGATTGTGGTAAGTTCTGGAGAAAATTTCGTTGAGAAAAAAACAATAACTAATTCCGCCAGAACAATAAAACCAATTAGAATTCCGATCGGCACATATTGCAGTGAGCCGCGCCTCAGTTGGGCAAAATCAACATCAAGCATCATCACGACAAAAAGGAAAAGAACCGCCACTGCACCCACATAGACAATCAATAGAATCATTGCGAGAAACTCTGCACCGACCAGCAAAAATAGCGCGGCTGCATTAAAAAAAGCAAGAATCAGAAAAAGTACAGAATGAACAGGATTGTGTACTGTGACAACCATGATTGCACTTAAAATCATGATCAAGGCAAAAAAATAAAAAAACGTAGCCGCGATACCTATTAACATGGATTTTTCCCCAAGACTAAATCAATTTCATTATGACGTGGTAAGGTAAAATGCGCATCCTCAGCTGTTCAAAGCGACATTGCAATCGGAATCATTATCATTTCTTGTCATCTAGAAAAAAATAAATAAAATAATAGCTAACGATATGGCGCATCCAATGCAATATTGCGTGCAATTTCACGCTCCCAGCGATCACCATTGGCAAGTAATTTTTCCTTATCATAATAAAATTCTTCCCGAGTTTCGGTCGCAAATTCAAAATTCGGCCCTTCAACGATAGCTTCAACCGGACAGGCTTCTTGACAGAAGCCGCAATAAATACACTTCACCATATCAATATCATAACGCACGGTACGGCGTGTACCATCATTGCGAGGCGGACCTGCTTCAATTGTAATAGCTTGTGCAGGACAGATCGCCTCACACAGTTTGCAAGCAATGCATCGCTCTTCCCCATTGGGATAACGGCGCAAAGCATGCTCTCCGCGAAAGCGCGGTGATACATGGCCCTTTTCATAAGGATAGTTGATTGTTGATTTGGGTGCAAAAAACTGCCGCAGAGCTAGAAAAAAAGCATTCAGAAATTCTAGCAGGAGAAGAGATTTTACAGCCTGTAAAATACCTAACATTCGAATAACTCCTTTATGCCCAGCCGGTTATTTTCAAAAAGGCGGCGGTAATAAGCACCATTGCCAGCGAAAGAGGCAAAAATACCTTCCAGCCAAGACGCATCAGTTGGTCATAACGATAACGCGCTACAAACGCTTTAACCATTGCAAACATGAAAAATACAAAACAAACCTTGAGAAGAAACCAAATAACGCCTGGCACCCAGTTAAGCCAAGCCACATCCAGCGGCGGCAACCAGCCACCAAGAAACAAAATGGTGATCAAGGCACACATCAGTACAATGGCAACATATTCGCCAAGGAAGAAGAGCATATAGAGCGTTGAGGAATATTCTACCATATGGCCTGCCACCAGCTCTGACTCCGCCTCAACAAGATCAAATGGTGGCCGATTCGTTTCTGCAAGTGCAGAAACAAAAAAGATGACAAACATCGGAAAAAGACTAAGCCAATGCCAGTCAAGAAATGAAGCGAATGGAAGCCCGATCCGAGTTCCTAGACCATTATTCTGTGCTATGACAATATCAGTTAAATTAAACGAGCCAACACATAGAAGCACCGTTACCATTACAAAACCAATGGAAACTTCATAGGAAATCATTTGTGCCGCAGAGCGCAAAGCACCCAAAAATGGGTATTTTGAATTGGATGCCCAGCCGCCCATGATAACGCCATAAACTTCTAGTGAAGAAATAGCAAAAATATAAAGGAGCCCAACATTGATATCAGCAACAGCCCAGCCGTAATCGACCGGGACAACGGCCCATGCACTCAAGGCCAGTCCGGCTGTTACAAATGGTGCAAGCAGAAAAACACCCTTGTTAGCGCTTGCGGGAATAAGAGGTTCCTTGACCATAAATTTGATCAGATCAGCAAAGGACTGAAGTAACCCCCAAGGGCCCACTACATTCGGTCCACGGCGTAGTTGCACAGCAGCCCATATCTTACGGTCAGCATAGAGTAAATAGGCAATCAAAAGAAGAAGAAAAACCAACAGAAGCAACGATTTACCAACAATAATCAGAAGCGGTAAAAGCCAGATTATGAAAAAATCATACATGTTTATTCACTTTTTTCTATATCAGCTGCTCATTCAGTTCAACTCTGCGCCAGAGCCGAGCATTCCGCCATAACGGCAGATGCTCTTGCAATGGGATTCGTAAGATAAAAATCCTTGACAGGTGAAATAAATGGATAGTTGCTCACAGTGCCTATCTTTCTGCCAAGTGCGATAATATCATCAGCCTTACCAGACAAGATTTCGCCAACAGCACCAAAATGCGGATAATCTCTCACCAGATTCTTCCGCAGGGCATAGAGCGAATCAAAAGGCAAGCGATTCCCCAGAATCGCGGACAGAGCACGAAGAATCGCCCAGTCTTCTTTGGCTTCTCCCGGTGGAAAACCGGCACGGTTAGTCATCTGAACCCGCCCTTCTGTATTGACATAAAGACCTGTTTTTTCTGTGTAGGCAGAAGCCGGCAATACCACATCAGCAGTATGCGTACCCCTGTCTCCATGGCTGCCAATATAAATAATAAAGCCTTTTTTTGTTGATAGATCAATTTCATCCGCCCCCAGCAAAAAGAGGACCGCGGAATCACGCACAATATCAGCAGCTGTGGTGCCATTCCTGCCAATAAAACCAATATCAAGACCACCAACACGCGATGCAGCTGTATGCAGCACGGCAAAACCATTCCATTTATCAGAAACAGCACCTACATCGGTCCCAAGCTTGGCTGCCAGTTGCAGTACCTGTGCGCCATCTTTGCCAATAAGTGCTCCTTGCCCGATCAAGATAAGCGGTTTTCTCGCTTTTTTCAGACTGCTAAAAAAAGTGCCCTCTCCGGCAGCAAGCCTGCTTAAAGCTTCCGTACCTGCACCCAGATAATCATAGGCATAACGCAGTTCACACTGTTCACCGATCATACCGATCGGATACGATCCCATACTCTGCCGCTTGAAAAGCCTAGCATTCAGGACAGCTGCTTCAAAACGCGGATTGCTGCCAATAATCAGAAAAGCATCAGATTCTTCGATTCCGGCAATAGTGGGATTGAAAATATAACTTGCCCGTCCCAATGCAGGATTCAAAGACACGCCATCCTGACGACAATCAATATCCTCTGACCCTAAAGACTTGAGCAGAAGTTTCAAGGCATACATCTCTTCAACAGTCGCCAGATCACCAGCAATAGCACCGATCTTTTCTTTTTTTGTCTTGTCGATTGCAAATTTGATAGCGGTAAAGGCCTCTTCCCAGCTGGCTGCAGCAAGGCACCCCTTCTGGTTTCGTAAATAAGGACGATCAAGACGTTGAGTCCGCAGACCATCCCAGATGAAACGGGTCTTGTCAGAAATCCATTCTTCATTCACTGCTTCATTGATGCGGGGAATGATGCGCATGACCTCGCGCCCGCGAGTATCAATACGGATTGAACTACCCAATGCATCCATGACATCAATAGATTCGGTTTTTTTGAGCTCCCATGGGCGGGCATAAAAGGCATAAGGCCGCGACGTCAGCGCACCGACAGGACAAAGATCAATCACATTGCCCTGCAGTTCCGATGTCATAGCCCGCTCAAGAAATGTTGTAATCTCGGCATCTTCACCCCGGCCAACTAGCCCAAGTTCGGAAATACCGGCAATCTCTGTTGTAAAGCGCACGCAACGCGTGCAATGAATGCAGCGTGTCATCACTGTCTTGACCAATGGTCCAATATATTTATCTTCGACAACCCGCTTATTTTCTGTATAACGTGAAAAGTCCCGGCCATAAGCCATCGCCTGATCCTGAAGATCACATTCGCCGCCTTGATCACAGATCGGGCAATCCAATGGATGGTTGATAAGAAGAAACTCCATCACACCTTCACGCGATTTCTTCACCATCGGCGTATTGGTAAATATTTCTGGCGGCTCTCCATTAGGGCCTAGACGCAAATCAAGAACCTCCATAGCGCACGATGCAATCGGTTTGGAGGGACCATCCTTCAGTTCAACAAGACACATACGGCAGTTACCTGGAATAGAAAGACGTTCATGAAAACAAAAACGTGGAATCTCAACACCCGCCGCCTCAGCTGCCTGAAGCAATGTATAATGATCAGGAACCTCGATCTCCTTGCCATCAATTTTGATTTTTGCCATTGTTCTTCCAGACTGGAGGCACCGCCACCTGTTTCTTTATATCATCTAACCAAATACAAAAGCCTGATAAAAGACCCTTTATTCCACTACCTGCAAGGCAATATTTCTGCTCTGAACCGCATTGTGCGTATAAGCATCAATCCGCTTTTCAATTTCGGGCCGGAAATTTCGGATAAGACCTTGCACCGGCCATGCCGCCGCATCTCCCAGAGCGCAAATTGTATGCCCTTCAATTTGTTTTGAAACATCAAAAAGCAGCTCAATCTCGCGTTTCTGTGCCTGTCCTTCAAGCATACGACTAAGAAGGCGCATCATCCATCCGGTTCCCTCACGGCAAGGCGTGCATTGACCGCAGCTTTCATGTTTGAAGAAAACCGAAAAGCGCCAGATCGCTTTAATGATATCTGTTGATTTATCCATAATAATCACGCCACCAGTGCCAAAGGACGACTTGACTTCTCTCAACCCGTCAAAGTCCATGATCACATCCATCATATCCTCACCACGTACTACAGGACAAGATGCGCCGCCAGGAACAACTCCCAATAGATTATCCCACCCACCATGAATACCGCCGGCATGTTTTTCAATCAATTCCCGAAATGAAATTCCCATGGCTTCTTCCACTACGCAGGGAGTATTGACATGACCAGAGATCATAAAAAGCTTGGTACCAACATTATTGGGGCGACCAATGGAAGAAAACCATGAAGCACCCCGCCGTAGAATGGCCGGAACAACAGCAATGGATTCCACATTGTTAACTGTTGTGGGACAACCATAAAGCCCTATATTGGCAGGAAACGGAGGTTTAAGCCGGGGCTGCCCTTTCTTGCCTTCAAGGCTTTCCAGGAGAGCTGTCTCCTCACCGCAGATATAAGCCCCAGCTCCATGATGTACGATAATATCACAAACATGACCATGATTTGTCTTTTTTCCTAAAAGACCTACCGAATAGCATTCCTCAACGGCTGCTTCGAGTACTTCACGTTCACGGATAAACTCACCGCGGATATAAATAAAAACTGTATGAGCTTGCATGGCAAAGGAAGCGATAATACAGCCTTCAAGCAATGTATGCGGTTCATGACGCAAAATCTCGCGATCTTTACAGGTTCCGGGTTCAGATTCATCTGCATTGATAACTAAATAATGTGGTCGACCATCACTTCTCTTCGGCATAAAAGACCATTTCATCCCCGTTGAGAATCCTGCTCCACCGCGGCCGCGCAGGCCCGAAGCTTTCATCTCATCAATGATCCAATCCCGACCTCTGTCAAGAATAGCCTTAATATTATCCCAGCAACCACGGGCTATCGCACCTTTAAGCGTTTCATCTCTGAAACCATAAATATTGGTGAATATGCGATCCTTATCAGCTAGCATGCCTCACCCTTTCCCTCGTCTATTCAACACAGCAACGCGCCTTGATCGGGCCTGCTATTTTGCCAGATTCTTTTGCGGACAGAACATTATCCTTCAATGAAGTCAACCCGCTTGACGGCTCGGAAGAATAGCGACCGCCCTGCGGGCCAGCTGCTACATTCTCTCCTCGTCCGGCTTCAAAAGCATCAATGATCTCTTCTAGCCGTTCCGACGTCAGATCTTCATAGGTGTCCTTGAAAATCATGGCCATCGGCGCATTAACACAGGCACCAAGACATTCAACCTCTTCCCATGAAAGAGTGCCTTCCACATTGCTTTCAAATGGATCATGATGAATGCGCCTACGGCAGACAGCCTTGAGTTCTTCTGCCCCGCGCAGCATGCAGGGTGTTGTGCCGCAAATTTGGACATGCGCTTTTGTACCAACCGGCTTCAATTGAAATTGGGTATAGAAGAGCACAATCTCCAGCGCGCGGATATAAGGCATGGAAAGCATATCTGCAATATATTCAAGCGAAGCCCTTGTTACCCAGCCTTCCTGTTCCTGTACGCGCATAAGCAACGGAACGATGGCTGATTGTTCTCGGCCTTCAGGATATCTGAAAATCGTCTTTTGCGCCCAAGCAAGATTATCTGCATTAAATGAAAATGTCGGAGGTTGAATAATTTCCTCAGCAAGACGGCGAACAGACATCAACGGTCAACCTCTCCAAAAACAATGTCAATTGAACCAAGTATCGCTGATACATCGGCGAGCATATGCCCCCTGCAAAGATAATCCATGGCCTGAAGATGCGCATATCCGGGCGCACGTAGCTTTACGCGATAAGGCTTGTTGCTGCCGTCCGCAACAAGATAAACACCAAATTCTCCCTTAGGCGCTTCAACAGCGGCATAAACCTCACCTTCAGGCACATGGAAGCCTTCTGTAAAGAGTTTAAAATGATGAATAAGAGCTTCCATGGAGTATTTCATCTCATCGCGTTTTGGTGGAGTGATCTTATGATCCAGACTAGAAACCTTCCCATGTTTTTCAGCCCCAAGCAGCTTCTCAACACACTGACGCATTATATGGGCGGACTGTCGCATTTCCTCCATGCGAATCAGATAACGATCATAACAATCACCATTCTTGCCCACAGGAATATCAAATTCAAGATCTTCATAACATTCATAGGGCTGGCTCTTACGCAGATCCCACGCAGCGCCTGACCCACGGACCATAACACCTGAAAAACCGCGGTTCCATGCTTCTTTCAAAGGAACAATTCCGATATCAACATTGCGCTGCTTAAAAATACGGTTTGGTGTAATCAAAGCATCAAGATCAGTAAGCGCCTTAAGAAACGGATCAATAAATCTGCCGATATCTTCGACAAGCTGTTCAGGCAAATCCTGATGTACACCACCGGGGCGAAAATAATTGGCATGAAGACGCGCACCACAAGCGCGTTCATAAAAAATCATCAATTTTTCACGTTGTTCAAATCCCCATAGCGGCGGCGTCAGCGCTCCAACATCCATCGCCTGTGTTGTCACATTGAGCAAGTGACTAAGAATACGACCAATTTCTAAAAACAGTACACGAATAAATTGGGCTCGCCTTGGAACATCAACCTTCAACATTTTTTCGACCGCTAGCACATAAGCGTGCTCTTGGTTCATCGGCGCAACATAATCCAAACGGTCCAGATAAGGTCCGGCTTGAAGATACGTCTTCGTTTCCATCAGTTTCTCAGTGCCACGATGTAGCAGGCCGATATGTGGATCTACCCGAGTGACGACCTCGCCATCAAGCTCAAGCACTAGACGCAACACACCATGTGCAGAAGGATGCTGTGGACCAAAATTAATATTGAAATTACGGACATTGACCTCAGCCACGATCAGTCCCTTTTACCGATTGATTTCCATCAAAAATTCTGCTTTTCTGAGCTGTATATTTATTTCGCGAAAACATAGAAACCTACTTTGGACGTCAATAAAATCTCGCTTATGTAGATAAAAACCCTTAAGCTTTATCAAGAGCCCCTGATAAAGCCAAGATATAAACTATTACGTAATCCGATAACCGAAAGATAGGACACTAAAACAGCGGAATCTGTGAACCAATAATCCTATATCAGCAAACAATACCTAATCACTCATAAAACAATCTGAGTTTTCCTTTCATCAATCTAGCAGCATACAATCACCTCCCCTCCCAAGGTGAAAGAAAATCAAAACTACGCATTTCTTGACGCAATACCACAGGTTCATAAATAACCCGTCTAGCCTCGCTATCGTAACGACATTCGACAAAACCAGTTATCGGAAAATCCTTGCGCAAGGGATACCCTTCAAAGCCATAATCCGTTAGAATACGTCGCATGTCAGGATGACCAGAAAACCGCACGCCATACATGTCATAAGTCTCCCGTTCATACCATTCTGCCCCAGCATATATCTGACAAACAGAAGGAATCGGAGTTACTTCATCCACCATGACTTTGATACGGATTCTTAAATTCTGGCGCGGTGATAAAAGCTGATAACAGACATCAAAACGCTTTTTACGGCCGGGATAGTCGACACCGCTGATATCTATCAGAGAAATGAACTGGCATTGCATATCATCCCGAAGGAACAGTAGGGTGTCAAGAATTTTACTAGCAGATACAGCAACCGTCAACTCACCGTAAGAAAACTTCATATCTTCTATAACATCACCAAGATGCTCATGAAGATAGCCAGAAAACTCATCGAGAGCTTCAATAAACATGCCATTCTCCTATCGTTCTATAGAACCGGTACGGCGAATTTTTTTCTGCAGAAGAAGAACACCATATAGCAGTGCTTCAGCTGTGGGCGGGCAGCCGGGCACATATATATCAACCGGAACAATACGATCACATCCACGCACTACTGAATAGGAATAGTGATAATAACCACCGCCATTTGCACAGGATCCCATCGAAATTACATACCGCGGTTCTGGCATCTGATCATATACCTTACGTAGCGCAGGTGCCATTTTATTAGTCAATGTGCCGGCGACCATCATAACATCCGATTGGCGCGGCGATGCACGAGGCGCATAACCGAAACGCTCATTATCATAATGTGGCATGGAGCAATGCATCATCTCAACAGCACAACAAGCAAGACCAAAACTCATCCACATCAAAGAACCGGTCCGCGCCCAAGTTATCAACGTATCTATTGAAGTAACAAGAAAGCCCTTGTCTGAGAGATCAGCATTGATACTTTGAAAAAAACTATCATCAACACCAATGCGCTTATTTGTTCTAGGATCAACAATACTTCTTGGCTTAGAGGCAATCAATATGCCGCGGTCACTCAATCCCATTCCAAGGCTCCCTTCTTCCACTCATAAACGAAGCCAATGGTCAAAAATCCCAGAAATACCATCATTGACCAAAAACCAAATACGCCGATTGCTTCGAAAGAAACTGCCCAAGGAAACAGAAAAGCCACCTCAAGATCAAAGATGATGAAAAGGATGGATACCAAATAAAAACGGACATCAAACTTCATCCGTGCATCATCAAACGAGTTGAAACCACACTCATAAGCGGACAATTTTTCAGGATCGGGAGAGCGATACGCGACAACAAATGGAACAATAAGAAACATTCCCACAAGCACTAGCGATACTGTTATAAATATCAATATGGGAAAATAGGAACTTAAGAAGTCAGGCATATTCTTCGATCGCCTTAGATTATAGATAAATTTAGAAATAACAATCTAAATATAAATTGTGATAATATCCGCATCGCCCAGATATTTCCCTAGCACGCAACACTTCTGTAAAATATACCTCAGTCCCTAAATACGACACAGCCACATAATACACAATAGCTCAAATAAGATAAAGTTAATATTTATAAACAAAATCCTATCCATTTGAATCACAAAGTTTTCTAGAAACAACTAAAATCTTAAGATTACGAGCTCCCACATAAAATAAAAAAACACATGCTTACAAATTACAGGATTTCCATGGGACTGAAAATAATCGAAATGGCGCGAGTGACGGGACTCGAACCCGCGACCTCCGGCGTGACAGGCCGGCGCTCTAACCAAACTGAGCTACACCCGCGCACGTTAATTTCGAAACCAGACTTCATATCTAGAATGGTTCCCTTAAACGGTTCGTCTATTCATGTCAAATAATAAATGTTTAAGAAAACCAAAAATTTACTTCTAGCTCCTCTGATAAAAAATATTTGAAAATAAATCTTCTACTTGACATTTTGCTCTGGTTTTGTACATAAAATATGGTTAATCTTAAGTTCTTTACATTAATACAGGGGGGCGATTAGCTCAGTTCGGTAGAGCGTCTCGTTTACACCGAGGATGTCGGGAGTTCGAACCTCTCATCGCCCACCAAATTTTGCAGTTCTCTTCTGGGCACTATTCCTCTTTTTTACTGTAAATTATTTTTCAGGTCACGGACTCTTAAAAAATATTTATTGCTGTTCTGCTTTTGCAATTTTTTAATAGCCTTTTTGCCAGCCAACGGCGATCTGCTGACTTGATATTAGTGTGATGCCATAATTATCAACTCCCAGCCAAAGAACGCCTTTAACTGTGCTACAGTTGCACCGGCATTTGCTGCTCTGGTTGCACTTATTCTTTCTTATCCCCATGCGCCGACTTTTTTATTTCGGCAGTGTTGCAAGCTTCCCTAAAATAATTACCGAAGGATTCCTTCGTGAGCGGTTGTCCATTGCTGCCACAAATAAAAGCAAGATCGCTGGTTGGGCTGCATCCACTGTTTTTTGCAGTATGGGCAAGATAGGCAATGTTACCTCCGCCCTATTAACCACTCTTCTCCGTTTTTATAGTTGTTATTCCTTCGCGCACATGTTGACGACCGATTTTCACGACTGCGTACCCTCTCCTCCGGTATAGAGCAGCACATGAAGCCATACCGTCTCTTTTGTGCCGTCCGGCCATCTTGTTTCATATTTTTCAATATCATCTTCATTTCATGTTTCAAAGCCTTCACTGTTTTTAAGCTTCGGAGCTTTTACCCCTCCAAAGCACAAATTACACTCAAATGTGTAACTCACAACTTCTCCACTCAGCGCTTCCAACATATCCCATCCCAACCTTCAAAGAACATCACTCAGCCTCAGACGATTCTGATCCTCATAACTCCCGTAAATAGAATCTTCCAACGCTTCCGCCTCTAATGCATCAAGGTGATCTTCATACGCATCCGAATGCTCAATAAAGGGAGCTACTAAACTCTCTTCATCAATCTCATCATAGTGTTCTTCAACATAACAACTCGCTATCTCTTCCGTAATATCCTCTTCACAATCACTCACAACGCCGTAGCGTACTATCTTAACCGCTCCATCCCCATCAATCTTCCCAACAACATCCGATAGCTTCAATATCGGCCCCTGCGTAGCCAACATGTTCCCCACATTCATAAATATAAGCAAAATCTCATCACTCTTTGATAAACGGCGGCAAACTCATCAATTCTAGCCTCTCTCAAATCTTCACACCTTCTTTAAAAGCAATCGTCCAATCAATCCTTGACATCTAATATTCCTCCTTAACAATTTAATAATTCAAAATGCAGACAAGAACGCTCTCTTACCCAAACCAGATCAACAGTAAGCAGTCATGATGTCGCGCTCAAATGCTTCGACTGCCTTTGATGATACATTAATACCATGATGGAAATATAATATACAAGCTAAATATTACCTTCATGGTATTTTATTTCTAGCGATGTGTTACACAGTTGATTGAATAAAAATTAAGAGCGATTGGAAAAGGTATTAATTATAGCTATAACTTGATTTAAGTTAGATTCATCAACACCATAACAAAGAAGAGTTGAGCGAAGCGCTGAATCCAATGCCTTAGGTGGAGGATTAAACAAGTCTTGCACTCTACAACCCACTACGTAAGCTAAAGCCTCTAAATAACCCTTGCCCCATTCTCGCTGACCAGTCTCATAACGAGAGATTGTTGGGGTTGGCAAGCCAGTGGCGTTTGATAAAGCCTGCTGTGTATCAAATTTTGTCTCCCTCCATTCCTGAAGATATACCTTGGCCTCAGGAGCGCCGGGAAGTTTATACCGAGCTGTCATCAGCAATATTTACCAGATTAAAAAAATGATCTTCATCCATGAAGGCAATATTTAGCTTGCATATTATATATCTATACTGGTATAAAGATATGGAAAAATTACGAAACTGGCGAATAGTTAAGGGAATAAGCGTTAAAAAAGCTGGCGCACTCGCAGGAGTAACTGGTATCCAGTGGTATCGGTACAAGATCGGAACACGGCGCGTCTCTGCGGAGAGTTTACCTATTGTTGCTCGCATCACCGGCATACCGCCACATGAACTTCGTCCCGACTTGGCTGATATTTTCTTCTCCACCCACGGGAGAGGCTGATGGTTTGTCCTTTTGATGAGATGAGTGGGATTAAAATCTTGTTGCGCAGTTGCATGCGGCTCTGAGGCCTTTCAGCTGTTACAGATGACGGGACTGCAAGAGATAGAGACATAGGGAGTGTGTTTTTGAGGTGAGATTTGGATAGGGATTGTGATTTGCATGAAGTGATTTTGTGTAGAGATCTGGGAAGGAAAGAAGCCTGCAGTTGGGTTATTGATGACACTCATATCAGTCAGGATCAAGGATTGATATGATGAGGGTTTATGAACTTAAGGAAATCTTCTGGTTCAGGCACAGCCACATTCACTTTGCAAACAGGGCGATCCCTTTTTCTGCGCTCTTGAGGTTTTGTCCGGAGGATATGCCATGAAGGTTAGAGGGTAGCAAGCTGGTTTTGACCTCATTTCGTTTACAAGCGAGGAGAGGGTCTGAACAAAGGAAAGATAGCCCCGTTATCTGGCCTGCATGATGATTTAGGGGCACAGATGAAGACGGTTTGTGTTCAGGCAAGAGTGATTGAGAGATCAGGCTAATTTATTTTTTTTGGTATTAAAGGGTCCTCGAAGGATGTGGAATATCTGGCGGCACGATTGGAGTTTGCCAGAGTGTTGGCTGGACTGTCGGCCACTTGGGAGATTGCATGTAATGCAGAAG
>QENA01000039.1 GCA_003331045.1 Candidatus Tokpelaia sp. JSC189
TGTGTGTGGTTTATGCCTATTGTGTTGAGTTTTTATGAAAGATGGGGCAAGGACACCGATGTCATGGTCTGGCCTGGACAATGCGTCTGGTTCTGGCCACCAAGGCAGATGAGTTTTCAACAAGAGAACCGGGCTTAAGGCGATGCCTGCACTCTTTGCTGCCCGAAGGTAACCAGCGCACGCTGTATGAAAGGCGATCCCTACCATAGTCCCCTCAAAATACGCACTAAACTCTACAGGCAGCTAGAAATAAACCCGCATGCACTCCTTACAAGAAATAACCTTCATCCCTAATCCTTCATCAGAAAACAATATGGATTAATAATAAAATTGATCAATAGCCTGATTTTGCAATTGGCTTCTGATAGCTAAAGTCCATATCCGATGGAAAATAAATCCATGTGTCCTGACTTACTTCTGTAACAATTGTATCAATCAACGGACGGCGGACAACCCTATTACCAATTTTAAGTTTTACGGCAAAGAAGAATACTGGGCCTATCCGGTTATAATACCGATGACTGTGAAGACTACGTGCTGCAGAAGCGCTACAAACTTTATATAAAGGGCTTTCTACTTTCCACATTGCTGCTCATTATCGTCAATAAACCCGATGAAGAAAGATACACTATTCTGGCAATCAGTACAGATCAGGCTATTTTTATGCTTGATAAACTGAGCGATAAAGCGCTGAACTGCAAAGAGACACCAGATATTACCTAAATTCAAGCGCCAATCTTCATGCCATGCTGAAATCTAGGTAATAATGGAAAACTCGCAGGTATTGTTTGTTAATACTGTCAAGTTCAGCGGGATAGATAAACCGCATTTTCTTAAATAAACGTAATAACAGCATATGGCCGCAGATTGGAGCCAGCTTTTTCTACAATCTGAAACAGAATAGACGGTTCCTGGCAAAATATCTAAATATGAATATAAAGAAATATATCAGGAAACCTTAACGCGACGACGTTCCGATACCGGTTGAAAAGCAATTTTTGAATGATAACTGCAATAGGGACCAGTTTTACCTGAATCTGCACCGCAAAAATAAAAATCTTCAGTAAGTGGATCACCCACCGGCCATTTGCAGGTATTTTCTGTCAATTGCAATAAGCTGAGATGACGGACCATGGGCACTACAACATTTTCTCCCGGGCATACTCCAACCTTGGTAACAGCATCTACCACAAATTCCAGCTTGAGAGCCGTCGCCCCAACCGTTTGAACGTAGTTTTCATGAATCAGTGCACCAGATGGTATAACACTCTGAAGCGTCAACATAACCTGGCAGGGATGGGAAGGTGCAGCCACCAGAGTCTTACGCGCACGCGGCTGAGCTTTTGTTATCTTGCCACGACCCATCAGCTTCAAACGATGTGCCTTGCCAATAATCGCATTACGAGTAACACTACCAAGCTGGGCAGCAATCTGACTTGCACTTAAACCTTCAGCCCATAGTTTTTTAAGAAGTTCGACACGTTCATTTGTCCAGTTCATACGAAGGACTCCGTTCTTGATAATTCTGCCTTGGCTGACATGATGTACATGCTCTGATAACAAACCACATATCCAAAAATGCGACTCTGCGCAGCATCCCCCTCGCTAGCTCCGAAATACAGAATAAGATAGAGGTTACATTATACAGGATAACTCTTGAAAATCAGCCACTAAATGCAGTTCAACTTGCTTGGCTTTCAAAGTACAATATGGAAACTCTTCCTGACAAGAGTTCTTCACTTTCCTCACATAAATTTTGAAGCTTTTTCCCCAACTTGAGAACATAGCAGATTGTAAACCACCTGCTGAAAGCAATCTACACCTGAAACATTCTATTTTACAGAGTTGCACGCGCTTTCTGCGAATAGAACCGCCCTTGTATAAGGAAGATTGACTTTTTTATGCGCGGGCAGGATATTGCTATCCTACGGAATGAACATCAAGAGCGCCGTACAATACAGTGGTCTGTTACTTTTTTCTGTTCAGAGTCATTGTATAATGATCAAATGGCCCTATTGATTGTTAATTCAGACAACTCTACTGGCAAAAATGGCTTGCAGGGAGTTATTAGCGAGCGGAGATATTAAGACAGATGAACGCGCCAAAGGAGTATCCATTATTTGATACATTTGCCCGTATCGACCTACGTTTCGAATATGGTAGCGGTGCATGGCTTACAACCAAGGAAGGCGAGCGATACCTTGATTTTACATCCGGTATTGCTGTCAACACGCTCGGGCATGCCCACCCGTATCTTATAAAAGCACTCCAGAAACAGGCCAGTAAAATCTGGCATATATCCAACCTGTTTGAAAACCCGTTGCAGACAAAGTTGGCAGAACGGCTTTGTGCAGCAAGTTTTGCCGACAAGGTTTTTTTTACAAATTCTGGTGCAGAGGCAATGGAATGCGCAATCAAGACCGCCCGGCGCTATCATCATGTCAATGGTAATCCTAAGCGTTTCCGCATCATTACCTTTGAAGGTGCTTTTCATGGAAGAACACTTGCCACGCTTGCAGCTAGCAGCCAAGAAAAATATCTGGAAGGCTTTGGCCCCAAGGTACAAGGCTTTGATCAAGTACCTTTCGGAAATAATGAGACATTACTTGAAGCCATTACCGAGGAAACTGCCGCCATTTTGATCGAACCTATCCAAGGAGAGGGTGGTTTGCGCCTTGTTCCAGCTAAAACCCTGCAGTTCCTGCGCCGCACCTGTGATGAAAAAGCGTTGCTGCTTATTTTTGATGAAGTTCAGTGCGGTATTGGCCGTACCGGCAGATTCTTTGCCTGTGAATGGGCTAATACCACCCCCGATATCGTGGGTATTGCCAAAGGTATTGGCGGTGGTTTTCCGCTTGGAGCCTGTCTGGCAACAGCGGAGGCTGCAAAAGGCATGGCGCTAGGCACCCATGGCAGCACCTTTGGCGGAAATCCCTTGGCAATGACTATAGGCAATGCCGTGTTAGACATTGTCCTTGAAGCAGGATTTCTTGATCATGTCAGCATAATGGGCAATGTACTAAAACAGGGTCTTAGCATCATTATTGATCACTATCCAGATATTGTTAGCAGCATTGAAGGGTCCGGCCTACTTACCGGTCTTAAGTGCGTGATACCAAACACAAATGTTATTGCTGCTTTGCAGAATGAAAAATTGCTGACAGTCAGCGCAGGTGGCAATGTGGTGCGTATACTTCCGCCACTCAATATTAAACAAAAGGAAATTCAAGACGGACTTTCCCGTATAGAAAAAGCTTTTGAGCGCATCTCCAGACAAAACGCAAGAAACAGCATAATAAAATGAAGAAAACAATACGCAACTTTACTGACCTTTCGGCTTTCGCGCCTGAAACACTGCGCAGTATTCTTGAAAATGCAAAAACGCTGAAAGATAATTTCAGACATGGTATCAGATCCAAACCCTATATAGACAAAACGCTCGCCATGATCTTTGAAAAGCCATCAACACGCACACGCGTGTCTTTTGATGTTGGTATGCGGCAGCTTGGTGGTGAGACAATCATGCTCACCGGTTCGGAAATGCAGCTAGGCTATAACGAGACGATTGCCGATACGGCACGTGTCCTTTCACGTTTTGTCGATATCATAACAATCCGCACCACAACCCATGACCGGATGCTAGAACTTGCAGAATATGCATCTGTACCTATTATCAATGCACTGACAGATAGCACCCATCCCTGCCAGATCATGGCTGATATCATGACATATGAAGAGCATCGCGGCCCAATTTCCGGCAAAACATTTGCTTGGGTAGGAGATGGTAACAATGTACTGCATTCCCTGATAGAGGCAGCCGTTCTTTTTGATTTTTCACTGAAGATTGCAACCCCAAAAGACAGCGAACCACAGAAAAAATTCATGAGCTGGGCGCACGCAAAAGAGGGTAATGTCAGTTGGACAACAGATGCACATGCTGCAGTACGCAATGCAGACTGCATTGTTACGGATACATGGGTCTCCATGGGGCAGGAGTTTCGAGCACGCGGCCATAATGTCTTCCTGCCTTATCAGGTCAATGAAAAACTAATGGCGCTTGCAAAACCAGATGCGCTTTTCATGCACTGCTTGCCTGCCCATCGTGGCGAAGAAGTCGTTAATGCTATCATTGACGGGCCGCATTCCGTTGTCTTTGATGAAGCTGAAAACCGTCTTCATGCGCAAAAAGCTATTCTCACCTGGTGTCTAGAGGCATAAATTAGCAACGTACGATTATGATAATGATGCGTTCCAGAGGCTTGGGAAATTTTACTTTGCAAACGATGATGCAATTTCCTGTTTGAAGTCGAGCCGCTGGATGTGCTTATCTTTATTTATACATACCTTTTGGCATTACGTACCTATGCGCATCTTGACAAAAACCAGTCAATGACGTGACACTAAAGGATAGACCACTAATTAAAACAGAAGCTCTTGTGAGAACGATTAAAATTTAGGACTAATAGATCCGCAGGTAGAGGCAGAGTATTTCTTTACTGACTGTTTCACAAGCATGGCGTTTTGGCGTTTAACTTACAGAATATTATTAACTACTACTCCTATTCATAGTAATGAGATACATAAAATGTTTTTGGTTTTTCTCAGCTGATGAGACAATCGCCACAACCTGTAGATTCTCTGTTCTGCATCAAGAAGCAGGCCTACATTGTTACTCTGTATCACGGATGCCAGTTTTATGACAATGCCCTATCAACAAGCCAGTCTTGCAAAGCTAAAAGCCAGCTTTCCCGCTGAAAATATATTACTGTTACTAATTTTCATATTGTTTCTTAAAAAGATTTTATAAATTGCAATGCATAAGAAAAATAACTTCAGAAATTTTGCTGAATTATACCTGAGTTTTTCTATTCTATTGGAAGTCATCGGTACTTCAATTTATAGCAGATGCCTTGGTGCTTTCTTAATTATCTGCAGTTATATGCTGTTCATAAAATCTCGATATGGGGCAGCTGCCCTGTGAACAGAAAATGGAGTGGATAGTGGGCATCGAATATACCGACCCGGTTTGGGAAGCTACCATTACATCACATCCGCCAATAACACACGGGATGTTTATAACTAAAAACCGCGATTCCTAATAGCGTAGAAAAATCTTAGAGCAAAATTGCATACATATCCACTTTAATTTTCCACCATTGGCCAACCGCATATGATTCAGCAATTTTCCGGCGGCATCAGACAGAAAAACTGCCCGTACTTCCACAAATGGTCAGTTTTTATCTAAAATGCTTAGAAAGTTTCAACCCCTGTGCTTGGTAATTTGACCCAAGCTTTTTGCCATAAAGTGCATCCGGTCGCTCAAGCATATATTCATAAACAAGCCGGCCAACAATCTGCCCATGCTCGAGAATAAACGGAACTTCATGGCTTCTTACTTCAAGAACGGCACGGGCCCCCTTGCCGCCCACCTCACTATTACCAAAGCCAGGATCGAAAAAACCCGCATAATGAACCCGGAATTCACCGACAAGCGGATCAAACGGTGTCATTTCCGCGGCATAGAGCGGCGGCACATTTACAGCCTCACGCGAGACAAGAATATAGAACTCATTCGGATCAAGCACCAATTCACCCGCGCCGCGATCATATATCGGCTCCCAGAAATCCAGCACATCATAGGCGGCGCATAGGTCAACATCGACAACACCTGTATGGCGCTTTCCGCGATAGCCAACAAGACGATCAGAATCACCGATCAGATCAATGGAAAGAGCGAGACCGCCAACACTGATATTGGGTTTTTCATCGGAAATAAGCATATCAGTGGCATGCAATTCATGCATCATATTTTCATCAAGCCCGCTCACGCCGTGGCGAAAACGGATCTGCGACAAGCGCGAGCCGATACGCACAATAACGGGAAATGTCCGCGGGTTTATTTCTAAATAAAGCGGCCCTTGATAACCTGCCGATATCTCGTCAAATTCGTGAGCACCGTCAGTGATCACACGTGTAAAAATATCTAATCGGCCTGTTGAGCTTTTGGGATTGGTCACAGCGGAAAGATCATGGGGCAGGGCAAGTGTTTCCAGAAGCGGCACAATATAGACACAGCCCATTTCCAGAACCGCTCCTTTTCGTAGATCTATCTCATGCAGCTTTAGCCGCTCAAGCTTATCTGCCACTCGGATATTTGGGCCTGGCATAAAGGAGGCGCGCACACGATACGCCTTTTCTCCCAGCCTCAGGTCAAGGCTGGCCGGCTGAATCTGATCATTATCAAGCTCCTTTTTACTCGCAAAAGCACCACTGCGAAACAATGCAATAATATTCTTGTCTGCGAGAATTCCAATTGAACGTACCATAATCCATAACCCACCTTAATATATTTTGTACTCTTTGCATAAGCTTTGCAACGATTGACGCAAGACTGTAATCAGATTATGTAGATTTTATTCCCTGGTGATTTGGCCGGCTAGCTTGTAACCATGTAAAATGAACTTGCTAAAAGGCCCTGAAATCCCAGTGATTTTTGGCCTGAACCACAACCCCGAAGCAGCTTTACTGTATACCAGCGCAGCAGATATCGCGAGGAAAAGCCATGACACTGAAACAGGACCGAAATTACCGCACTGCCACACAGATGATCCACGGTGGAACGGTGCGCTCTTTGTATGGCGAGGTATCAGAAGCCATTTATCTGACCCAAGGTTTTGCCTATCAAACAGCCGAGCAGGCTGAAATGCGCTTTAACGGCGAGGATCTAGGATTCGTCTATTCACGCTATGCCAACCCGACCAATGAGGTATTTGAAAAGAAGATGTGCATGCTTGAAGAGGCGGAAGAGGGTCGAGCTGTTGCCTCAGGTATGGCAGCTGTCGCTGGCGCTATCTTGTGCATGGTCAAGGCAGGTGACCATGTTGTAGCCGCACGAGCTATGTTTGGTTCCTGCCGCTATGTCATTGAGACAATCCTGCCGCGTTATGGTGTAGAAGTTTCGATTATTGACGGCGCGTTCGTGAAAAATTGGGAAGAAGCAATCAGGCCCAGTACACGACTTATCTTTTTTGAAACACCAGCAAACCCTACCCTTGAAATCGTTGACATTGCTGAGGTAAGCCGGCTTGCCCATGCTGTTGACGCCACGGTTGTCGCAGATAATGCTTTCGCCACACCACTATACCAAAAGCCACTGGCGCTTGGAGCAGATGTTGTGCTTTATTCCACCACCAAGCACATTGATGGCCAAGGTCGCTGTCTTGGTGGAATTATCCTTTCCAGTGCTGACTGGATTGCTGAAAATTTTCAGAATTATTTCCGACACACGGGCCCGGCGATGAGTCCATTTACCGCTTGGGTTATGCTCAAAGGGCTTGAAACTATGTCGTTGCGGGTAGAGCAAATGAGTCGCTCTGCCGCGCAGATTGCAGATCTGATCGCACAACATTTGGCAGTAGAAAAATGCCTCTATCCGGGAAGAGCAGATCATCCTCAAGCTGATATCATTACCCAGCAGATGAGCGGTGGCTCAACAATGGTTGCCTTTGAACTGAAAGGCGGGAAAAAAGCGGCTTTTAATTTCTGCAATGCGCTGACTATTCCTCTTATTTCCAACAATCTTGGTGACGTACGCAGCATCATCACTCACCCTGCAACGACAACACATCAGAACGTTGCAGCGGAAGTGCGTGCCGAACTCGGCATTTCCGATGGCCTACTGCGCTTTTCCATAGGACTCGAAGATACCGATGATTTGCTTGAAGATATTGCGCAAGCCTTGGATGCGACATAAGTAATGGCAATAAGACTCTCTCAATCTGGCTCACATATGAGATAGACTATTATTTTTCATGACCATACGCCAACTTAGTAAAAGTATTATAAACCAGATTGCTGCTGGTGAGATTGTCGAACGGCCGGCGAGCATTGTTAAAGAGTTAGTTGAAAACGCGATTGACGCGAGTGCCACCCGTATTGGAATTGTGACAGCAGGAGGCGGCAAAAATCTGATTCGCGTGACAGATGATGGCCGCGGCATTAAGGAGAACGAGCTTATTCTTGCAATCTCCCGCCATTGCACGTCCAAGCTAAGCGACAATATTTATGACATACATGCGCTTGGTTTTCGCGGCGAAGCTCTAGCATCCATTGGCTCGGTATCACGCCTCAGGCTTCTGTCGCGCGCGGAAAATGCTGCCATAGGTGCCGAGATTCTCGTGTCGGGCGGCAGGATTGAAGGACCACGCCCTGCCGCATCCAATTGCGGAACCACTGCGGAAGTATGCGATCTTTTTTATACAACGCCTGCTCGCCTTAAATTCATGAAAACCGATAGAGCAGAGATAATCGCCGTTACGGATACTATCAAACGTATTGCAATCGCATTTCCACATATTCATTTCACCCTTTCGGGTCCTGACCGTAACCTGACAGAATTTGCCGCAACCGGAATTGGCCCGCAGGCGCAGACCATGCGTCTTGCACAAATTCTGGGCAAGGAGTTTACTGATAACACGATAGAGCTGGATGCGAAGCGGAAAGGGATACGTTTGACGGGTTTTGCCAGTATTCCTTCCTATAATCGCGGCAACAGCCTACAGCAGTTTGTATATGTCAACGGGCGATCGATCCGTGATAAGATGCTTTCCGGCGCAATTAAAAGTGCCTATAGTGATGTGATTGCTCGGAACCGCTACAGTATCATCGCCCTCTTTCTTGAAATTGACCCGACTGATATCGATATCAATGTGCATCCCGCAAAATCTGATGTGCGTTTTCGCGACCCACATCTTGTGCGCGGGTTTGTTATCAGCAGCATTCGTATGGCGCTGAAACAAGCAGGGATACGCCCGACCAGTACGAGTACCATAGCTATGCTAAATGCTTTTCAGCCTCATATAAGCCCTGTTGCATCAACATATTTTTCACCGCCAGCCTCACTATCCGACTCTTATTACCGGCCAAGCACTGCTAGCTGGATACCGGAAACTGCATACCCGACTGACCGACCGATCATAGCGCAGTCCCAGACCTTTAAAGAGCATTCTATCCCCGTCTTACAGGATATGCAGATCTTAAGCGCTGACCTAATGTCCGCGCCGATAGAGATTACACATACATCTACCCTCTACCCTCTGGGCACAGCGCGGGCACAAATTCATCAGAACTATATTGTAGCGCAAACAAAGGACAGCCTGATTATTGTTGACCAGCATGCAGCCCATGAACGGCTTGTTTATGAGGCATTGAAACAGGCACTTTATGCAAAACCGTTAGCTTCACAAATTCTGCTTATGCCTGAAATTGTCGAATTGCCGGAAGAAGATGCCGGACGGCTGCTTGAACATACGGCAACACTGCAGAAATTCGGGCTTTTTATTAAAAGCTTTGGCCCCAGCGCCATTGCAGTACAAGAAACCCCAGCAATGCTAGGAGAAGTGAATGCCGCAAGCTTGGTGCAAGACCTCGCCGAGGAAATTGCAGAACATGAAACGGCGGATGGCCTTAAAGCCATGTTAGACTATATTGCTGCGACAATGGCTTGTCACAGCTCTATACGTTCCGGCCGTATTCTCAAAGCAGAAGAGATGAATGCACTTTTACGACAAATGGAAGAAATACCGGAATCAGGTACATGCAATCACGGCCGCCCTACTTATATTGAACTGAAACTTGCGGATATTGAGCGCCTGTTCAAGCGGCGCTGACTTTCCTGCCATTAAACAGACAGAAAACCATTAATTGCAAATTAAAGTTAATCTCTATAAAAGCGGTATATATTGCAATACAGGGAAACATGATTATGTCTTTTCTAAGAAATGATGAGTACGAGGCAAAACTTTATTATAAAGGCAACGATTATCAGATCATTACACCTGGTAGTTATGTTATCTGTGCCGTTACGGGTAAGCGGATTGCACTGGATGATCTGAGATACTGGAATTTCAGGCGGCAAGAAGCCTATGCCAATTGTCAAGTTTCTTATGAACGTGAACTGGAATGCAATCCTAATTTGCGCAAACTGCTTGAGCACAATAAAGATTGAGCGGATCTTTCGCCGATATTCCAATAAAATACTTTTAGCTTCCCCGGAAGGAGCAGCATTTATTCGGAAATGATCTTGACCCAGTTACCGGCAGATAGTACTGTTGTCAGTGTTAGACCATTGATAATGCGAAATAGTTCAATCTTTTTATCTGTTCCCTGCATTCTTTCCGCCAGAGAAGGAACAGTCTCGTCGGACTTTACAGGGATGACATGAATACGTAAAGGTCTGAATGATGCTTTTTCGCGAGCGGAAAGCATACGGAAACTCTTTGTGGTTTCCTGAGAGATAGCTAAAAAATTTTTCGCATTTCTGGGCGCAGCGGTTAAAAACCGATAAGCTCGGTCTTTTATAACAAAAACAACAATGTCGAATTGCCACTTGTCATTTTCCACCCGGGCGGATGCTCCAGATAGGCCATTAACTACAAGAGGCTGAATACTTGTGATATCAAGGCCAGAAACCCAGCCGCTCTTCATATATTGGACCGGCAACGTTTCCTTCTGTACGAGAACACTGTCAAACCGAATTGCAAGATCATTAGGGCCGCTGGCAATAATTGTAGCTGCAAAGTTATCCATGATAAAATCAGCAGGAACAGAAAACATGATTCCCAGCTCAGGGTGAATGAAATTATTCCCGCGTATATAACCTTTAGCGGCATTATTCCCAAAAATCATCCCGTTAATGCCTTTGAGAAAGAAAGTACGATCTATGGCACCGAAAACAGACGCACTGATCTTGCGAGCTTGGGCGATAGCAAGCTGGATACGCTGTGATGTCGCTGGATGAGTTGCCAAGAAGTCAAATCTGAAAACCGTGGCATCCGATGCATGCTTGAAACGAGCATAGGCCTCCATTGTCTGCAAAAAACGCGGAGAAGCAAAAGCATCATACCCTGCTTCGGTAATCATCTTAATGCCAATTTCATCGGCCTGCAGCTCCTGGTTACGGAAAAACTGCGCAAGACTGAATTTACGGTGGATCATACTATCCTTTCCGGTTGGCCTATCCCTGAGAATTTTTGTTGCAACCTGGTTTGCAAGCCCAAATTCTGCCTCTTTCTGCTGACGCAGAATACCATGATTGATTGTAATATGGGCCATCTCATGAGCAATAACAGCCGCAATCTCGGCAGAATCATTGGCAAGCGCTAGAAGTCCACGGGTGATATAGATATAGCCGCCGGGCAAAGCAAATGCATTGATATTGGAAGTATCAAGGATGGTAATATGATAAGTCTGATCCGGATTTTCTGAAACCGATTTCAGCTTGCCGACAATTCTAGCCACCATCCGCTCAACACCTGTATCATGGTATACACCGCCATATGTGGCAAGAATATGCAGATGCTCCTGGGCACCAAGCTGCTTTATCTGATTATTCTGCTCTATTGCATCAACTGTTACAGGTGTATCAGAAGGATTTAGCCCTCCATCCAGCCTACTGTAATCAAGACTGCTGCAGCCAGAAAGAAATACACTACCCAATAGACACAACCGCAAAGAGGACAGCACACTAATATCCAGCTGGTTGCCTTTTTTTATCCGATGTTCATGGGAAAGCTCCTTCATTTTTAACATCTCACTCTTATGCCAATCGGCTTGTCTGAACGAAATAGAAAGGCTTCTTCTCTATTCTCGGTTTTTCAATTTTTTTATAGTCAAAAAGTCTCTTTATATGGCACATGCACAACAAAACAGATAATTATGGCTGTGCCATCATATACGTTGCACATAAAATAGCCATGAGCACCATGAAACAGACCTGTATTGGAGAGAGCACTTGACAACGTTCACTATCCTTCTGGGCGGAGAACTCGTCCTAACACGACGCCTTCAATCACAGATTGCCGATACACCTGTCATTGCCGCAGACAACGGCATACGCCATGCTGTCCCTCTTGGACTTGATCCTATTTTGTGGATAGGGGACTTTGATTCAACAGATAATGCAACTAAAAGATGTTATAATGAAGTGCCAACAATTCTTTTTTCTTCTAACAAAGATATGACTGACGGAGAACTTGCAGTCAATGCCGCTCTGAAAAAGGGGGCAAGTCGTCTTATCCTGTGCGGTTCTTTCGGCGGAGAGCGAACAGATCATAGCCTACTTCATATGACAATGGCAGTCAGCCTTGCTGAAAAAAATATCCCGTCTTTACTAACAAGCGGCCTTGAAGAGGGGTGGCCACTGATCTCCGGTGATTATATCTTTGATTTTCCGGAAAAAAGCGGTTTTAGTATTATTGCGTTTTCTCCGATACAAGGCTTGTCCATAAGCGGCGCAAAATGGCCATTACATAATGCCTCTCTTGATTTCGGCTCTTCATGGACATTATCCAATCAGATTTGTGGAAAACTTTCTGTTTCCTTGCATTACGGTAAGGGAATCTTATTCACAAGGCCGTTCTTATAAAATGAAAATATTTTCACACCATCGAAATACATAGTGATATTTATTTTACCTGAAAAGATAACAAAGTTTTCGTATCATCATGACCTGATTCAACTTCAAACCGTAACCAGCTTGTATCAGGCAAAATTTTTAGAGTTGTTCAGCATGATGTAAACGTATTTCTGTTATTGCTATAGCAACTGTCAAAAGGCTCATACCTGCAGTATATAAATCCAATGAAAAATATACAATTAGTTGTGGCAGGCGATTGATACTGAAACGAAATACCTAACATCTACATCAGATTATCCTGAAATAATCCCTGCAGAAAATGTAAGCTTTTCAGCTGGGCACCAAGCTACATAGCGATATTATATTTACTATAATTTCTAATAAGAAAATTTTCTGAAAGTAAATAGAAATCATAAATCGTACTGGCAGAAATAAAGGGTTTTACCTGTTCTGGTTGTCAACATAATATCCTGCCCGGAGCAGCATTGTCGCAACACTATATTGCTGTTATTTGGTATGCTCATAACTGCCATAGTGCTTCTTTGATCAGTCTTTAGTTTGAACTTTCGGTAAGAAAATCCCATTAAAATTACCGACAACAGAGCCTATAACAAGAATTTCTCCATCCATAACTAATGGTCAAGCTTATACCTTCGGTGACCTAGAAAAACCGCTTCTTTTCTACATTAAACAACGGATATTCCGCTAATTCCTTAACTGCATCGTGAGAACAACCTCCAAAATGCTGATAGTAGCTTTAAGGTGGTTCTCGCGGTAATGCAGAACATTTCCAAAGGCGACCTTATAAGTTTTCTCCCGCTCACATGATATCACAGAAAACTTTATATTGAAAAATATTGTGAACCTGACAAACTCATACAGTCGCTTAAAAACGCAAAAGAAAAGTTCAGCTGATCTTTAATTGCCAGAATTTTGGCCTGACAGTTTTTGAAAAACATATAGAACGTTCGGTATAGATTCATAGTTGATAATCCTTATACGTCGGCACATACGTACCGTAATCAGGGGAAACACCGATTATCATGTTAGCTACTTGGTACAGATGTTTAGTATACACAGGAACTTTATTCAGCAGTATAGCATTTTTGCGGCCATGCCTATCGCTATAACTACCTATAACCAGTGATCCAAGCGGTCGCATAATAAAACCACCAGAAAACACAGAAAAAGAAACCAGTATTGAGTTTTGATGTGTTATTTTGGTATTTTTTTGGAGTTTTGTGATAGCGAGTGGGCGAGTGGTTAGAGAATTGGCATAATTTTAAGATTGTGTGTGGTTTACGCCTATTGTGTTGAGTTTTTATGAAAGATGGGGCAAGCTCGCAATGAGCATTCTTCCTACCGCCTCTGGTCGATAGCATTCAAAACCTGAACATGATAAATATTAAATGAAACTTATAGTACTACTCTATCTTTTCATCTAGTACCTGCTTAAAAATGGCATCTCCCTCTTCACCCTTGGCCAAAGAAAACTCTCCAATACGGCCATTCTTATAGGCGATATTAAGTTTTATCCAAGATAACTGGCGCATGATATTGAGGTTACGACTCAAAAATGGCTCGGGAGCATCTATGGCCAATATAAAGAAGTTGTCATCTATCCTGAACGGAACAGTACCGTACAGCTCCTGCCCGATCGATTGCTCTGAAGTCTTGAACAAAAGCTGGCTAACACGATCAACAGCGCCACCTTCAAAATTTTCTGGTATGTTAAAGATCAATTCAATAAGATATGCTGCTGAAATGGAAAGATTCGTATTACGACGAATTATCATCCGGAGCATCATATCCTTTCCGGGAATGGTCACATCACCACGGATAGCCATCTCTTCCCTGCCCTTCTTAGTCTTTTCACGCAGCAATGACCATCTGACACTGCCTTTTTCCAAAATTTCGGGCAAAAGGGAAGTGCCTGATTCATAAAAAACTGCCTCTGCAATTTCGGAAATCGGACCTGAAGTTATTGTCTGACTTATTCCACTATCGAGAACACCATGTCCCTCGATTGGACCAGGATCAGTTTCCTGTCCATCTTGCATAAGACGGTTTGTTATCTTTGCTACCGGCTCTACCTGAGAGTGGTTTACACTCACCTGCTCTTCTTGCTGTAAAAAGCCAATTAAAAACCAGACAATTGCTACAATAATACAAAGAACAGCAACAATAATCCCACTGCCAGCAAGAAGTTGATTTCTGCTAAAACGTTTCTTTTCTCGTATGACGGCTTGAGAAAAGATATCTGCCACCAGAGGGAAATCATCACTTTTTTCATTGCTTAGAGATTTATGTCTTTCAGACCCGGTCGGAGTGATACTCACTACACGCTGAGGACGTTTTGGCAATCGTTCTTTCGGTTTTACATACTCCGGCAACCTGTCTGCCACAGCGGGGCTGGCTTCCGCTAGCACATTCTGTGTAACTCGGAGAGACTTCTGCGCTGCTACTGTTTTCAGTGCAGGGAAAGCTTCAGGCACAAAAGCTGGTTTCTGTGCAACTGCCTTTATCGCTCTTTTTCCTGTATCAACTGGTAAACCTATTGAAGATATGATAGGCTCTTCCAATACATGATTGCTGATAGTATTCTCACCCCGGTAGAATTGCGCTGTCTCTTGCGTACTATCCTCATTAGCAATCAGAAAATCGGGCGCGGACTGATAAACTTTCTCATCATCTATGATCGGATCAGAAGCCATATCAGATATGGGCAGAGGCTCAGACATAATATCCTGTATAAGCCTATCAGGCATATCTTTTTCTAAGAAAATATACCCCTCATCATTACAGACTGTCTCAGTCTGATCCTGTGCCAAATCCAGCTGAGGCGAGAGTAATTTCTCTGATTCCAATGCCTTTTCATCCCTGTCTGCCTCCATAGACAAGGCTTCAAGAACCGGCAAAAATGTTGTGCTATCATTGCCATTAAACGAAAAACCATTTATACTGGAGACAGTGGGTATTTTTCTGAACTTTTCTTTACTATTTATATTTTGTGGTAAAGTGAACATAGCACCTGATGATGCTTCTTGTGATTGTCTATCGTCCCCGTTGGTTTCATAAATTTCAACTGCAGCGGTAGAAGGTTCGGGTTTTAAAAACGCCTCTTTTTCCGGAAAACTATTTTTTTGGAATTCTGTTGAAGCATATTGCACCAGTGGTGCGTTTTCTGCCCCGCGGTAGAATTCTTCAACTTCATTAATCGCTTTTTCAATAACTCTAAGCTGAAGCTCGATCAACTCTGCAGAAACGTTGCTTGAACTAAGTTTTTTTTTCACGGTTTCGCGCGCACGATCATAGATGCGCAATCGCAGTTCTGAAGTTACATTACTTTGCGCATCAATTGCTCTTTTCAATAATCCTACAAAATCTGCCATAAAACGATAGATCTCTTTATTCTATTTCTTAAATTTTGTCTTAGTTCCAATAGTACTCATCATTCCAGCCTAATAAATATCAATCCCTTCACCCTCAATCCTCAAAAGGATCTGTTACAAGAATTGTATCTTCTCGTTTCGGACTGGTGGAAAGAAGCACAACTGGGGTACCGATCAATTCTTCAATATGGCGAACATATCTAATTGCCTGTGCCGGTAGATCTGCCCACTTGCGCGCACCAGCCGTCGTTTTCTTCCAACCAGGAATGATTTCATAAACCGGTTTGACATTCAGCTGCTTACCCATTGAGCTAGGCAGATAATCCAGCCTTTGCCCGTCAAGCTCATAGCCCACACAAATCGCGATTTCATTCAATTCATCAAGCACATCAAGTTTGGTGAGCGCAATACCGTTAATGCCACAAACTGCAACCATCTGCCGCACCAGAACAGCGTCAAACCAACCGCAGCGCCGAGGACGACCGGTCACAACACCGAATTCACACCCACGCTTACCAAGAAAACTGCCAATCTCATTAACCTGCTCTGTAGGAAAGGGACCTTCACCTACCCGTGTAGTATATGCTTTGACAATACCAAGCACATAATTAACCGCACTAAGCGCCATGCCTGCACCTGTTGCTGCCTGTCCCGCAATTGTATTGGAAGATGTTACAAACGGATAAGTGCCAAAATCATTGTCAAGCAATGCGCCCTGTGCCCCTTCAAATAAAATTCGCGCACCCGAGCGGCGACGTGCATCAAGCAGATGCCAAGTCCGATCCATGAAAGGCAGGACATCATCAGCCACTTCCATTAGTTCATTGTAAAGGAGTCGTGGATCAACCTCCACCTCACCCATGCCGCGGCGTAGAGCATTATGATGCATCAGCAAGCGCTCAATCTTCACCATCAGAGTATTCGGCTCTGCCAGATCTACAAGCCGAATCGAACGACGCCCCACTTTGTCTTCGTAAGCAGGACCGACACCCCGTTTGGTTGTACCGATTTTGAACCCGGATGTCATACTCTCTCGCGCTGCATCTAGATTACGATGCAGCGAAAGGATAAGCGGTGCATTTTCAGCAATACGCAGAATATCAGGTGTAATCTTCACGCCTTGTTCACGCAGTTTTCCCACTTCCTGGACAAAATGGTATGGATCAACAACAACACCATTGCCAATAATTGATAACTTGTTCCGTACAACACCTGAAGGCAAAAGCGACAATTTATAGCTTATACCATTAATAACCAATGTATGTCCGGCATTATGGCCGCCCTGATAACGCACAACGACATCCGCACGCGCCGAAAGCCAGTCAACGATCTTGCCTTTTCCTTCATCACCCCATTGGATACCGACAACCACTACATTGGCCATTTACAAAACTCCATCAGGTTTTGAATCAAGAATAACACGAAAACAGACGTCCCCTTTATAATGAAACATTATTCAAAGTGCGACTTTATTTTAAGTTTATACTATAGGAGTTTATTCCAGCTCAAAGTTTTAAGAAAAACGCTTACAGCCTTTTTATATATAATTGTCATATTTTTCAGTTTTTTAACCAGAGCAGGTGTTAGTTCCATAGCTTCAAAACTTTGCTTTTCTCCAAAATCGGCTTCTACACATTTCAGATAGAAGATAGTGCACGGTGCTATCGAGGAAAATATCTGCACCCACCGATATCCGTTTTAGCGACAGAATCATGTACTACCTTTCACCTCAAGAGGTAGGCAATCATAGATTCTCTTTACCATCATTTTGCGGTTTTCAGTCAAAAGACATGCTTCACTCAAACAGAGTTGCAGCCTCTTCGGAAAAATCGAGATAAACACTATGCAATTCAGTTAAATTCTATCAGATCCCCTTTTTCCATATTGCGCCAATGTATAACAGCTATCCTCAGGCAATCCTTCCCATATCAAATTCCAATGGTCGGGCCTGTTTAATACCTGGCACCTGCAGAAGCTCATCAAGAACTTCCACTGAAATTCGTTCGTCAAGATAAAGCAGGGCAATAGCATCACCACCCGGCATATTCCGCCCAAGAGCAAAATTGGCAATATTCACACCATGCTTCCCGCATATCGAACCGATTGTGCCAATAACACCGGGAGTATCACTGTTGGTAATATAGAGCATATGGCGACCGACTTCAGCATCAAGATGAATATTCTTGATCTCAATAAAGCGAGGCTTTCCATCAGCAAAGCATGTTCCTGCAACAGAGCGCGTTCGCCGGGATGTATGAAGGATTAATTTGATATAACCATCAAATACACCAGATTTGTCACGCCTGATTTCAGAAACAATGATACCACGTTCCTTGACCATAATAGGAGCCGAAACCATATTAACATCGGTCATCTGCGTGCGAATGAGTCCGGCAAGGACAGCACTAACCAAAGCACGTGTATTCATAGCTGCTGTACTGCCGTCAAAAAGAATTTCGACACGCTGAATATCTTCGTCTGTTGATTGTCCTGTAAAAGCACCGAGCATTTCCGCCAATTTAATAAAAGGCTTGAGGCGCTGCGCTTCTTCTGCCGCAATCGCCGGCATATTGATGGCATTGCTGACAGCACCATTCATAAGATAATCTGACATCTGCTCAGCTACCTGAATAGCTACATTTTCTTGGGCTTCTGATGTCGAAGCGCCTAAATGCGGCGTGCACACGACATTTTCAAGGTTGAACAGTGGGTTGTCAGCAGCAGGAGGCTCCGTCTCAAAAACATCAATGCCTGCCCCAGCAATTTTACCTGACTTCAGAGCCTCAACAAGATCTTTCTCAACAAGCAAGTTACCGCGGGCACAGTTGATAATCCGCACACCGTCTTTCATCTTGGCAATGGCAGTAGCATTAATAATATTGCGCGTCCTATCGGTCAGTGGAGTATGCAGGGTAATAAAATCAGCTCGAGCAAGAAGCTCATCAAGTTCAACCTTCTGCACCCCCAATTCCTCCGCTCGTGTTTGAGAAAGAAAAGGATCAAAAACTACTACATTCATTTTCAGGCCAATGCCACGCAGTGCCACAATGGAACCGATGTTGCCGCAACCAATAATGCCGAGTGTCTTGCCGGTGATTTCGATCCCCATAAAACGGTTTTTTTCCCATTTTCCGGCTTTAGTTGAAACATCAGCCTCAGGAATCTGACGGGCAAGAGTGAACATCAGGGCAATAGCATGCTCTGCCGTGGTGATGGAATTACCGAAAGGCGTATTCATGACAATGATACCACGGCGAGAAGCAGCCAGAATATCTATATTATCAACGCCGATGCCGGCACGGCCGACAACCTTCAATCGCGTTGCCACATCAATAATTTTCTCGCTCACCTTAGTGGTGGAACGAATGGCAAGACCATCATACTGACCGATCACCTCAAATAGTTTTTCCTTATCCTTGCCAAGATCAGGCAAATAATCAACATCAACGCCACGATCCTTGAAAATCTGTACAGCTGTTGAGGAAAGTTTATCGGATACGAGTACACGCGGTGTCATGGAATTGCCTCCATAAAATCAGTTGGAATCTAAAAAATAGAAAAGACAGAGAACCTCAATAAAAAGCTGCCCTCTGAAAGGACGATCTGAAAAATGGAAACAGGCTTTTAGATAAACTCCGACCTGCTAAAAAAAAGATTCTTAATACCATTTCCGGATCAAGTTTCCTACAAGATAGCTTTTTTCAAAGCTACCTTTTCAACAGAAAAAGCCCAATCAAGCCACTCAGTGAGGACTTTAAGATCGGCAGCCTCGACTGTTGCACCAGTCCAAATGCGTAATCCTGAAGGAGCATCGCGATAGGCATCAATATCATAAGCAGCGCCCTCTTTTTCAAGACGCCTGACAATGGCCTTGGCAAAAGTGACCTGTGCTTCAGTATCTAGCCCCTGAAGATCAGGATCAGTAATAGACAGACAGACAGATGTATTGGAACGGGTTTCAGGGCTTTTTGCCAGATTCTCAATCCAAGGCGTCTTGCGGACAAAATCATCAAGAACAGCAAAATTTCTATCAACTCGTGCAATCAAGGCCGGCAAGCCGCCCAGCGATTTCGCCCATTTCAGAGCATCGAGATAATCCTCAACACAGAGCATTGACGGCGTATTGATGGTTTCTCCCCTGAAAATACCCTCGTTCAACCTGCCGTCATTGGTCAGGCGAAAAATCTTTGGCAAGGGCCATACAGGCTTGTAAGTTTCAAGCCGGGCAACAGCCCGAGGACTTAAGATTAGAATGCCATGAGCACCCTCCCCTCCCAGCACTTTCTGCCATGAGTAGGTGATGGCATCAAGCCTAGTATAATCAAGCTTCTGTGCAAATACCGCTGATGTCGCATCACAGATCACAAGGCCATTGCGGGCTTCGGGGATAAATTCTGCATCAGGAACACGCACACCCGAGGTAGTGCCGTTCCAAGTAAAAACAACATCTCGGTCAAAATCAAGCTGACTCAGATCAGGTAATTCACCATAAGGCGCTATAAATACCCGGACATCAGCAAGTCTGAGCTGTTTGACCACATCGCTTACCCAACCAGCCCCAAAACTTTCCCATGCGACCATATCAACACCGCGCTCGCCCAGAAGCGACCAAAGTGCTATCTCAACTGCTCCCGTATCAGAAGCAGGGACAATACCAATATAATAATCAACCGGAATTTCTAAAACCTCGCGCGTTAGCGCGATAGCTTCAGCTAGCTTTGACTTGCCAATTGCGGAGCGATGAGATCGGCCAAGCGGCGCGTCTTTTAGCACTTCTAGCGTCCATCCCGGACGTTTTGCACAAGGGCCCGAGGAAAAAGCAGGATTTACTGGACGAATACCCGGTTTTTTCATATCTGTAATCATAATCTTCTACCCTTTCAGATAGTGCGCCCCTTCGAGAGCGGCTCCACTGCCCCCTACGCGAATCAGCAGGAAAGGGCAAGTCACAAAATGATTTTCGGTCCGATTGATACATATTTCTTTGCTAGCTGGGAAGCTCATGAATAAACAGGACGCCCTTGAGCTGCGCAGCTTATTTATTTATATTCATGAGCCGATAATTTAATGACGGAGATTTCTGATGATTGATGCTACAATATACACAAAGCCGGGTTGTCCTTATTGCACACGCGCGAAGAAACTGCTCAACAGCAAAGGCGTGCACTATAAGGAAATTGTGGCAGCCGAAGACCCTACCCTGCGAGCCGAAATGGTTGAACGTGCCAATAAGCATAACACCTTTCCACAGATTTTCATCAACACAGTGCATATCGGCGGCTGTGATGACCTGTATGCACTTGAAAAAGCGGGGAAGTTAGACAGCCTACTGGAAGCTAAGGGCGGGAATGATCTGTCTCATTCTTCATTGTGATCGGACGCATGAATTTAATTCCTAGGTTTCGTAGCTAATAATAATTATTTTAATATACTTAAAAATGCAAAAAAGAAGATGATGAATTACCTTTAATGTATACTGCTCAGCAGTAATTGAAAAATGCTGATATCAGAACACCCAGACGCAAACAGATTGCAAAGGAAGCTGAACAAAAAAAGCCCGGATACTCAGTAAATATAAAAATCAGTTTGAAAATACCTAAGTTATATCGGGAGACTAATTTGCTGAGGAAACGTGCAAAATTATTTTGGCGAAATTGACCAACGAGCCATCTATGGCTAGTCTCTAGTGGGTAGAAAATTGCATCGCTGTTCAAGGATTATGGATAATCTGCTTTTAACGCCTCTGCCAAGAAAATAGAACTGATAACCTGTCCCAGAGAAGTTTACCTCTCTAACTAGAGATAAGGTTATTTAAGACGTTGGGCCAGTAGAATATAATTCACGCTCATGTCAGAAGAGCGGTTCCAGCTATCATTCAGCGGATTATAGGTTACGCCCAACTCATCAAGGACATTCAGACCTGAAACGCTAAGTTCTTTTTTCAGTTCATTAGGACGCACAAATTTTTCATAATTATGTGTCCCTCGCGGCAGCCAACGCAAAATATATTCAGCACCGATGATTGCCAACCCCCAAGCTTTCAAAGTGCGGTTCAGAGTTGCAATAAACATCAAACCGCCCGGCTTTACCATCGAAGCACTTGCTGCCATAAAAAAGCCAACATTGGCAACATGCTCCACCACCTCCATATTTAAGATAACATCAAATTTTTCACTGGCGATGGCAAGAGCCTCAGCAGTGGCTGTCCGGTAATCAATATAAAGGCGATTTTCACCAGAATGGATTTTGGCAACCTCAATATTGGCAGCAGAGGCATCCACACCCACCATATCAGCACCAAGACGTGCTAGAGGCTCGCATAAAAGGCCGCCGCCACAACCAATATCCAGAATTCTGATCCCCTGCAGCGGACTTGCCTCAAGCGGATCGCGATCAAATGCCAAGCATATTTTTTCCTTTATATAGGCTAGCCGAGTAGGATTGAACCTGTGCAAAAGGCGAAATTTTCCATGCGGATCCCACCATGCAGCCGCCATGCAGGAAAACCGCTCAACTTCCACTGCATCAACTGTTGTCCCCTCTGCTCTGGTCATCCATGCTCCTTCAGGATAACTTTGATTTTTTATATCGCCGTTTTCGCGTTGACGTATGTAACTATCTTACAAGAGGTCCATAAGAGACAGTACTCTTGTTTACATCTATAATTGATAGACTGTAAAAATCAAAATTGTAACTGTCATAGCAGAATTAATAGAGCACGCTGCGACGCTCTTGATAAAGCATTCCTTTTCCGATATGTCATAGCTAGTAGTTTCTATATACACACTGTGTCTGCATAATATCGTTGGAGCTTTATCCCAAACCGGAAACCGGCCAAGGGGAAGATGCTTCCTAAACCTTTAAGTGAAGGTGAATGCGAGATCTTTGTTCGTCAGAATTCGGAACCGCTTTCGTAAGGGAAGGACAATAAGAAACGCAAATGGCGCGTATTGTGATGAAATTCGGTGGTACATCCGTTGCCGATATTGGCCGTATCCGTAACGTGGCATGCCATATTAAACGTGAAGTTGATGCCGGTCACGATGTTACGGTTGTTGTTTCGGCTATGGCCGGCACAACCAACCAGCTGATTGCCTGGACACAGGAAGCCGCTGCCGTGTATGACCTACGCGAATATGATACGGTTATCGCTTCGGGTGAACAAATAACAGCAGGGTTACTTGCCATTGCACTTCAGGACATTGGCATTAATACTCGTTCATGGTTGGGGTGGCAGATCCCGATACTGACTGACAATGCCCATGGGAGTGCCCGCATAACGGATATTGATGGTACAACCCTGATTGAAGGTTTTAAAAAAGGTCAGGTTGCTGTTATTGCCGGTTTTCAGGGGCTCGCGCCTGACGATCGAGTTGCAACGCTTGGCCGCGGCGGCTCTGATACAAGTGCTGTTGCTGTTGCTGCCGCTATCAAGGCTGACCGCTGCGATATCTATACAGATGTTGATGGTGTTTATACAACCGATCCGCGTATAGAGCCAAAAGCTCGACGTCTTTCCAAGGTTGCCTTCGAGGAAATGCTTGAAATGGCCTCGCTAGGTGCCAAAGTTTTACAGGTGCGCTCGGTTGAATTGGCCATGGTGCACAAGGTGCGTACCTTTGTCCGCTCAAGCTTTGCAGCGCCAGATGCTCCCGGTATGGAAGATTCGATCAACCCACCGGGCACTCTTATATGTGATGAGGAGGAAATTGTGGAACAACAGGTTGTCACCGGGATTGCGTTTGCCAAAGATGAAGCACAGATCTCACTGCGTCGCTTAGCAGACAAACCAGGGATTTCAGCGGCGATTTTTGACCCGCTTGCAGAAGAAAATATCAATGTAGATATGATTGTGCAGAATATTTCGGAACATGGCGCAAAAACCGATATGACGTTTACTGTCCCGTCCGTTGACCATGACCAAGCGGTAAAAATTCTTGAAAAGAACCGCAAAGAGATAAGGTATGATGTTCTTCAGTCTGAAAGCGGACTTGCCAAGGTCTCTGTTATTGGTATCGGGATGCGCAGCCATGCCGGCGTTGCTGCAACTGCCTTCAGGGCCTTAGCAGAAAAGGGTATTAATATCCGTGCGATTACAACATCGGAAATCAAGATTTCAATCCTGATTGACAGCGCCTATACGGAGCTTGCTGTTCGGACCCTTCATGCTGTTTACCGCCTTGACAAAGGCTAAGACGAAATCATCCATATTTTTGAAAGATCAAGTTGCATTTCAGTAAAGCGCCTTGGCATTTATACGTTTGTATTTAAAACATATTTTCCGTACAATTATGTTTTATTGGGCGACACAGTGTTTTTGAAGACATAGGATTGATGCACTTTCTGATTTCGATTCAAATCATGGCTAGATACAGATCTGCAATGGGAATATATACAGAATAATAATGCGGGAAATCGGTACTGATCCAAGGATGCTTTTAAAACGCTTGCGTGAATTCATGGCAGAAGCCATAGAACCGCAGACGCGTCTCGACAGAATTGTGCATGAAATTGCACAAAATATGAAAGCGGAAGTATGCTCGCTTTATGTCATGCATCCCAATGGTATGTTAGAACTTTATGCCACGGAAGGCCTTAATCCACAGGCTGTTCATCTTTCCCAGCTGCGGCTAGGGCAAGGGCTGGTCGGTACTATTGCGGCAACAGCACGGCCGCTTAATCTTGTCAATGCGCAGGATCACCGAGCATTTACCTATCTGCCGGAAACAGGGGAAGAAATATATTCCTCATTTCTTGGCGTGCCAATCCTGCGCGCAGGACGCACACTGGGTGTTCTTGTCGTGCAGAATCGCAATCAGCGCTCCTATAGTGATGATGAGGTAGAAGCCCTTGAAACAGTGGTGATGGTTCTGGCAGAGATGATCGGTTCTGGCAACCTACCCCGCCTTGCACGCTCTGACGTGAAAACGGATACGCGTCGTCCCTTCTCACTGACTGGAAGCGCATTGAATGAAGGGATTGGCCTTGGCCATGTGATTTTGCACGAACCGCGTATTGTGGTTACAAATCTTTTCAATGAAGATTGCGAAATAGAACTGCTCAAATTGTCGGCAGCGATTGATTCTCTGCGGCTTTCCATTGACGATATGCTTGCCCGTGGAGATGTGGCCCGTGATGGCGAACACCGCGATGTTCTGGAAACTTATCGAATGTTTGCCCATGATAAAGGCTGGGTGAAACGGCTAGAAGAGGCGATCCGCAACGGGCTTACGGCTGAGGCTGCAGTTGAAAAAGTACAAAGTGACACCCGTTCCCGTATGATCCAAATGCTTGATCCTTACATGCGGGAACGACTTTCAGATTTCGATGATCTGGCCAACAGGCTTTTATCACAGCTTATGGGACGAACAAACGATACTCTCGCCGCAGGCATATCCCAAAATGCTGTTATTATCGCTCATGCCATGGGTGCTGCAGAACTGCTGGATTACCCTCGGGGGAAAATTCATGGTCTTGTGCTTGAAGATGGGGCTACGACAAGCCATGTCGTAATTGTTGCTCGTGCGATGGGTATTCCCGTGGTTGGCCAAGCTAAGGGGATTGTTTCTCTCGCTGAAAACGGTAATCCTATCATTATTGATGGCGACGAAGGCCATGTGCATTTGCGCCCTGCATTGGATGTCGAAAAGGCTTACGCGGAAAAAGTCCGTTTTCAGGCCCATCGTCAGCAGCTTTACCGTGATTTGTGCAACCATCCGCCCTATACTCGCGATGGTCTGCCGATTACGATGCTGATCAATGCCGGCCTACTTGTCGATCTGCCGCAATTGGCAGAATCTGGCGCGGAGGGGATCGGACTTTTCCGCACAGAACTGCAATTTATGATTGCCTCGACGTTTCCGCGTGCCCAAGAGCAAGAACAGCTTTACCGCACTGTCTATCAGGAGATAGGCGATAAAAGCGTCACCTTTCGCACATTGGATATAGGCGGAGATAAGATTCTCCCTTACTTCCGCGCCAAAGGACATGAAGAAAATCCAGCACTTGGCTGGCGTGCGATTCGTTTGACGCTTGACCGTCCGGCACTCATGCGCACACAACTGCGTGCATTGCTCAAAGCATCGGGAGGGCGAGAACTACGCTTGATGCTGCCGATGGTGACCGAGGTTGCAGAAATCCATCATACACAACAGCTTATTGATCGCGAGATAGCGCACCTTGCACGTTTTGGCCATGAATTGCCGATACGATTGAAGCTTGGTGCAATGATTGAAGTTCCTTCTCTGCTGTTTCAGCTTGATGAATTGATGCAGGCGGTTGATTTTGTTTCTGTCGGTTCAAATGATCTCTTTCAATTCATGATGGCGGCTGACCGTGGCAACATTCAGCTTGCCAATCGTTTTGATCCGCTATCCCCCACTGTTCTGCGTGCTTTGCGCAAAATTATCCGCATTAGTCAACGCAACAATGTACCTGTAACACTGTGCGGTGAAATGGCCGGGAAACCCCTGATGGCCATGGCGCTGATCGGTCTTGGCTTCCAACGTCTTTCCATGGCACCGGCCTCTATCGGTCCCGTAAAAGCCATGCTGCTATCACTTAACGCAGAAAGACTATCCAATACCTTGGAGAACGAGCTTGGCATATTGCAGACAGAGCGTAGCTTGCGACCCATGCTGCTTGATTTTGCACGAAACAACAGCGTAATACTTTGATCATAGAGAATAAGCGAATAAAATTTTAGGATAACAGAAAAGATGGTTACCCTACCACAGGACCGCATGAAACAACTGAAAAAGCGCTTTGAAATGATTGAGGCGCAAATGGTAGGTAACCTTGATGCAGATACCTATGTTAGGCTGGCATCAGAATATGCCGAACTACAACCGATTGTAGACTCTATCCGAACCCTCAACGCTGCCTACAAGGAGAGAGCTGATCTCAGCACAATATTAGACGATCCAAAAACGGATGTTGATACGCGTACCCTAGTTATGGAAGATATCCCTGTTCTTGACAGCAGGATCGAGCAGCTTGAAAAAGAGGTGCAGATCCTGCTTCTACCGAAAGATAATGATGATGATAAAAGTGCTATTCTAGAAATCCGCGCCGGTACAGGTGGTTCAGAAGCAGCACTTTTTGCCAGAGATTTATTCCATATGTATGAGCGTTACGCTGTTAACCAGAACTGGAAGGTGGAGATTGTTTCAGTGAATGAAGGGGATGCTGGCGGTTACAAGGAAATTATCGCTACTATTTCCGGCAAAGGTGTATTTTCAAAACTGAAATTTGAATCGGGCGTGCATCGTGTCCAACGTGTGCCAGAAACAGAGGCCGGAGGCCGTATTCATACTTCTGCAGCAACAGTTGCTGTTTTGCCTGAAGTGAAAGAAATTGATGTTGAAATCCGACCTGAGGATATCCGTATTGATACCATGCGAGCCTCAGGTGCAGGCGGACAGCATGTCAATACCACGGATTCTGCCGTGCGCATTACCCATATTCCAACTGGTATTATGGTTGTACAAGCGGAAAAATCACAACACCAGAATCGGGCACGGGCTATGCAGATTCTGCGCGCGCAACTTTATAACATGGAGCGCCAGCAGGCAGACAATGAACGATCAGCCTCACGCAAGGCACAGGTTGGCTCTGGTGATCGTTCAGAACGTATCCGTACATATAATTTTCCGCAAGGACGAATAACGGATCACCGGATCAATTTAACGCTCTATAAGCTTGATCGTATTATGGAAGGCAAACTGGATGAGATTGTTGATGCGCTGATTACAAATCATCAGGTAATACTTCTTGCCGAAATGAGAAAAACGTGAAAACCTATAATACCCTAGGCAGATTGATGCATCATGCCATCAAGCATTTACGCCAAGTCGAAATTGATAATGCTGACCTTGATGCCCGGCTGCTCATTCAATGGGCAACAGGATTTAGGTTGCTTGCCCTTATCTCCCATCCTGAAAAACCGGTCAGTCTCCAACAATGCGATAGGCTGAATGCAGCCCTGCAAAGACGAATTTCCGGAGAGCCGGTGCATCGTATCATCGGTAAGCGGGATTTTTACGGATTGAATTTTATACTTTCTCCTGATACCCTTGAACCACGGCCTGATACAGAAATCTTGGTAGATCTGGCATTGCCTTTTCTGCAGTTCTGTGCTACAATAAAATCTTTCGTTTCTTGTCTTGATATGGGAACCGGTAGCGGTGTTATCGTCATTGCGCTTCTATCCAATGTGCCGCAGCTGCATGCCGTAGCTGTCGATATTGCAAAAGGTGCCCTTGCAACCACACAGACAAACGCCAAGCGCCTTGGTGTTGCAAATCGACTTACCGTATGTGAGAGTAATTGGTTCGAAGCTGTAAACGGGCGATTTGATCTTATTATTTCTAATCCGCCATACATAGCACATGATGATATTGCAGGTCTTGACATCAGTGTGCGCAGATTTGATCCCTTACGAGCCCTTGATGGCGGTATGGATGGCCTTGATTTTTACCGTGCACTTGCAGCCGATAGCAAACCATATCTATATCCATCAGGCAAGATCGCTGTAGAAATAGGCATCGGACAAAAAAACGATGTAACAAAAATCTTTGCCCAGCACAATTATAGTCTGGAAGAAACAAAAAACGACCTTTCAAGTATTGACAGGGCCCTGATGTTCGTTCCGAATGGACAATAGACCTGTAAAGACAAAGCATAATGCTACCCGCCTCTCACGCAGTACTGCCTCCAGATGCAATAATAATATCTACAATATCATCCACCACACGTTCGACAAGATCATTATCATCCCCTTCCGCCATAACACGAATCAGTGGTTCTGTACCGGAAGGTCGGATAAGCAGCCGCCCCTTTGTGCCAAGCATCTTTTCGGCTTCTCTGATAACCTTCCTGACCTTTCCATTTTCAAGCAGCTTGCCTTTGTCAATACGGACATTTTTCAATACTTGCGGTACCGGATCAAACTTGTGGCACAGCTTACTCATCGGCATACCGGTTTCTTTCAGGCAGCCCAGAATCTGCAATGCAGTAACAAGACCATCACCTGTTGTGCCAAAATCTGAAAGAACAATATGACCCGACTGCTCACCACCAACATTGAAGCCATGGGTCCGCATATATTCAACCACATAACGATCCCCTACCTTTCTGCGCGCTAACGTCAGCCCCTGACTGCTAAGAAAACGTTCAAGCCCAAGATTCGACATAACTGTTGCGACCACTCCACCGCCCTGCAACCGACCACTCTTGTGCCACGACTCACCAATAACGGCCATTAATTGGTCTCCATCTATAATCGTTCCATTTTCATCAGCCATCAGCACGCGATCGCCATCACCATCCAGTGCAATGCCGACATCAGCACGCACTTCGTGCACTTTTCCAGTCAGGGGCACAAGATGGGTTGAGCCGCAATCTTCATTGATGTTCATACCATTTGGTTTATCATTAATGGTGATAACCTCCGCACCAAGCTCCCAGAGAGCAAGAGGTACCGCTTTGTAGGTTGCACCATTTGCACAATCGACCACAATACGCAAGCTCTCCAGAGTCACATCGCGCGGCATAGTACGCTTGGCATATTCAATATAACGGTAGATATCACCTTCAACACGCTTAGCGCGGCCGATATCGCACTGCTTAGCAAGCTGCGTGGTCATATCACTTTCAATCAATTTTTCAATCCTAAGTTCAAAGTTATCGGAAAATTTGTAGCCATCAGGCCCGAAAAGTTTAATACCATTATCATAAAAAAGATTATGCGATGCAGAAATCATCACCCCAATATCAGCCCGTAAAGAGCGACAAAGCATAGCTACTGCCGGCGTAGGGACTGGCCCGAGCAGAAACACATCAATACCAGCAGCAGTAAAGCCCGCAACAAGGGCATTTTCAAGCATATAACCCGAAAGACGCGTATCCTTACCGATAACAACACGGTTACGATGACCAAACCGCCGAAAAAGGATTCCGACAGCCATGCCAATTTTCATAGCTATCTCCGGTAACATTGGAAAGCTATTGGCCCTGCCACGCATACCATCTGTTCTAAAGTATTTCCGCGTCATTAAATCCCTTCCCGTTCATCACGTCGCATACGGCTATATAAAACCGGTATCACCCTGTACTATCCATAATTTCAGAAGTAGGGCTGACGATGACAGCGCCCAAGCATAGTAGTAGATTTCAGCAAAATTATATTTCTCAGTACTAAGAATGTAGTGAGAGAAAACCTGATGCAACTGGATATCCAAGATGGTGTATCGCCCTGCCCCTCCGTGCACAGGATTATCCTTCCGACTTTGGTTTAGGATTGACATTAAGGCGCAGTTAACCAGTTTTCCCTTTCGATTTTTTTGCTTTTCCAGATTTCGGAACCCCTGTTCCCGATGATAATGGTAGATCATTGCCTACTCCCCGGGCCAGCGGTTTTCTAGCAATAACATCTTTGATTTCATCGCCGCTCAGTGTTTCATATTCAAGAAGGCCTTCGGCTAAAGCATTCCATTCTTTTTTCTTCTCAATCAGAATGTGGTTTGCCTCTTGATAGGCTCTATCAATCAGCCCGCGCACTTCCGAATCAATCAGACGAGCTGTCTCTTCTGAAACATTCTGCTGACGGACAACGGAATGGCCAAGAAAAACCTCATCCTGATTATCACCATAAGCAACATTGCCAAGCTTGTCGGAAAATCCCCAGCGGGTCACCATTGCACGAGCAAGCTTGGTCGCCTGCTCAATATCTGATGCCGCCCCGGATGTAATATTTACCTTGCTGAATTTGATTTCTTCAGCAACACGCCCCCCCATCATGATCGCAAGGCGGGAAATCATCCAGCGATAACTCATAGAATAACGGTCACCTTCCGGCAACTGCATCACCATGCCTAGAGCACGGCCACGCGGAATGATTGTTGCTTTATGGACAGGATCAGCTACCGGCACGTGCAGTGCTACAATAGCATGCCCGGCTTCATGATAGGCTGTGAGTTCCTTTTCTTCTTGGGTCATGGCAGTCGAACGGCGCTCAGCCCCCATCAACACCTTGTCCTTGGCATCCTCAAATTCTTGCATTGTCACAAGACGTTTGTTCCGCCGAGCAGCCATCAGAGCTGCCTCATTAACAAGGTTCATTAGATCAGCACCAGAAAAACCCGGAGTACCACGGGCGAGAACTTTCATATCCACATTGGGTGCCACGGGCACATTACGAATATGAACATTCAGAATCTTTTCGCGGCCACTGATATCAGGATTCGGTACCATGATCTGTCGGTCAAAACGACCCGGGCGCAACAACGCTGGATCAAGCACATCCGGTCGATTGGTCGCAGCAATGAGAATGATATTTTCATTAGCCTCAAAGCCATCCATCTCTACCAACAACTGGTTCAATGTCTGCTCACGCTCATCATTACCACCACCAAGACCCGCACCGCGATGACGGCCAACGGCATCAATCTCATCAATAAAAATAATGCAGGGAGAGTTTTTCTTAGCCTGCTCAAACATATCACGCACACGGCTCGCGCCGACACCGACAAACATTTCAACAAAATCCGAGCCGGAAATCGTGAAGAAAGGCACATTTGCCTCCCCAGCAATGGCACGAGCAAGCAGGGTTTTCCCCGTTCCGGGGGGACCAACAAGCAGAACACCGCGCGGAATACGGCCACCAAGCCGCTGGAATTTCTGCGGATCACGCAGAAATTCCACAATCTCTTCCAAGTCTGCCTTCGCTTCATCAACACCGGCCACATCAGCAAAGGTCACACGCCCATGTGCTTCTGTCAGAAGTTTTGCCTTTGATTTTCCAAACCCCATAGCTCCGCGCGAACCACCTTGCATCTGACGCATGAAAAATATCCAAACGGCAATCAGCAGAATAATGGGAAAAGCGGAGATAAATAGACTGATAAATGGATTTGACCCAGTCACTTCTGGCTCTGCTCTAATTATCACATTTTTGCTTTCAAGCCGCTGAAGCAGCCTGCTATCATTAGGCGCATAGGTTATAAATCGCTCATCTCCCGTTGTAACCCCAGAGATATTGGATCCCTGTATTGTCACCTCCCTAATCTGACCCGTATTAACCCACTGGACAAAATCAGAATAGGATAACTGATTGGTTGTGGTTTTCCGAATAGATCCCTGAAAAAGCGAAAACAATGCGATCATAAGAAAGGCAATAACACCCCACAAAACAAAGGAACGGTAATTCGAATTCATATCAATTCCAGTTGGCCAAAAGACCCAAAAACGAGCGATAAATTTTACTGTAACATATGTTCACTCTTAACCGTTGCCAAGATTAGGAGGTCCCAAATCATGAAAATTCCCTGCTGTTTTTATCATTTTTCCGGCTTTTATAGTAAAAATCGGTAGAAAAGCCTTTAAAATTGCGAGATCATATTCTGATACAAGCCAGTCAAACGGCAAAATAATACGCTGCAGCCCGATATCTCCATTTTTTAGACTGTACCGATTCAGAACAGGCAGATCAAAATCGTTTTTGCCATAGATCATGCAGGTCGTTTCAAGCGAAGGAAAATGTAGATCATGCGCATCTGCAATGTACGCAGGCAATTCGCCAATAATCTGCCGCACTTCCAGTTGTGTCGGTGCACGCAGAATCACCGTTTCCCGGCCACTGTTACTGACACGGTAACGCCCATCCCAGATCACAGTCTGTCCCGGCAATAGCATACAAGATGCAAGATTGCGTTTCTCGCGCCAGATCCGCAGGAATTTACCCGTCATTTCAATCACTGCACCAGACATGGTAATACGATGCAGCCCGTTGTCCTGTGCTACGAAAAATTCCTTCAGTTTTAGTTTCTGGTTCACTATGGGATGCTCCGCTCCGCCCATGATTACCGTAGCCAATGTAACAAGTGCTGCAAAAGCCTCCCCCTCATCAATACCAAGCGGTTGCAGATCAAACCAGAGCCGTTCACTGCGCAATCTCATATGCGATTTCAGCACAAGGGCAGCTATGATTTCTGCCTCTTCTCGGCGTTTCCGAGCCGCTGCTGCAACAGCTTTCCGAGCCTCCAGCACTGTCTTATCATCCAGACAGTTGCGAATCCTCACCCGCTCATAGTGTGGATTCGCATTTGTCGGATCATCAATCCACACAATGCCACGTTTTAATAGATAGTTTCGCAACGTTATACGCCGTATCCCCAGAAAAGGACGCAGCAAGCGGAATTTCTGCCACAGAAGTGATAAACGAGGCATTGCTGCCAACCCCCGTGAGCTATTTCCGCCGCGTAACAGGCGCATGATATAAGTCTCGACTTGGTCATCCAGTGTATGGCCAGTGACAATCATTCTGGCGCCATATTTTTCAGCTGCTTCGCATAGCAAGTTGTAACGGGCAACGCGTGCCCGCTCAGAAACAGCACGTACCGGTTTTTCCTCACGCCAAGCTAACGTTTCATGGACAATACTGTTTCGGGCGCATAGCTCTGCTACATCGCGGGCTTCGCTTGCCGATTCATCACGCAGGCCATGGTCAATCGTCACAGCAACAAGACGTTGCTTCCAACCAGAGCGAACCAGATAATCGCGCAATAAAAAAAGCATCGCAAGGGAATCGCTACCACCGGAGACAGCAGCAATGATACAATCTATCCCTGCAAAATCATTCTGATCAAAAAGAGAGGATAAGGAAATCATCATGGGCACCTGATGGGGCTAAGATCATTGCTGATCCGCTTTAGAACTGTCGGTTCAGCTTTTTTATAGCGCTTGAGGACTTCTGCCAATGCGGAACAAGTCATTTCCTTTTTATCAAGAAACGCGAGAGATATGCCTAGTTTCAAAGAATTTTTCGGCCCGCAGTTCGACCCCTTGTACTTGGGCTGCAGCAGATCAGCAATCAGATTACCATCTGCCTGGTACACTGCTGATCACATTGTCCTCCTCATCAAAATATATCGAACCACAATCTTCAGATGATTTTGTTTCTGCAGTCTGTACTGCCCTTAGCATTAATTTAGCCTAGGCTATCTTGTTGATCTTTCTTATCAGACCAAGCAATGGTGTTTGTTGTTGGCCATACCGTTTCCCTTTTTGGGCATTATCCTTGGCCCGGAGCAACTCATCAAACTGCGCCTGCTTCTGCAGCATCATGAAATTAAGTTCCGCAACTATCAGATTTGTACTACCGGCTAAAAGTATGACAGCCTTATTACTATAAACCCCTCCTTACCTTAATCCGGAAGAGTTTAAAAATGCTACTATGCCGTGTTTCAGCGGACGAAAGCAAAAGCATACGCATTCAATAATCTCTTTCTAGCAGATTTGTCTATACATTTATCTTCTGCCTATCCTGACACTATCTTCCCATTAAGACTACAACCTGATGAGATTTGAGTAGGTCCTCGGCAGAAATTTGTCCTCAATACAATAATTTCCAGAACACTCAAACGTCCCTTTCCCATGCTTGCCAAAAATGGAAAAGCAGCCATACGGCTGCTTTTCATATTAATAGAGCTGGTGAAATAATTGTCTAATCAGCGTACCGCCATACTGTTGATGACTGTCATGGCACGACGATTCTGCGACCAGCAGAAAATATCATCACAAATAGCGATAGGACGCTCTTTACCATAAGAAATAGTCCGCATACGATTTGATGCTACCCCCTGTGAAATCAGATAATCACGAACAGCAACCGCGCGCCGCTGCCCAAGAGCTAAATTGTATTCACGCGTACCGCGCTCATCGGCATGGCCTTCAACCGTGATGGTATATTGTGGATAACGGTTTAGCCACTGGGCTTGGCGCGCCAGAATCTGCTGTGCATCGACACGAATAGAAGATGAATCAAGATCAAAGAGCACACGATCACCGACATGAATCATGAAATCCTGTGCTGTTCCTGACTGTACGTTAAAACCAGGATGGCTGGAATTGCTAAAATCTCCATTCTTGGAACCGCACCCGGCAAAAACCAATAAAAGAAAAAATACTGCAACAACCGGATTATGAGCGATCTTTTGGAAACAGAACATGAACCGATACTCCCTAATTGGATGATTAATAAAGACAAGTTTAACCACATTTCCTTAAAAAGCTGTTCAATTGAATATACAGAAAAGCTAGCTTAATGACATAGAAGGAACCTGACTGGAAATACCAAGGTTTTCTGGTATTATAGCTAATACAATATTAGCCAACAAAAAATACTTTTTCACTAAAGAAAAATTTATCTCTTTTCTAACAGATATCAATCAAGCAGCGGCGACCATGCCGGATCAGAAGCATCATTGGGGGTTGGCAGTTGCCTCTCATTCCGGCCGGTGATATCAATTGTATAGATCTTTGGCCCTCTCCCAGCATTTTGCCTAAAAAACATTACAACCCGGCCGTTAGGTGCCCATGTCGGCCCTTCATTGTGAAAACCGGATGTCAATAACCGTTCATCTGAACCATCCGGACGCATTACACCAATAGAAAACTGGCCTTCCGATTGCTTGGTAAAGGCAATATAATCCCCGCGTGGTGACCAAACTGGCGTTGAATAACTGCCATCTCCAAAAGAGATACGCTGCTGACCAGAGCCATCGGCGTTCATCACATAAATCTGCTGGTGGCCACCTTGATCGGATTCAAAAACAATCCTGCTACCATCCGGCGAATAGGAAGCTGCGGTATCAATAGCTAATGTTGAGGTCAGCCGTGTCGTGGTACGTGAACGTAGATCCATAGCATAGATATTGGCACTACCGTTATCCTGCAGAAGGCTCATGATCACTTTCTGTCCATCTGGTGAAAAACGCGGCGCAATAGTCATATTCGGAAATGTTCCGACAAGCTCGCGCTGAGCCACTTCAATCTGCTGCAGATAGACACGCGGGGTATTGCCAGTGAAAGCCATATAGGTAATTTCCTGACGGGTCGGCGAAAAACGCGGCGTCAGGACAATTTCTTGGCCATCAGAAAGATAACGCAGGTTTGCTCCGTCTTGGTCCATGATGGCAAGCCGCTTGATACGGGCATTGCGTGGCCCTGTTTCATCAATAAAAACAATACGTGTATCAAAATAACCCTTCTCTCCTGTCATCTTCTGATAAACAACATCGGCAATGATATGTGCTACCCGCCGCCAAGATTCCTGCGTGGCATAGAATTGGCGACCCTCAAGCTGCCTGCTGCCATAAATATCCCACAGGCGGAACTCGACACGTAACCGGCCGTCCGGCTCCTGATTAACACGACCAATTACAAGCCCCTGTGCCCCAATCTGCTGCCAATCATTGAAACGCGGCTGCATATCCGGGTTGGTGATCCGTTCAAGATAGGATGTTTTATCAATAGGCTTGAAAAGACCTGAACGCTCAAGATCTGCCGCAATAACCGAAGCAATCCGCGGCCCCATATCATTGCCGGAAAGAAAATCAGTTATAGCAACTGGAACCGGATTAAAATTACCGCCTGTCACATCAAGTACGACCTGAGCACGGACCGGCAATAGTACATCTGCAAATGTAGCCAATATCACAAGAAGCGACATAACAAAGTGTCTTGCCAACCGTTTCATATTCAAATCCAACCTTTCACCCAATACTTTGTCATGTTTTTCCAAAATAGAACCTTAACCCTTTAAAGATTTATGGCTTCACTGTGAATTAATCTGGAAAAGCCTTCATATTAATTGTTACATCATGCCACTGATTATATTTTTGGACAGGTAAAGCAAAAGGCGCACACTTCTTGAGTGCCGCCAGTGCCTGAATTGCAATAATATCACGTTGCGCACTATCACCACCGACAGGGTTTAGTTCCGGATCACCATTCAGTGTTCCATTTTGGTTCAGCCTGAAATGCACAATAACACGCAAATCATAAGCCGTGCTGCCACTGATAGCAGCAAGATCCCACTGGCTCTGTACACATCTGCCGATAATATTGTTCAATGTCTGCTGAAAAGCAGAATCGCCAACATCCTTCTCGTTCCCCAAGGCTGTCGCTTCTGTACCGCGTCTTGCACCGCCGCCTTGTGTTCTTGTCTTATCAAGAAGAGCACTCTGATTTATAGCCAAGATATCATTAATGGAATCTCCCCTAGCTAAAGAATGCGATTTTTTTTCTTTTTCTACCTCAAGTTTGGCTTTTTTGACAACCTGTTTCGGTTTGGCAGCCAACATCGGCCCCTTTTTCGGAAGCGCTTCCACAGAATCAGATGTCTTCTGTATCGCTTCTGCTGCGGCAAGCTTTTCCTGTGGGGTTATATCCAATCGGGCATCAAATGCACCTGAAACAGGCAAAGCGGCTTCTATCTTACGCTGCTTTTCCTTTGGCCTGAAAGGCAGTTTTGTATCGATTTCTCTCTCACCGGCATGTCCTGCATCCAGCTTTTCCAGTAGTCTCTGCATCGGCCTAGGAGGTAGCTTTTCTATTTTGATAGCCTGCGGATCGCCTTCTCGAATCAGAATTTTATCACCCAGCGGCACTACCGAAATAGGAAGAGGTTCTGTCTTCACGACATCAAACGATATAGAAGATGAAAGAGAAAACATACACAAGCCCAAAAGCATGGTATGCAAGGCTACTGATGTGATAAGAGCTGCCTTCATTGCCATCTATTCGCCCTGCACAGGCACACTTGCCAGAGCAACATTATGAAACCCTGCCTGTTGTATCAAAGCTAAAATATCAAGCACCTGCTCATAACTAATAGTCTTGGCACCGCGTATGACAACACGATGCCCGAACCCTTCCTCTATTGCAGAGCCAACAGCTTTCAGCCGGGCGCTAAACTCCTCGCGCGGATAATATTCTTCCCTTATGGCAATCCTGCCATCCTCAACAATAGACACGGTCAATGGTTCGGTATCGGCACCAAAGCTGCCTGCCACTGTCTCAGGAAGATCAAGCGGCACGCCATTGACGAGCAGCGGTGCCGACACCATGAAAACAATAAGAAGCACGAGCATGACATCAACAAATGGCGTTACGTTTATCTCACTCATCAGGCCATACCGACTCCGCCCGCTACCCTTATTTCTCATATTTCTAACTGATATACCCACGATCTCTATTCCCTGTATGATGTATACGCCTATAACTTCGCAGAACGTATTGTCATGCGCTCGTCAATCTGACGTGAAAGAATAGTGGAAAATTCATCAGCAAAGCTTTCAAGCCGAGCACCAATCTCGTTCGCATCACCTGATAGTTTATTGTAGGCAATCACAGCCGGAATAGCTGAAAGCAATCCGATTGCAGTCGCCAGAAGTGCTTCAGCAATACCCGGTGCTACCACTGCAAGACTTGTATTTCTGGATGCTGCAATGGACTGGAATGATGTCATAATACCGATAATAGTGCCGAATAAACCGATAAACGGGGCCGCTGAGCCAATAGTTGCCAAAAAACCAAGCCGAGCTTCCATACGGCCAATCTCACGGGTCAGAGCAACATCCATAGCCCTATCAATGCGCATCTGTAGACCGATTGGCGAAGGAGCGCCTTTTTCAAAGGATTTTTTCCATTCCCGCATAGCGGCCATAAAAATTGCACTCATGCCAGAAACATCCCGACCATCCAGCTTGCGATAGAGCTCTTCAAGAGACTGGCCTGACCAAAATATTTTTTCAAACTTTCTGATAGAGCGCCGGACATTGCCATAACTGATAACTTTGTCGATAATTACCGTCCAACACCATATAGAAGCAGCAAGCAGCCCAAACATAACAAGCTTTACAATCAGATTTGCTTGCATAAATAGGCCAAAAATTGTTACACTCGAATTCGGAGAAGTGAGCTCTATACCTAGCATTTTTCATCAACCCTCAAAGTTTTCACACCTGAAATCTTAATCAGGTACGAATAAATATATTCTTCTTCCCGACCAGATAAAATCTTTGGCTCCAATATTTTACACATCAGATTTCAGACATATCCTGCACATAATGTATGATATTTTGTTGTGATATCCAAATTTGGTAAAACAAAGGCCAAACTCTAGTAATCGATCAGATAATGCATGCCGGCATTCGCGCATTATTCATGTTTAAATTTATTATAGCCGAAGAATAAAGTACTTTCCAAATCTACCTAGATTCACCTCCCCCTTATATCTCCGCCATAGAGAAAGCAGAAAAACCATGCATAAAACATTAAATTTTATAATTTTCTGTTCCATTCTTGGTCATACATTTTAAGAATGAAGATTTTCAATCTCATGTTTTTTTCATGTCTTTTTAGATTTCTTAGCCTTCAGTCCATTATCATGCGACCGTGCGGTTCGCCTTCACAATCTAAATATAAAAAATATCATCAAATGAACAAATGCCTAAACATTAAGCTAAGAAATAACATTCAGTATATTATTTCTCTTTTCTTTCCCTGTTAAGGATTTTTTCATAAATAAAGCGCCTATCAGATCAACAGCGTTCATCTGCGATAATTGAGTGCGATCGGAAATATTAATATAATGAATCCCATTATAAATTTCATAAATATCCTGAAATAGAGATTCAGTGCGTACAATTTCATATAGAAGAGTTCAATTTTGAATATTTTATACAAGAAAAAAGCTAAATATAAAGAATATCTTAAATATTTTCTGTTTTTTGAGTTTTCTCGTAAGATCGAATAATTAAAGGAATTAAAAACATGAGCCCGAAAACAATCTTTCTGGCTCATGTTTTATCAAATAGAAAATAAAATCGTATTAAGCTGCTTTTTCCTGCTGCTGTGACCATTTGCCAAGTGCCGCAAGATAATTCATGCGCGCACGATGGGAAAAAGCATGTTGGCCGACAGCAATATTTTCTTTTTTACCGCCCCAAGCTGCCATCGCTGCAGCCTGCAATGCACGACCGTAAGAGAAAGTCAATGCCCACGGAAGGGGACCTAGGGAATTCATAGCTGAGAGATGCGCTGTCGCTTCTTCATCTGACTGCCCACCAGAAAGGAAGACAATACCCGGCACGGCAGCAGGGACGGTTTCCTTAAGACAATGCAAGGTCTTTTCAGCCACTTCTTCTACAGAAGCATGACGCGCATTCTCGCCATCAATCACCATATTCGGCTTCAGAAGCATGCCTTTAAACTTGACGCGGGCTTCACCCAGCGCTGCGAACACTTGTTCTAGAACACACCTTGTTACATCATAACAGCGATCGATGGAATGATTCCCCGGATTGCCATCCATAAGCACTTCAGGTTCGATAATTGGCACAATACCAGCTTCCTGACACAAGGCAGCATAACGCGCCAAGGCATGGGCATTTTGCCTTATTGCACCCCTTGTTGGCAGGTGAGTCCTGTCAATAGCAATCACAGCGCGCCACTTGGCAAAACGAGCGCCAAGCTCATAATATTCTCTCAAACGGCCGCGCAACCCGTCAAGCCCCTCTGTAATTGTCTCACCGGGGAAAGCTGCCAGAAGTTTTGAACCAAGATCAACCTTGATACCGGAAAGGCTGCCTACTGCTTTCAAGATATCTGTTAACATTGAGCCATCAGATACCTTCTGGCGAATAGTTTCATCGTGAAGAATAACCCCGGAAATGTATTTCCTCATGGCCTCCTTGGTTGAAAATAGCATTTCACGGTAATTTCGGCGATTCTCTTCAGTTGATTCCAAACGGATGGCATTAAAACGTTTTTTGATTGTATTTGGACTTTCATCAGCTGCAAGAATACCCTTCCCTTCCGCAATCAATGCATGAGCGATATCTTCGAGACGTTCCATCATTTTTATGTTCCTCTTTCTCTGGACTTTGGCTGATCCTACTTTTTAATGCAAAATATTGTATTTATTGACACGGATCATGACATCTTATTTTTCCAAAATCTGTACACCAGGAAGAGGCTTGCCTTCCATCCATTCCAGAAATGCACCTCCAGCCGTTGAAAGATACGTGAAATCTTCTGCAAGACCAGCACAATTAAGTGCTGCAACGGTATCCCCTCCTCCGGCAATAGAAACGAGTCTGCCTTCTCTGGTACGTTCAGCAGCCCGTTTCGCAACCTGAACTGTTCCCTGATCAAATGGATAAAGCTCAAAAGCACCAAGCGGTCCATTCCAGACAACTGTGGCTGCCCCATCAATTGCTCCATTAATACACTCAATCGACTGACCGCCGACATCAAGAATCATCCCATCAGCAGGTATAGCATCAATACCATAATGCTGATGTGGAACGTTTGCTCTAAAATGATAGGCGACAATGGCATCAATTGGCAGTATAATTGTGCATTTTTCTGATCTAGCTTTTGCCATAATAGCCCGTGCTGCATCAGCCAGATCATGCTCACATAATGATTTTCCGACATTCAGTCCATCTGCCGCAAGAAACGTATTAGCCATGCCACCGCCGATCACTAGCGCATCTACTTTACCGATAAGATTATTCAGAACTTCTATCTTAGTTGAAACCTTGGCACCTCCAATAATCGCCACAACTGGACGTACCGGATCACCAAGCCCCTTCTTTAAGGCCTCAAGTTCAGCCTGCATTAACCGCCCGACATAAGCCGGGAGAAGACGCGCCAGCCCTTCTGTGGAAGCATGCGCACGATGAGCCGCCGAAAATGCATCATTGACATAAATATCGCCATTGACTGCAAGAGCCCTAGCAAATTCAAGATCGTTTTGTTCCTCACCTGCATAAAAACGCGTATTCTCAAACAAGAGAACATCGCCATCCTTCATTGCCGCAACGGCACCCTGCGCTTCGTCTCCAATACAATCCCGAGCAAAATAAACAGAGCAACCCAGCACCCTTTTCATTGTCCCGATGATTTTTTTCAGAGAATGCTCAACAGAAACCTTGCCTTTCGGGCGACCAAAATGGGCAAGCAAAATGACCTTAGCCCCCTTCCAAGACAACTCCTCAATGGTTGACGCAACCCGTTTAATACGGGTAGTATCTGTTACTTTGCCATCTATTATAGGGACATTTAGATCAACACGCAACAGAACACGCCTAGATTTTACATCAACATCATCAAGCGTACGAAATCCCATAAACTTAATTCTCCAATCAGTATTTCAGAAAACACTTGCATTTTCCCAAAAATATTGTGGCCGTTAAATTAACTTTCTCTGCACGTTTATAAATAGCTTGCAATGAGAAAACATTAACTTTGACAGAAAAATCTCTGCAGGCGACCTTATTTCAGCAACAACAAGCAAACTTTCTTGTCTTTTGCGACAAACAAGTTTTGTATTTTACAGAACCTTTGCAAAAACAACAGCTATATCGCTCATACGGTTGGAGAAGCCCCATTCATTATCATACCAAGCAAGAATACGGCAAAATGTACCATCCATGACCTTGGTTTGATCCATATGGAAAACTGAGGAATGTATATCATGATTGAAATCGTGGCTTACAAGCTTCTCATCCGTAAATCCTAGAATGCCCTTGAAATTACCACAGGCTGCAGCGCGGACCGCCTCATTGATTTCCTTAACGGTCGTCCCCCGCTTCGTAATAAAGCTGAAATCCACAACCGAAACATTCGGTGTCGGCACACGAATGGCAACCCCATCAAGACGACCTTCGAGCTCAGGCAGGACCAGACCGACAGCCTTGGCTGCGCCCGTTGAGGTCGGGATCATTGATAACGCTGCAGCACGTGCCCGGTAAAGATCCTTGTGCATGGTATCAAGCATTGGTTGATCCCCAGTATAGGAATGGATCGTGGTCATGAACCCTTTTTCAATTCCAATTACATCATTCAGCACCTTGGCTATAGGTGCCAAGCAATTCGTGGTACAGGAGGCATTGGAAATCACCTCATGCTCTTTTGACAGCTTGCCGTGGTTAACACCATAAACGACTGTTAGATCAGCCCCATCTGCAGGAGCAGAAATAATCACACGTTTCGCACCAGCAGCAAGATGGGCCGCCGCTTGATCACGCTTGGTAAAAATACCTGTACATTCCATAGCAATATCCACATCTTCGGCCTTCCATGGCAACTCTTCGGGGTTGCGGATAGCATAAACATTTATCGGACCATGCCCGGCATCAATCGTATTACCAAAAACCTTAATCTCTCCCGGAAAGCGGCCATGCACAGAATCATAGCGCAAAAGATGGGCATTGGCTTCAACCGACCCGAGGTCATTAATGGCAACAACTTTAATATGCCGGGAATCATTTTCAATAATAGCACGCAAAATATTGCGACCAATACGACCAAACCCATTAATTGCTACACGCACCGTCATACTTCCTTCTCCTATCAGGATATCATCTATTTCGAGAGATCTATCAAAATAAATAAATAAAAAACAAATCTAATGAGTCCAAGTTATAGTTAGTCTTGCCTCGGCAGCATTGACAATAGCCTCTGGCGTAATACCAAAGTGAGGGTAAACTGCTTCAATCGGACCACTGGCACCAAAATCATGCATACCGATAAACATCCCATCCGTGCCGATAAACCTATCCCAACCTTGGAAAACTCCTGCTTCTACTGCAATTTTGACAGATGCAGAACCAATAAGGGCTTTGCGGTAAGATTCCGGCTGCTCTTCAAAAAGCTCAAAGCAAGGTACGGAAATAACACGTGTGGCAATACCCTTCCCTTCAAGAACTTTGCGAGCAGCAACAGCAATGCCTACTTCCGAACCACTAGCAAAGATTGTGACCATCGCTTCATCGCTTGCTGTTTCAAGCTCATAAGCTCCAAGCGCACAAAGGTTAGCACTCTCATATTCTTTACGTACACTTAACAGATCCTGCCGTGTCAATGCAAGCGTTGAGGGTGTTTTTCGAGATTTCAATGCAAGCTGCCAACATTCAGCTGTTTCCGTTGCATCAGCAGGGCGAAAAACCAGATGATTTGGTATACTCCGTAAGCTTGCCAAATGTTCAACAGGCTGATGCGTTGGCCCATCTTCACCAAGGCCGATGGAATCGTGGGTCATAACATAAATAACACGGATACCCATCAATGATGAAAGCCGCATGGCCGGACGAGCATAATCGGAAAAACATAGAAATGTTCCCGAGTAAGGGATTATACCGCCATAAAGGGCAAGGCCATTCATTATCGCGGCCATGGCATGTTCACGAATGCCATAATGGATATAGCGACCTGAAAAATCCTGTGGAGTGATACTAGCCATTTGGCTTGTCTTGGTATTATTTGACCCTGTCAAGTCAGCTGATCCGCCGATGGTTTCAGGAACAATTTGATTGATAATCTCAAGTGCCATTTCCGAAGCCTTGCGAGTGGCAACCCGCGGCTGGTCGGCAGCCAACTTCTTTTTATACTTATCAACTGCCGCATCAAACGTACCGGGCAAATCAGCGCGCATCAAGCGCTCAAACTCAGCACGTCGGTCAACATCAAGTGCGTTGAATTTCCTATCCCATTCGACGCGCTTCTTCGCCGCATTCAGGCCCGAAAGCCGCCAGTTATCAAGAATTTCGGCAGGAACAACAAAAGGAGGTGCACTCCATTGTAACACTTCGCGGGCAGCTGCCACTTCCTCCGCGCCGAGCGGTGCACCATGTGTCTTATTTGTGCCGGCCTTATGTGGCGCGCCAAAACCTATAGTGGTCTTACAGGCGATCAGAGTCGGCCTATCAGAATGGTGTGCCTGTTCGATAACCTTACTGATTGCTTCCTGATCATGGCCATCAACTTCGATTGTATTCCAGCCGCAGGCAGAAAAACGGGCGCACTGGTCGGTACTATCAGCAAGGCCTATCTTCCCATCAATTGAGATATTGTTATCATCCCAGAAAACAATCAGCCTATTAAGTTTCAGATGCCCAGCAATGGAGATAGCTTCTTGGCTAATACCTTCCATAAGGCAGCCGTCACCAACTAAGACATAGGTATAATGATTGATCAAATCACCGAAACGGTTGTTCATCAACCGCTCACCGATAGCCATGCCGACAGCATTAGCCAACCCTTGGCCCAATGGTCCAGTTGTCGTTTCGATACCAACAGCATGCCCATATTCCGGGTGACCAGCCGTGCGGGCGCCAAGCTGGCGGAAATTCTTGATCTGATCCAAAGTAATATCCTCATAACCTGTCAGATAAAGGAGGGAATAAAGCAGCATGGAACCATGGCCGGCAGAAAGGACAAAACGGTCCCGGTTTGGCCAGTCAGGCTTTTGGGGATCATGCGAAATGAAACGCGTATAAAGCACAGTGGCAATATCCGCTGTCCCCATTGGCAATCCCGGATGACCGGAATTTGCCCTTTCAACAGCATCAATGGAAAGAAAACGAATGGCATTTGCCATCTGGTTCTGTTTTTGGGAATTTTTCATATGTTTCCTGATTTGCTTCAGTGGCTAAGACACGCTTTTGTAACAGCATCGACAAATAACATTTAGGCAAACAGAGTCAATAAATTCCTGCTTTCAATAAACAGTCCCCCTGGATTTCTTGCAACGGGTGCAATCGCCAACTAATAATCATACTTTGGTAAGTGGAATATCTTAGCCGATTCGGCTGAAACAAACACGTTCAACAGATTCAGGCGGGGTTTTTTAAGATATTATGGCAACTAAAATTTCTCTTGATCAGGCATTTGAACGCATTCATAGAGCACTTAATATGCTGGAGAGCACGATTGAAAACTGCCTTACAACACAGGGTCAGTTTATTGAAATTGAACAAGAGGTGCAGCGCATGAACGCTGATCGCTCACGATTGGCACAGGAACTTGACACTAGTGAGGCCCGCGCCGAGCGGCTTGAATTAGCGAACAAGGAGGTCTCTCGCCGGCTGATTATCGCAATGGAGAGAATCCGTACGGTTATCGAGCAATAGGGAATGAGATCATGGCAACGGTGATGGTAACCATTGATGGAAAAACATACCGCATGGCCTGCGATGAGGGGCAGGAAAATCATCTTGCCGGCCTTGCCCAGAAGCTTGACCGCTATATTAGCCATTTGAAATCTTCTTTTGGCGAAATTGGTGACCATCGCCTCTCCGTCATGGCAGGAATTATGGTGATGGATGAAATGAGCGAGTTGGAAAAACGTTTGGCCCATCTGGAAGAAGAGAACCAAACATTGCAGACATCCCAAGCAATAACAACCAGCCAAATAATAGAATATGAGCGGACACTGGCTGCAAAGTTGGATCAGGTCGCACAGCGCATTATCGTGCTTGTAAACAGAATAACGCCAAGAAACTAGAAAAGGCAGAACTTGGCCTGCCTAGGCTACCCTGCCGAAATCAGGCCGATTATCTAACCTCAAACGCCCTTTTTGCCATCTTGGCTGATATAGGCGATACGCAGCATATTTGTTGTGCCAGGGCTTCCAAGAGGCACGCCCGCCGTCACGATAATCCTATCACCCGGCTTGCTAATCTCTTCACTGCAGGCAATCGCACAGGCGCGATTAACCATATCATCCAGATCATGCGCATCTTCGGTAACCACACTGTACAGCCCCCAGACAAGAGCTAGCCGGCGTGCCGTTTCCACAATAGGGGAAAGAGCAACAATCTGCGTACTTGGCCGCTCACGTGAGGTACGAATACCCGTTGTACCTGTGCTGGTATAAGCAACAATTGCCGACAAATTAAGCGTTTCAGCAATCTGCCGGGCAGCAAGGGATATGGCATCTGCTCCCGTTGGCTCAGGCTTGGAATGCCTAGCATTGATTATGGGACCGTAATTGGGATCACATTCAATTTTGCGAGCAATCCGGTCCATAGTCTGTACTGCCTCAACCGGATAATGGCCTGAGGCCGATTCAGCAGAGAGCATAATCGCATCCGCCCCTTCAAACACGGCCGTTGCAACATCTGACACCTCAGCCCGTGTCGGAACCGGTGCACTGATCATCGATTCGAGCATCTGAGTTGCAACCACAACCGGCTTGCCTGCCATACGGCAGACATTGATAATTTCAATCTGCGTTCCGGGTACACTTGCCAATGGCATTTCCACACCAAGATCTCCGCGGGCTACCATCAGCGCATCAGAAAGCTCAACAATCTCTTCAAGACGTTGCACAGCCTGCGGTTTTTCAATTTTTGAAAGAATCCCGATACGGTCTTTGGCAATCTCGCGAACTTCAAGAATATCTTCAGGACGCTGAATGAAAGATAGCGCCACCCAATCAATTTCTTCCTGCAGAATGGCACCCAAGTCACTGTGATCCTTTTTTGTAAGTGCAGCGACACCAAGTGTTGTATCAGGCAGACTGACACCCTTGCGATCAGAAATGGATGTACCTGCAACAACACGGCATTTAATTGAATGTCCATCGCATTCTTCAGAAACGAGTTCCAGTCGACCATCATCAATCAGCAGGCGCTCTCCAGACTTGACCGCCTCAAGAATTTCGGGATTCGGCAAGTAAACCCTTTCATTATTTCCCGGAATATCTTTATCATCAAGGGTGAAAGCCTGCCCCGCAATCAGTTCAACCTGGCCGTCGGCAAAAGTGCCAACGCGCAGCTTCGGTCCCTGCAGGTCAGCCAGTATGCCAATCGGACGGCCACATTTTTTCTCAATCTTGCGGATACGCGCCACCAGAATACGCATGGTATTATGGCTTGCATGACTCATATTGATGCGAAAAACATCAGCACCGGCCATAAAAAGGCGCTCGATCATTGCTTCTTCTGAAGAGGCTGGGCCCAACGTTGCAATAATTTTCACTTTGCGGTTGCGTTTCATGGTTTTACGGTTCCTGTAACTATAGGATTGTTCAAAGGGGAGCTGGGAGGAACCGTTTCTATTAACTGCACCATCCAGCTGATCTGATTCTTTGTATCAATTTCCCGGAAACCGAATTTCTGAAATCCGCGCGTAAAACAGTTTTTTACGCCATTAATTTTGAATTCGTTTTCACTGACACACATATTAACTATGCCATCCCAGCGGCCTATCCCACTGGAATCTTCTGCATAAAGATAGTAAAATCGTGATGACAATGGCCCTTCAATCAGCGTTTTACAGCTTGTCGGATCGATCTGCCACCAGCCCTCGCTTATCCAGCTTGAAGCAGTCCGATAACCTACTGCAACCCCAACGGTTCTTTGCGTCGCATTACAAACACGAAAATCCGCAAGAGCCGGTGACGCACCAAACTCCAGGAATGTGAGGGCGAGAAACCATTCTGCAATATATCTCAAAAGCATTCAAGATATCCTGAGAAATTCAGATATTGTTGCATTAACAGAATTGAGTGTGCAAGCAACATGCCCCCCAAAAAATCAGTTGATTTAAGACAAATAAAATTCATATATTCTCAGATGGATATTATTTACAATCGAGCGGTAGTTTGTTTGTATACAGTCATATGCGATGTAAGTTATGTAAAATATCTATTTTAAAGAAAATTCCTGATAACAAAAGCCCAAAGTATCTCTGGACCGGCAAGAAATCAGTTTCTGCATACTTTGATCAGGGGTAAGATCTCCCGCCCCTTGAGCGGAATAATAGATGCAGGTTGAGCTTGGAGGAATAGCACACCGATGTCATGGTCTGGCCTGGACAATGCGTCTGGTTCTGGCCACCAAGGCAGATGAGTTTTCAACAAGAGAACCGGGCTTAAGGCGATGCCTGCACTCTTTGCTGCCCGAAGGTAACCAGCGCACGCTGTATGAAAGGCGATCCCTACCATAGTCCCCTCAAAATACGCACTAAACTCTACAGGCAGCTAGAAATAAACCCGCATGCACTCCTTACAAGAAATAACCTTCATCCCTAATCCTTCATCAGAAAACAATATGGATTAATAATAAAATTGATCTGAAATATATTCAATCAAGGCTTGACGTGCATAATCATGTCAGGCATTCGATAGCAAGGTTTTTGACGCGAGTCGTTCTTAATAATGCCAAAAACCTGAGAATTGATACGCCGGGATGAAGATCGTGTACAAACAAACATCAGGATATTTGCATTGATTGATCAGCAAAATATTCATCAATAATCCTTGACCTGCGGAGAGTCCCGTGAGTGACATTACCGACCAGACCCAGACTGTTGCCGTAAGCCGACTTCGTTCTTTTATTGAACGCATTGAGCGGCTTGAGGAAGAAAAAAAAACCCTCAGCGATGATATCAGAGATGTTTATACCGAATTGAAAGGCAACGGTTTTGATAGTAAGGCCGTGCGCACTATTGTTCGCTTGCGCAAGAAGGAAGAGCATCAACGCCAAGAGGAGGAAGCCATGATACAGCTTTATAAAGATGCTCTTGGCATGGAATGATAGATGATGCTCCTATCAGTGTATGAAATTGAACGGCATTTTTGTGTAAATGCACTTATTATCAGCTAGTTCTGCTTTTTAATTTAGCTTGTTCATTTTCTGGGCAGGGTTTCAAGCTTGTGCCTTGTATCCTCAACCGCTTTTAGGCGCAACACTGCTGATAGGGTTTTAGTACGCCATACTACCCGCTGCATAGCTGTGTCAGCATATTCAAGGCAAGGGATATTTGTACCTCCAGCGGCGATAACCTGGAAACGGTATGCTGCAGGAAATCGAAGTTATAGACGACTAAAACAAGCGACTATAAACTCCTTATAAAAGATCAAGTGTATCCATGTTCGCAGAATTGGCTTACATATGCGCCAACAGAAATCGAGACCTTTTTCCCTCACCCTCAAGCTTAGAAAAAGTCTTTAGCATATAGGAACAACATGAAGGTGCTCGCCATAGCGCAGCTATCATTCCATTAGTGTTTTCTCGCTCTAATCTGTCTTCCAGACTTGTGCCTTTCCTGTCCCAGTAATTTTATAGATATACACTCTTCAAAACTCTTGAAGCTATCTCATCGATCTGCCATCTATCAGTTCTTCTAAATCAGAAACAAGCTATGGATATTAGTTATCCATAACATCATCGTGCTTGTAGCCATGCATCAGAATTTCGCGCTTCCCTACATGATTGGCAGCACCGACAAGCCCTTCCTCCTCCATGCGCTCCACAAGCGAAGCCGCCTTGTTATAGCCAATGTTAAGACGACGCTGAATATAAGATGTGGAACACTTCTTATCGCGCATGACGATCTTGACCGCCTGCATATAAAGTTCCTCACTATCATTATTCCCGTTTATGCCAGTAACGACTTCGGCAATATTGGCTGCATCCTCATCACTATCAGTTACTGTTGCAAGATACTCCGGTACACCTTGTGTCTTAAGATGGGCAACCACATGTTCCACCTCGCGATCGGAAACAAAAGGTCCATGCACACGGACAAGACGGCCACCACCAATCATATACAGCATATCGCCCTGTCCCAATAGTGTTTCGGCGCCTTGCTCACCCAAAATGGTGCGACTGTCAATTTTTGACGTAACCTGAAAGGAAATACGCGTAGGGAAATTTGCTTTGATCGTGCCGGTGATCACATCGACTGAAGGCCGCTGTGTCGCCATAATCAGATGAATACCAGCAGCACGCGCCATCTGTGCAAGGCGCTGGATTGCACCTTCAATTTCCTTGCCCGCAACCATCATCAAATCAGCCATTTCATCGACAATGATGACAATATAGGGAAGCAAGGTCAGATCTATCACTTCTTCCGAATACAGCACTTCACCTGTTTTCTTATCAAAATCGTCTTGGACTATGCACGTGATGGTTTCATTTTTTGCCAAGGCTTCACTGATGCGGCCATTGAAACCATCAATATTGCGCACGCCGAGCTTTGCCATCTTGCGGTAGCGGTTTTCCATTTCGCGCACAGCCCATTTTAGCGCCGTGACAGCTTTTTTCGGATCCGTCACCACCGGTGTTAAAAGATGTGGGATACCGTCATACATGGAAAGCTCAAGCATTTTCGGATCAACCATGATAAGCCTGCATTTTTCCGGTGGCATATGGTAAAGCAATGACAGGATCATAGTATTGATCGCAACCGATTTTCCTGAACCAGTTGTTCCAGCCACAAGCAGATGCGGCATTTTTGCAAGTTCGGCAATAACTGGTTCACCGCCGATATTCTTGCCCAGCGCCAGCGGTAGTTTGTAACCTACCGTCTCAAATGCCTTTGATTGAACGATTTCGCGCAGATAGACGATTTCGCGCACAGTATTCGGCAATTCGATACCAATAACATTGCGCCCCGATATCACGGCCACACGAGCAGAAACCGCAGACATCGACCGGGCAATATCATCAGAAAGGCCAATAACGCGTGAAGACTTCATACCAGGAGCAGGCTTAAATTCATAAAGTGTTACCGCTGGCCCTGGATGGACATGAATGATTTCACCTCTGATACCAAAATCTTCCAGCACACTTTCTAAGAGCCCGGCACTGCGCTCAAGTGTTTCCTGAGAAATGATGGCATCATTTTTGTAGACAGGTTGTTGCAGGAGGCTGATTGGTGGAAAAAGATAACTACGATTCACAAAAGGTTTGAGCGGAGCGGATGTGGATCTGTATTCCATTTCATGCAGCAGTGGCGATACGACCGACTTTATAAGCGGAAAAGCTGTTACAGATGCATTCTCTACAACCTCCCGAAAAATTTCAGGCTCTGGCTCTATAACGGAAGATTGCGTTATATTATTTTCAGCTGCTGGATCCAGCATCCTATCATCAGCTTCGGGCTGTTCAACAGCAGAGGCTAAAACTTCGTTGACCTGCGCTGCAGTAACGATATCTTGATCCTGTATTCCCTTTGACAAAGTATCTGTCTGCACAGACCGAGGAATTAGACATTCAACAACGCGATAGAATTGAACTAGTGAATCATCTTCCGCCTGCTGTGGCGTATCGTCCATCACATCTTCCAATGCAAAAGGCGAAAATTCAAAAAATGCCCAATCAGAAATGAAACCGACAACATGATTATCCAACTCTGCTATGGCTTCAGTGACTTCTGTTGCCTCTTCTTCATGCCGAGAATGAATGACTTCAGCAGTGCTGACAGGTATTGCTTCTCTTTTTTGCCCGCTCTCAGTCTGCAAATGACTTTCCAGTGTAGGCGTATCATGTTCTATTTGTATTTTCTTCTCTGGCAAAGATAGAGTCTTTGCATCAGACAAGCCAGTTGTACTGCGTTTTCGCATCAGTTCTACATCTGGCGTGCGGGTAAAACGCACATTATGTGCCAATGCAAAAGCTTGGCGCCAGATAGGGGAATAATCTTCAGAACATCTGATTTTAAGCGATGTATCCTTCACACTAGTGGTTATAGTAGTAGCCTGTTGTTCCGCAGGCTCTTGTCTGTAACTATCGACAGGTCTACCAGTGGTCTGAAAAAAGGTTGTCTTTAAATTACGCATAAGACTCAAAATACCAAGATTTGACAGATTTCTTAAAACTGCCACTGTTATAAACTATAAAGGAATCACAACTTAACGTGTGAAGGTTAACATTTTTTCTACCGCTAAAATATCAAGCATCGCAGCTAATAATAAAGCAACCTCCAAATAAAATTTTTGAAAAACCAAAGGATTTTAGGGAACCCATTTTTCGCTAGATTAACAGATAACAGTAGCCGTAAGGAATACCTTCACCTTTTTGCATTTCCGCCAACGTCGCAGCCTGTGCCAAAATCAGCGAACTAAGAAGTTGACTGAGTTTTCCTGTACGGCATTGACATGTGCGCCCCTTTTCCTTCAATCAAGGCACTAGCAAATAGGCAGGAACCGCTTCTTCCGCCGCTGTAATTCCCCTTAATCTACTAGCAAATCGTAATTTATTTAGTATATTAGCAAAATAAAAATTTTAAGGTTTAACTGTCTGATATTTTCATAGGCAGAAAATTTTTCCTCACGTTGGGCATATTGTGTGCTTTTAACACCTCCTCACGCAAGACAGGTAGGCTGGTTGATTGGTCTGTAAACAGCAACTGGCATATCTTTTTCCATCGATTGTGCTAAACTAAGCTAGAATGGTCCGTGATTCTGCGCAAAACCTGCCGGCTCATTGGCATTGATGAATGCAGGAGATGCTGAATAACCGGAAATTATCGAAATATTAAGGGTCGCCTCAACCGAAGTACTCGACGATGCGTTGCCGAGAGCCTGGAAGACCACATTATCCGTGCCCGAGACAGATATGTTCTTGTTTACCTCAACCATTTAGCCCGACAACACCTAATCAACCCGTTTTCAGTTAATGAAGTCCATCAGCTCAACAAAGACATTTTCAAATCAACCGGCTTTGGCTGACTGAAAAATACTTCAAAAAATACGATAGACAAAATACATAGGCTATTAGCCTGAAATGCCAACTAAAATTGGAAAAGAAGCAGGCAAGGGCATATTATTACCGTTTTATCTAGCAAAAATCTAATCGTTCGCGCGAAATAAGAGGGTGGCAACCATAAATTTCCGCCCGGATACATCCTTTAATTACAGAAGTATGAATCGTAAAATCATTTGAGCAGATTTTCAATAATTGCCGACATCTGCCCAAGCGACAGGACCCCTTCATACCTTTTGCCATTGATAAAAAAAGTTGGTGTTACGGTAATACCAAACTCATCCCGTCCGCGCTGTAATGTTGCATTCAGGCCATCCAGAATCTTCTGATTTTTTAGACAGACCTCAAAATTTTTATCATTAAGTCCAGCAAATTTTGCAATCTTGGCAAGCGCCGACTTAGCATCAGACACAAAAGCCCATTCCGCCTGCTTTTCAAATAAAACCTGAATCAGTGGAAAATAACGGTCTTCCGCCACACAGCGTGACAGCATAAATCCTGCTGCTGCACGCGGATCATAGGCAAATTCGCGAAAAATCAGACGCACCTTACCAGTTTTAACATATTTTTCCCGAATCTGTGGAAGCGTTTTCTGATAAAAATCAGCGCAATGGCTGCACGTAATGGATGCATATTCAACAATGGTAACCGGTGCATTGGTACTGCCCTCGACCATATCGTTTAACGGTCCCGGTTGCATCAGCTTGGCAAGATCAACACTGCTGGCAGATTTGACCGGCTGCGAATTAACCATCCCCCCTCCCAGAAGTAGCCCTGCAACTGCTATAAGGGAGAAAACAACGTTTCGTTTTATCAAATCTCTCATGAGATACTCTATCAGATCTAGTTCAACATAAAAAAACATATTCCCCTCATGACATAATGCTTAAGCAGAAAATCTGTTTAAAATATCTCCCGATGAGCCGGAACTAATTGACCGACAAAATCATTCATGAAGAGAATTAGGATTTAAGTTTTTGATATAACTTCTGTTCTGCTTACGGTCTTTATCACCCAAAATCCCTTTTCCAAGATTAAACAGCGCCAAACGTAGTTCTTCATCCTGAATGTCTGCGACAAGCTGTTCCAAGCATTTCTTCTGCTTCTCATCAAGAATCAGAGGCTGCTTCGAAAACTGCTTGGCAGATCGTACTGGTTCTTGCTTAATCTTCAACCGTGCAATAGCTGCAAAGCCAAAAAATGTATTGATCCTCTGAATAACCTCGCTGCTTTCATGTTGCAGCCGGATGGCTGAGAATCCCTCACACGCAATCACCAAAATGGCTGGCTCAAATATATCATCCGCTGTCATGCGATGCGGCCAGATAATTTTCAAAGGTCGGGTTGCTTCCGCAACATCTGCGCCAACAATTTCCGACCAGTTTTCCAGTAGCTGAATATTAAAACCTGCACGCCGGCGCAAGATCGGATCAACAATCTTTGATATCATCTCAGAAAGGGGAAAAAAACCCCTTTCAGTTTTGTCTTTTTCCATCAAATGACCATAAAACCCACGAAACTATCAATAAAAATCTATCATGCCTTTCTCAACCGTTGTTATGATCGCTCCTCTAGATCCTGTGCCACTAGTTTTTATAACAAAACAAGTGCAGGGAATATTTACCGGCAGCATAGGATGCATTTCCCACATTACCTAGCAAGTTGATGGTTTTTATTCAAGAGCATTTATAAAACCCGCAAAGTGAAGTCAGGTTGGATATATCCATAGTTGTAAAACCTAATTAATCCTTAAACGTAGCAGTAAAAAGCCAAGCTCGCCCTACAGGCCATAATAAATTTAGCCCCATATTCCTTTAAGCCATAAACACGGGCATGAATTTAAAGGCAAAAACCTTAATCTGTCCCTTATTCCGCAGCATACTAAAGAAACTGGCTGATCGACACGAGCCATTTCCGCAAAAATGAAACATACTATTATCACAGTAAACCGATGATGAGCTAGCATATATAAACCGGGGCACCTTTCACGATTACTTTAACATGCCTATGCTCCCCTTAAAATGCAGACACGCCTAAGCGTATTCTACTTCAATTGACTAATAGAATCTTGACTTTAAGTATTTCTGAGGTCACTTGCCAAAGACACATTTTTCAAAAAATCCCAATTATTCCCTAGGCATACATTGATTGTAATCTGCTTGTTTACAATCTAGATTTTAGTTTCAATATCAGGTGACATGATATTCTCCCTGTTATAATGACACGTTTATGATAATATGCATGCAAACACATCTTTGAAATCATATCCAGTGCCTTCAACTAATCTAATAAAGAGTGGTATGATTTTTACATTTATTTATTTTACATCGCAATCTTTTCTTCCAACGGTGATCATGAGGAATTTCTGAAAGCGGTTATGTATTTTCTTAATCAGGTTCTCTAATACTGCACCCCACCAGCAGCTAGTTGCTCAGTTTGCATTGTGGACATAAGCACAGATGCTAGCGGACCTCGGTCGTGAGGATATGTGTCGAATCGGCTCTGATTACCATTCTGTTAACTTGTAAAACCTTGGAATTCAAGAGAAGTAATACAGCTTGCTTGTACAAGCATATTGCCACAATCCATATTTTACTATTATGTAAAATTGATGATGTTTCTTTACCTTTGATTTCCGCATAATTGATCCCGGAGACCTGCAAGAGCTATGACATCAAAAGATTATTCGGAATCTTCCTTTTCTTTGGCTAAACATGAAAACGATCGCCTCCAAACTTCTTGACTGGTATGATAGGTATCATCGCATTCTCCCTTGGCGGGTTACACCGGCAGAGCAGGCGAGTGGCATAAAACCAGATCCTTACCAAATCTGGCTTTCCGAGATCATGCTGCAGCAAACAACAGTTGAAGCGGTCAAATCCTACTTCACAAGATTCCTTAACCAATGGCCGAATATAAAAGCGCTTTCACGTGCTTCGCAGGATGATATTCTCAAGATATGGGCAGGACTTGGTTACTATTCCCGTGCAAGGAACCTGAAAGCCTGTGCTGATAAAATCGTTGCCAACCATGACAGCCATTTTCCGCAGACACTGGAAGGATTGCGTGCCCTACCGGGAATTGGCGACTATACAGCGGCAGCTATCGCTGCCATTGCCTTTAGCAAACCCCATGCGGTTGTTGACGGTAATGTGGAGCGCATAGTTTCACGGCTGTTCTGTATTAGGATTGCACTGCCCGCAGCAAAGAAAGAAATCTGGACCCATACGCAGGCGATAACACAGCATAATCGCCCGGGGGATTTTGCTCAGGCTATGATGGATCTCGGTTCATCCATCTGCACACCCAAACGTCCGAGTTGTTTTATCTGCCCACTCAATGACAGCTGTCTTGCCTTGGAAACAGATGAACCAGAAAACTTTCCGCTCAAGATGCCAAAAACAGAAAAATCGATGCGCACCGGTATTGCCTTTGTTGCCCTCTCGGAAAATGGACGCGTGTATCTGCAAAAACGGCAAGAAAAAGGATTATTAGGCGGAATGAGTGAAGTTCCGAACCACTTTGCATCAAAGGCAAGCAAAACAGACTTGTCACTTGCCCCTTTTACAGGGACTTGGATCTATCGGGGTGATATTATCCATGCTTTCACCCATTTTACCCTTTCCATGTCGGTTTACATGGCAGACAACCTCGCCGAAAGCAGTGGCAAAAATGGCTGGTGGGTCAGAACAGAGGAGTTGAATAGAGAAGCTCTGCCAACCGTGATGAAAAAAGCCTTGGCAAAAGCCCTCCCAACCGCTTTCAAGAAAATGAAAAACCAATCTGCCAGAGAGCCCTAAACTATACGCTCGTTTTTGCCAATTCAGTGCGGATGCGAATGCGCAGACCATCAATCAGCTTAAGCTCACCATCTTCCTCATAATGCCAATAGGCCCAACCATTACAGCTTTCCGTCTGCTGCGCCTTGCGCCCGACCATGTGGATTGAGCCGGCTTTATCCTTATAAACAAGTGTACCATCAGCACGTACAATAGCGGCGTGCTGTTTCTTTTTATCATAGAGCATCATGCCTGGCTTAATTAGACCGGCTTCAATCAAGCTCACAAAGGTAATACGTGGTTCTGCCCGTTTGTTCTTCAGCACTTCCAGTTCAACTTTTCCAAGCGGCTCAACCTCAGCAATGCGCTCTGACGCCGCCTTGATATAAATATCTTCACGTTCAACGCCAACGAAATTGCGTCCCAGCCTTCTGGCAACAGCCCCAGTTGTGCCAGAGCCAAAAAATGGATCAAGAATGACATCACCCGGTTTTGTTGATGCAAGCATGATACGGACAAGCAGTGCCTCAGGCTTCTGGGTCGGGTGTATTTTTTGGCCACTTTCATCTTTCAGCCGCTCTGTTCCGGTACAGATCGGGAACAGCCAATCAGAGCGCATCTGCACATCTTCATTCGCTGCCTTCAGCGCTTCATAATTAAAAGTATAGTTCTTACACTTCTGATCACGCAAGGCCCAGATCAATGTTTCATGCGCATTCTGGAAACGCCGACCACGGAAATTAGGCATGGGGTTGATCTTGCGCCAGATAATATCATTCAGTAGCCAGAAACCGAGATCCTGCATGATAGTGCCGACACGGAAAATATTATGATAGGAACCTATGACCCAGAATGTGCCGCCCGGTTTGAGAACCCGCCGGCATGCCAGAAGCCAAGCACGGGTAAAAGTATCATAGGCTGCAAAACTTTCAAAGTGGTCCCAGCCATCATCCACTGCATCAACAAGGGTATGATTAGGGCGGTACAGCTGACCTTCCAGTTGCAAATTATAGGGTGGATCAGCAAAGACAACATCAATCGAATGTGCAGGAAGCCGCTCAAGTGCTGCAACACAATCCCCCTTCAGAATACAGTTGCGCCATTCTTGCTGAGGCACTTCACAAGCCAATTCACTTATAGAATCATGTACAGGCATACAGAATACTCACAAATAAACTGAGTTCAAACAACTAGCGTAGATGATAACCGTTTAGTGTAAAGATGGCGTTAAAATAGACAAAAATTCTTCTAATAATCGTCATTCCTAGCTCGCAACTTTCTTCAAAAACGGCTAAATAATGTTTGGTCCATTTTTTATTTTTAAGGAAAGATAGGCAGACTTATGTCAAAATCCGAATTCGTTATTTTTGACTGCGATGGTGTTCTCGTTGATTCTGAATACCTTAGTAACCAGATCAATGCAGAACTGCTTACAAAAAGCGGCTATACGATAACAGCAGAAAAATTAGCAGAACGATATGCCGGATTGGTTCTGACCGATACACTGAAAGCAATCGAACAAGAGACTGACATACCAATCTCTGCCAACCTGATTAAGTTGTCTGAGGATTTGTTCATAGAACGGATCAAAACCGACCTGATCCCGATTGACGGCGTACGGCAGAGTATTGAACGCCTTCATCTGCCCTATTGCGTCTGTTCAAATTCGGCCAGCGCAAACATCAGAACGATGTTGACTTTGACAGGTCTCTATGATCTTTTTGAAAAGTGTATCTTTTCCGCGCCCGAAGTCGGCACTATGCGCAGCAAACCTGCACCGGATGTATTCCTTTATGCAGCGAAACAATACCAGGTTAGTCCGGCCAATGTTATTGTTCTTGAAGATTCTGTTCACGGAGCCACAGCAGCAAAAAACGCAGGTATGCGGGTTGTGGGTTTTACGGGTGGAAGCCACGCTTGGCTGGGACTGGCAGATGCCCTGATGAAAGCTGGCGCAGAAACAACCATATCCCAACACATAGATTTGCCGGCTGTGATTGAAACTATGGAACACTGGACTGAATAATTCAAATCATCTCTCCTGAAACGATATCTACTCCACCATTGCCCGACTGACTGCAAGCGGAAAACGCCCCAGAGCACTTCCCTGCACATTTAGCCTATCTTGCGCATAGCAGCTGGCACGTATCAGATCATTGAAAGCCCCCTTGATAAATTTTCGATTTTCCGTCGCCATCATGCACATAAGCAGTATAGTTGAAAGGGAGCATTTCCATCAAACCCTACAACAGGGTAACAGGCAATTAATCTCGGATTTTGTAATCCTTGGCTCTATGGCCTCTCTAAATAGAATGACTTTTCCTGTACTTTAAAAGATGCCTGCTTTAATATTTAGACACCACAATTAACATGATATATTTATTTCCTGTTTTTACCTATCAAGCAGGCCTGCATTTCCCCCATCAAACATCCGAGCATTGGATTTTGCAAAAATTTCTTCAGATCTAGCAAGATCACCAATTGCAAAAGAGACAAAAATCCTGTCAAAAGATGAACAGCTTCCAACGTAGATGATATGACAGGAATTATAGCAGATATGAAATACGTAAGTACACGTGGCGAAGCCCCAGTTCTGGGATTTGCAGATACAGTCATGACAGGACTTGCCCGTGATGGTGGTCTTTATCTGCCCGAAGCATTTCCACAACTTTCCTCCAGTGCCATCCGAGATTTGCGGGGAAAATCCTATCCTGCCATTGCCAAAACTATTCTCTGGGCGTTTGCGGAAGGGAATATCAGGCGCACTGATTTTAACACCATGATTGATGAAGCCTACGCAACCTTTCATCATCCGGCAATATGTCCGCTGGTTCAGACCGGAAACAACGAATTTATCCTAGAGCTTTTTCATGGACCAACTCTTGCCTTTAAGGATGTGGCCATGCAGTTTCTCAGTCGCTTGATGGAATATATCCTTGAACAGAAAGATAAGCGCGCGACAATTATCGGTGCAACCTCAGGCGATACAGGAGGGGCAGCAATTGAGGCATTCTCCAATCGGGAACGCTCTAATATCTTCATATTATTCCCTAAAGGACGGATTTCTCCAGTTCAGCAGCGGCAAATGACCAGCAATGACGCCTCTAACGTGCATGCACTGGCAATTGATGGAAATTTTGATGATTGTCAAGCTCTTGTCAAAGCCATGTTCAATGACCACAAATTCCGCGATGGGCTTGCCCTTTCGGGGGTTAATTCCATCAACTGGGCACGCATCATGGCGCAGATTGTCTATTATTTTTCTGCGGCCATCTCCCTTGGTGCACCTGACAGGGCTGTTTCATTCAGCGTGCCGACAGGCAATTGTGGCGATATCCTAGCAGGATTCATTGCTTCACGCATGGGTTTGCCGACTGCGCGGCTTATTATTGCTACCAATGACAATGATATCCTCGCACGCACGCTGAAAAGCGGTATTTATGAAACAAAAGAAATTATCTATACAACCTCGCCATCGATGGATATCCAAATTTCTTCTAATTTTGAGCGCCTGCTATTTGAAACGAGCGACCGCAATACAGCTCTTATCCGTAATGCTATGACAAGTCTTGGTCAAGCAGGGCGTTTTTCGCTTGATGCGGCACAGCACTCCCGCATAGCAGCGCTTTTTTCAGCAGGGCGCTGCACAATGGCTGAAACCGCAGAAACAATCCGAAAAGTTTATGAACAGAACAACTATCTTGCTGATCCGCATACAGCAGTCGGCATCAAGGTTGGCCGTGAATATGCTGATCCGAACGTGCCTATGGTCGTGCTGGCAACAGCACATCCGGCCAAGTTTCCGGATGCTATCCACAATGCTTGCGGAAAAACACCGCAATTACCGCAATGGACCGCTGATCTAATGCAGAGAAAAGAACATTTTGAAATATTGCCAAATGATGAAAAAGAGGTGAAGGCATTTATTTCGGAGCAATCCCATGTAAATAATAAATGGTGATTCGTTTTTTATAGCATGATGCCGGTAATGGGCTTGAAAAACATTTCAAGGCTGTACTAGTCTCTATGAGCCTCAGTAAGATGAGAATTTTCTTAACCAAACACCATAAAATCCATTAGCCAAATTGATTGACATCATTTGGGAAATGCCCCGCAAAACAAACCCGGCAGCACGGGCAACAAATAAGCAGGAGTTTATGATGATGGGTGTTGATATCAGTCGATTAAGCAACGGTTTGATAGTTGCGACCCATAGAATGGTACAGATCGAGAGTATTGCCCTAGGAATCTGGATCAAAGTCGGTTCACGCAATGAGACAACTAGCCAGCATGGTATAGCCCATTTGCTGGAACATATGGCTTTCAAAGGCACTAATAACCGCTCTGCCCTTCGTATCGTGACAGATATTGAGAATGTAGGTGGAGAAATCAATGCACTGACCAATGTGGAAACAACTGCTTATTTCGCCCATGTCCTACGTGATGACATGCCTCTCGCGATTGATATTCTTTGCGATATTATCACCAATCCAAAATTTGATTCTGACGAGCTTGAACGTGAAAAGCAGGTTATCCTTCAGGAAATTGGCGCAGCTCATGATACGCCAGATGATATTGTTTTTGATCATTTTACGGAGACAGCTTTTCAGTATCAGATGATCGGCCGTCCAATTCTTGGTACTGCAGGAACAGTTAAGGGCTTTTCATCCGATGATCTGCATTTATTTATGAAGACTCACTACACTCCCGACCGCATGGTTATTGTTGCGGCCGGTGCTGTTGACCATGAAATCTTTATACGTGAAATTGAACAAAAGCTTGGAACTTTCTCTGCCAGCACCCTGTCGCCTTTGCCAGAACCGGCCAATTATATCGGCGGTGATTTCCGCGAATATCGCGATCTCATCGAGACTCAGGTTCTGCTTGGCTTTAAAGGGCGTGCCTACCATATGCCCGATTTTTATGTCTCACAGCTTCTATCAATAATCATAGGCGGCGGTATGTCCTCGCGCCTTTTTCAACAGGTGCGTGAAAAACGGGGGCTTTGCTATTCTATCTACGCCTTTAACTGGGGATTTTCAGATATTGGGCTTTTCGGTATTCATGCCGCCACAGGTAGGGACGGACTTGCAAAGCTTATACCTATCATTCTGGATGAATTACATAAGATCGCTGACTATATTGATGAAAAAGAACTGACCCGCGCCAAGGCGCAGCATCATGCCAATCTTGTTATGACGCAGGAAAGCTCGGTCAGCCGAGTCAACCATATCGCTCGGCAAATCCTGCTTTATGGTCGCCTAATTCCTGACTACGAACTGTCTGAACGGCTAGCACTTGTAACATCCGAGCAGCTAAGTGACCTTGCTCAGCTGCTATTTCTTGATACAAAGCCGACACTGGCTGTTGTCGGACAAGCTGATGAACTGATGCCCTTTGATGAGATCGAAAGCCGGCTCACAACTTCAGGCGATCATCAAATATTCTGATAAGACAGGCATTTTCATCACATATCATGAAAGATCTAAGGCTAACCGGTTTTTTGTTCATCGAATGCAAGTTTAATGGATTGTTGAATATAATATCATGCGTAATCTGTAAGATCAATTCCAAGCCATCAATCACCCTTCTTGCATTTCCATTCGCCACAAACCAATACATGCAACAAAACCATACAAATATGCCATGATATATATGCTCTTCTATAACTGAATGCTGCCACTATTCTCTGCAGAAAATATTTCCGTGGCTAAAAATTGTCATGATTGCTGCTAAAATGAAATTATTTTATACCGCTTGAACTCAAAGGCGAGAAAGGATTTTTTTCGATCTATGTCAAATGTGCCTTCGATACCCTTTCTTGCCGATATTCTTTTTAAAAGTGCCCGGATAACAAGCTATATGCAAGGTTTCCAGATCGTGAAACTGTCTTGGCTGTTCTGTACGTTTTTCATATTTGCCGTTTTCATGCATACAACCGGACATGCGGCTAATCTTATAAAAATTTCGGCCGATGACACAGCCCTTGATCTTTCGCGCGCAGTGCAAATTTTTCTTAATCAAGGCAAAAGCTTTCAGATATCTACAGTACCAGGGCCCGATGGTATTGTGCGCCGTATCGAGGTGCAGGCAAATGGTGAGCATCCTGCAGGGAACTGGGCTGTCTTTTCAATAACTAACCCAACAGATGAACAAATTGACCGCCTTATTGTTGCGCCCCACTATCGCCTAGCCAGATCAGGCCTGCTGGAGCCGGATCTCGGTTCAATCCGTATCCAATCCATCACCCCCAGCGAAGGATTTGCACTTGACCGGCGATATGCCGCTTCGAATTCCGACGTATTTCGCCTAACCATCAATCCCGGTGCAATTATCACTCTTGTGGTAGAACTTGGCTCTGCAAAACTCCCACAGCTTTATCTCTGGGAGCCGGAAGCTTATAAGGATACAATCAACTCTTATACATTATACCGCGGCATATTGCTTGGTATTTCAGCTTTGCTTGCCTTGCTTCTGACAATTCTTTTTATCGTCAAGGGCACTTCGCTTTTCCCTGCAACGGCAGCTTTTGCATGGGCTGTGCTTGCCTATATCTGTGTTGACTTCAACTTTCTCAACAAGCTTTTCGAGATTGCGCCTGACCATGAACCAATATGGCGAGCAAGCACGGAAGTAGCACTTGCAACCAGTATCCTCATCTTTCTTTTTATCTATCTACACCTACACCGCTGGCACTACCACTTTAGTTACGGTGCATTTCTATGGATTCTGGCTTTATGCGGTCTTGGTGGACTGGCGGTTTTTGATCCCACGCATGCTGCTGGCATTGCTCGGCTTTCTCTGGGCCTAACAGCAATTACAGGCATTATCCTGATCGGATATCTTTCTTTTTGTGGGTATGACCGCGCCATCATGCTTATTCCAACATGGCTACTCATCATACTCTGGCTAGTAGGTGCATATGCAGCCATAACAGGCCGTCTTGATAATGATATTGTACAGCCGGCCCTTGCGGGCGGACTCGTTCTGATTGTTCTTCTTATTGGCTTTACGGTCATGCAGCATGCATTTTCCGGCGATGGGATTAACCAGGGCCTGTTTTCCGATCTTGAACGACAGGCATTGGCTGTCATGGGTACAGATAATGTAGTCTGGGACTGGGATGTGTTACGCGACCGGGTGGCCACCAGCCCTGATCTTACGCTTTACCTTGGCTCAGGCGCTAAGACATTAACCGGCCCCATGCGCAACTGGCTTCCGGCTATGCATACGGAAGATAAGGACCGCTTTCGGATTGCACTTGATTTAGTTCTTGATGCCCGCAGTGGACGTCTGGGGGAAACCTTCCGTCTGCGTTCGGGCGATGGGCAGTACCGCTGGTTTTCCTTGCATGCACGACCGGTTATCGGAGCTGATGGTGAAATTATCCGTTGTGTTGGCATGATGATGGACGTGACAAAGCTCAAACGGGCGGAAGAAAGTCTTTTGCAGAATTCCATCCAGGATAATTTAACTGGCCTACCCAACAAGCAGCTTTTTCTCGACCGGTTGCAGAATTACTGCAATATTGCAGTTATTGATAAAAATATCCGCCCGACACTGTTGGTTATTGATTTCGATAACTTTCGAGCTATTAACCAGCGTTACGGCATTTCGGTTGGTGACACGTTTCTGCTGATCATTGCACGCAGGCTAAGCCGACACTTGAAACCACTTGATACCCTCTGCCGACTATCGGCAGACCGCTTTGCCTTTCTGCTCCTTTCACAAAATGAGTTATCGCAAGTAGCATCTTTCAGCATTGCTCTCAAGAAAACGCTTTCTATGCCAATCACTTTTGCCAAGCGTGAAATTCGGCTTACCCCATCCATCGGCCTCCTGCCTTGGAAAGGAGAAGAGATACGCGCCGAAGAGCGCCTTAATGATGCAATTCTTGCTATGTATCATGCCAAATACAACGGCGGTGATCGTATTGAACCCTTTCAGCCGGTTTTCCGTACACTTGGCATTGAAAAAAATTCAATGGAAAAAGCTCTGCGTCAAGCACTCACAAACAGGGACTTAGAAGTTATTTACCATCCCGTATTCAAAATATCGGATGCTTCAATTGTCGGGCTAGAGGCAAAACTACAATGGAATCATCCCGCACGTGGCATCTTGCCTGTGCAAGACTTTATTGCTGCGGCTGAAAATGCTGACCTTATAATGCCAATCATGAGCTTTGCACTGTCGCGGGCCTCGGTTGATATTGCTTTTGTCAGTGAACATTTCACGGGACAGAAGTGCTTTATGTCAATTGATATTCCCAGCACGCAGCTTATCCACCAAGAGCTACTTAACGGCCTTCAGTCGATCTTAGTGCGCACGCCGCTGGAAGAAGGTCAATTGCAGATCGAATTATCAGAAACAGTCCTGATCCAAAATCCGGAGCTTGTTCTTTCACTCTCCCAGCGCCTCAAAAAATTTGGCATCGGACTTGTCTTTGATCATTTCGGGACAGGCTATTCATCGCTCGACTATTTTTCGCGTTTTCCATTTGACATGGTCAAGCTTGATCATTCTGTTTTCAACGGCGAAAAACCAAACCAGAAAGTTGTGCTCAAATCATTAATCAGGATGGCTCATGACCTAGACCTTCATGTTATTGCGGATGGTGTCCAAAACCAAGATACTGCACTTCTACTAAAAGACGCCCACTGTGACTATCTGCAAAGCGATACATTCTGCAATCCCATGAATATCAATGATATTATAAATCTGATGGAAAAACACCAGAAACCAAAACGGTAATAAGTCGAAATCATAACAGATTTCTTGGAGCAACAGAAAAATCTATGCGTGCCCAGCCTGTCAGATAAGATACATGGGATCCACTTACTCCATTTTCAGGATTACAAAAATCAGGAAGAGAAGAAATGAATTGGCATAATTTTAAGATTGTGTGTGGTTTATGCCTATTGTGTTGAGTTTTTATGAAAGATGGGGCAAGGACACCGATGTCATGGTCTGGCCTGGACAATGCGTCTGGTTCTGGCCACCAAGGCAGATGAGTTTTCAACA